>CAJKPX010000054.1 GCA_905201895.1 uncultured Eubacteriales bacterium | reverse complement strand
AAAGTTTTCTCCCTCCCCGCACCCCTCCCTCTTTCAAAAACTTTTCAAAGGAAAGGGAAAGTGGTAAGGGGGTGTTTTTTATTTTGAGGCGCAGACGTTGTTGTTTTCAAAGTCGCCCCTCTATGCGTTATCCTACATACAAAAAACGCGCCTTCTATGGGTCATCCTGAGCATAAAACGCACAGCGTTATGCGAAGTTTTGCGCAGTGTTGAACGGAGCAAAACCGAGGAGCGAAGCGACGAAGGGATCTACAAAAAATAGCGCTTGGCTTGCCAAAGGGAGTGTTGCATTTTATGAGAAGAAGTTTCAAGATTCTTCACACGCTTCGCGGTTCAGAATGACCCGTGGAGGGTGACGGAGGCGAGGCTTCACGGTGAACCTCGCCTTTGTCATTTTTTTCATTTTTCTTCAAAAAACAATTTCTGTGCCTCAAAATAAAAAACACCCCCTTACTACCTTTTCCTTTTTCCGAAAAGGTTTTGAAGTGAGGGTGGGGGTGCAGGGGGAGGGAGCGAAACTTTTGGCAAAAATTTCGCTCCCTCCCCCTGCAAATCCATCAATCACCCTTCCACAACCTCATAGCCGGCGGCGACGATGGCGGCGGTGAGGGGTTGGGTGGAGTCGAGGGTGGTGAGGACGGTGGCGGTTTTATCGTCGAGGCTGACGTCCACCTTTTTCACGCCCTTCACGCCCTCGAGGGCGGTTTTGACGTGAGCAACGCAACGGGGGCACATCATGCCCTCAACGTGGATCACGTAGGTCTTTTCTTTCTTGAAAAACATGTCAGAATCTCCTTTTTTATTTGTAGTTGAATGTTGATCGGCAATGGGGTCCGAGGTGGGGGCGGTGGAATTTTGTGCGATCGGGTCTGCCGTTTTTTGCGCGGACGGGTGCGAAAATGCGGCGCGTGTGTGCGTTTTCGGAAGAATCCGCAGGCGGCGCAGACGCAGAGCGTTGAGCACAACGAATACCGACGAGCAGCTCATCGCGGCAGAGGCAAGCATGGGGCTGAGCTGCCAGCCGAGCAGGGGATAGAAGGCACCTGCCGCAACGGGAATACAAACGGCGTTGTAGAAAAGCGCCCAAAAGAGATTTTGCTTGATGATGCGAATGGTGGCGCGGCTGATACCAAATGCCTGCGAAACACCCGTGAGCGAGGAGCCCGAGAGCACCACGTCGGCGCAGTCCATCGCGATCTCGGTGCCCGCACCAACCGCAATGCCAACGTCGGCGCGCACAAGCGCGGGGGCGTCATTGATGCCGTCGCCGATCATCGCGCAGGGAGAATGCGACGAAATTTCGCGCACCATACGCTCCTTATCCTCGGGCAGGAGCGAGGCGTGATAGCCGTCCAGGTCCGCCTGCCGCGCAACCGCTTCGGCAGTTTGTTCGTTGTCACCCGTGAGCATCAAACAGCGCACACCGAGCGTGCGCAGCGCTTCAATCGCCTCCCGCGAGTCGGAGCGGATGCGATCGGAGATGCCCAACAGACCAACGGGGGTGCCGTTGAAGCTGACCAAAACGGCGGTTTTTCCGCAAGCCTCCAGAGCCGCAAAATCTTCAAATATCGAGGACGTGTCGTCTTTTTGCAAAACGGTACCTGAAAACCCGATTGCAGAGGGCGTCTTTTTTTCGTTTTTGCTTACCCGTTCGCGAAATGCGGCGTCGGGCTTTCCAACGTAGCAGGTCAGCTCTTCTATCCTGCCGATCGCACCGCGACCAACAAGGGTCTCAAAATCGGTCACGTCCTCGCAACCGATCGGATAGAGGGCGGCAGGGGAGAGGGGAGCGGACGAATTCGTTTTGGTCGGATCGCAGGCGTCCCCACAGCCATCGGTCGGGCGTGCAGACTCGGCGGCACGCACAACGGCGGGGGCGAGAGGATGCGAGGAAAGTCGCTCCACGGCGGCGGCATAGGCAAGCACGCGGTCGGGGTCCTCGCCGTAGGTAATCAGCGCGGTGAGCTCGGGGTTGCCCTCGGTCACGGTGCCGGTTTTGTCAAACACGGCGGTTTTGATCGAGCAGAGCTTTTCAAGCGACTCGGCGTTGCGGAACAGAATTCCGTTCCGCGCGGCACGTCCGACCCCAACCGTGATGGCGGTTGGAGTGGCAAGCCCGAGCGCACAGGGGCAGGAGATAACAAGCACCGAAATGGCAGATCGCAGCGCCTGCTCGGCATTTTTCGTGGCAGCGAGCCAGATAATCAGCGTGAGTGCCGAAATCGCCATCACAGAGGGCACGAAAACCGCGCTCACGCGATCGGCAATGCGTGCGATCGGTGCCTTGGATGCGGCGGTGTCCTCCAAAAGACGGATGATGCGTGAGAGAGAGGTCTGATCTCCAACACCGGTCGCGCGGACGGTCAGAGCGCCCGTCATGAGCACGCAGGCGGCACGAACGGGGGAGCCGACCTCCTTTTCCACGGGCATGCTCTCGCCCGTGAGAGCCGATTCGTCGGTGCTGCCCGATCCCGCAATCACCTCGCCGTCGATCGGGATCAGCTCACCCGTGCGGATCAGCAGAATATCTCCAACGGCGATCTGATCCACGGGGAGCGAGAGCTCGGCACCGTCGCGCAGGACGGTTGCATATTTCGGTGCAAGGGTGGCAAGCGAGCGAACGGCGTCGGACGCCTTGTCCTTGGCACCCGATTCGAGCAGCTTGCCCAGAGATACCAGCGTGAGGATCATTGCCGCCGACTCAAAATAGAGATCGTGCATCCATGAGTGGATCACGTCGGCGTTTCCCTCCGCACCGATCAGGGAGAGGATCGCAAAGAGACCGTACACAAGCGCGGCACCCGATCCGACCGCAATGAGCGAATCCATATTGGGTGCGCGGTGCAGGAGAGCCAAAAAGCCGCTGCGGAAAAATTTGAAATTCAGAATGATAACGGGGAGAGTCAGAAGAAGCTGTGCGATTGCCATGGGGAGTGCGCCATCGGTCCCCGTGAGTGCTGTGGGGATCGGGAGCCCAACCATGCCACCCATGGAGAGATACATCACGCCGAGCGTGAAAATTGCCGAAAGAATGAGCGCAACGAGGCGCTTTTTGCGCTCGCCGCTGGTTTTTTCGGGCGACACGGGCTCGGTGAGCAGGGCATATCCCGCCGCACGCACCGAAGCTCCAAGTCGCTCGCCCAGCACCTCGAGCTCGGCATCAGTCGGGTCGCCGTCGAGCAGGATCAAGACCGAATTGGTCAGAAGCGAGACCGTGATCTCACCCTTCTCACCCACAACGCCGCGCACCGCACGCTCCACGTGCGCCACGCACGCCGCACAGCTCATTCCCTTGATTCCGTAGTGTATTCGTTTCATTGATGACCTCCTTTTTTTCAAAATACCACACAAATGACCGCATTTGCGCATGTTATCGTTTATCTCTCATGCTCCTTTTTTCCGAGGTCATTCTGAACCTAAAACGCTTGCGCTTTTTCGCTCAAGAATGACTTTGGAAAAAGGTTGACATAATGTCTGATCACATTAAAAAAATTAGACCGTCAGAGTATCACATTCCGCTTTGCTCCATGGCAATGTTGTTTTCCAAGCATTGCCATGATTCCACAAAAGAATCCAGATCCTTCGCACACTGCGTGGCTCAGGATGACCCGGGGAAAGGGTGCGCGAGAGTCATGATGGTGCGAAGAATGTTTTTTTGCTCATTTGAGCATTTTACTTCATTTTTGTTACCCACCAGAGTCATTCTGAGCCGCGAAGCGTGCGAAGAATCTTGAAACCTTTGTAGGGCGGGGGCTTGTCTTCCGCCGTTATAAATGGACCGTCTGGGATCACATTCTGCTTCGCTCCATGGCAATGTCGCTTTGCGAGCATTGCGCCTGTCCCTACAAGAATAAAGAATGACTACCGGAAAGAAAATGTGAAATATGGTGATGAAATGAAAAACACCCCCTGACCGTGAACCCCTTCTTCGGGAAAGTTCTTGAAGTGGGAGGGGGTGCAGGGAGGGGGGCGAACAGCCGACGCGGGACAAAAGTGCCTGATGTCGCGACGCCTATCGGCAGTACCTGTATCTTGAGTCAGAAAACTTCCCCTTGACGCCTTGATACATCTTTGGGAAAGCTCTTGAAGGGGTGCAGGGGGAACTTCTCTCGAGAAGTTCCCCCTGCGAAAAAATATCAATTTTTAAGACTATGGATAGGAGCGGGGATTCTGCCGCCGCGTGCGATGAAGCGAGCGGGAGAATAGGTGTTGAGGGGCATGATGGGAGCGGTGCCGAGCAGACCGCCGAAGGAGACGCTCTCGCCTGCCTTCTTGCCGTAGGCAGGGATAATGCGAACCGCAGTGGTCTTGTTGTTGACCACGCCGATCGAGATCTCGTCGGCGATAATGCCGTTGATCACAGCCTCGGGGGTGTCGCCGGGGACCGCGATCATGTCCAGACCCACCGAGCAGACCGCCGTCATGGCTTCGAGCTTTTCGATGGTGAGCGCGCCGCGCTCTGCCGCCGCGATCATGCCTGCATCCTCGGAAACGGGGATGAATGCGCCCGAGAGACCGCCAACGTGGGAGGACGCCATCACGCCGCCCTTCTTGACTGCATCGTTGAGCATGGCGAGCGCCGCCGTGGTGCCGTGCGCACCGCAGGACTCAAGACCCATTTCCTCAAGGATGTATGCCACCGAGTCGCCCACAGCGGGAGTGGGCGCGAGCGAAAGGTCGACGATACCAAAGGGGGTATCGAGACGCTTTGCCGCCTCGTTTGCCACCAGCTGACCAACGCGGGTGATCTTGAATGCCGTCTTTTTGATGATGTCGGCAAGCTCGGAGAGGTCGCAGTCTCCCGCGCGTCGAATGGCGGATGCCACCACACCGGGGCCGCTCACGCCGACGTTAATCACGGTGTCGGGCTCACCAACGCCGCAGAATGCGCCTGCCATAAAGGGGTTGTCCTCGGGGACGTTTGCGAACACCACGAGCTTTGCGCAGCCGATCGAGTTGTTGTCACGCGTGAGATATGCGGCGCGCTTGATCGCGGAGCCCATCAGGGCAATGGCGTCCATATTGATGCCCGCCTTGGTGGAGGCAACGTTGATCGACGAGCAAACGTTCTGCGTTTCGGCAAGCGACTCGGGCAGGGTTGCGATCAGGTTGCGCGCGCCGGGGGTCATGCCCTTTTGCACGAGCGCCGAGAAACCGCCGATAAAGTTGATGCCGAGTGTGTCTGCCGCGCGCTGGAGTGTGCGAGCGATCTTGATATAGTCCTCGGGAGAGGCGGCACCGCCAATGAGCGAGATCGGGGTGACCGAAACGCGTTTGTTAACGATCGGGATGCCGTACATCTTCTCGATATCGGCGCCCGTTTGCACGAGACGCTCGGCTTTTTTTGTGATTTTATTGTAGATTTTTGCGCAGAGGCGGTCGGTATCATCGCTCACGCAATCCCAGAGCGAGATGCCCATGGTGATGGTGCGAATATCGAGGCACTCCTCGCGGATCATGTTGATTGTTTCCAGAATGTCCTGGGTGTTGATCATAGCGGCAGGTCCTCCTCAGATGTGGTGCATCGTGTTGAAGATGTCCTCGTGCATTGCGTGGATCACAAGACCGCGATCGGTGCCGAGCTGTGCGAGCAGATCGACGAACTGTGCGAAATCAATGCTCAGCTTTTGAATGTCCGCGAGCATAATCATGGCGAAATACTCGCCCAGAACGCTCTGGGTGATGTCGAGAATATTCGCATCATACTTTGCGCAAATGCCTGCCACGTCGGCGATGATGCCAACGGTGTCTTTTCCTGTAACGGTGATAACTGCCTTCATAATAGGGTACCTCTCTCTTTGAAAATCGCTTCTTCTCTATATTATAGTTGATTTTGGGTGCTTTGTCAAGATATTGCGCGTACTTTGCACCGCACGCGAGCAAAAAAATGGGGTGCGCGGGGGAGTGCTTGGGGCGGTTTTGGCGTTTTTCTCACAACTTTTCCACAGTTCCCACAAGGTTTTCCACAGGATCGGCGCGGTTTTACACAGAAAAAAAGACCAAAAAATGCGAAATTGAGCAAGAAAAGACGCAAAAAGTCGAATTTTGGCTGTCTTTTTGTCCGAGTGGCACTTTCCCACAAGAGTTTTCCACAGAGCTGTGGAAAACCGAAATGGGGAAAAGCGGTGTGGAAATCTCCCGATCCGCGCGATCAGAGCTTTTTGAGCTTGATGAGATAGGAGGTGAAGTTGGGCAGGGTGAGGGTGGGAGCGATGCGGTCCGCGTAGTAGATCAGCTTGCCCGCAGGGGTGAGATCGTTGCTCTCATCGAGGACAAAGAGCTCCAGCTCCACGCCTCTCTCGGAGGCGAAGCCGCGCAGATCAAGGAGAAAATCCTCTGCCGCGTGATCGTCGTCGTCGGCATAGTGTGTGAGCATCAAAGCCGCCTCGCTTTCGTTTGATGCGGCGGTGACATAGGCGTATTCACTGTCGGAGGTCGATTCCACCGAGGTGCCGAGCTTGTAGAGCGTGTTGAACATATAGAAGGGGTAGTAGCCCTTGAGCTTTTCACACACGTAGTCGGTGGAGAACATCCCGTTCATGCCGCAGGGGCGCGCGTCGTAGTACATGAGCAGGTCAACTGTTCCGCGCTGGCATTCGCACATGGTGCCGGCAATGAATGCCGCACCCTTGAGGCTTTTTTCTGCCTTGAGCGAATAGAGCCAATCGTCGCCGGTCCAGCCGCGCACGTAGTTCCACTCGTTGAGGATCGACTCGGTATCGGAAAATCCGTATTGATCGAGCAGAGCGCGCACTTTTTCGGCTCTTGCGGTAATGCGCCGAGGATCCTTTGCGTAGATGTGCCAGGAGAAGAAATCGAGCGGGGCGCGGAGCTGTGCCAAAAACTCCTCTGCCCAAACAAGGCTGTGCGCGAGCGCAGGACCTCCGATCTTGAGGTGAGGGAAGCATGCCTTGAGATGGGTTGCGGCGACATGATAAAGCTCAAAGAACTGTGCCTTTGTGCCGCCCCAGCAGCGCTTGTGCGTCGAATCGTCAGGGTCGAGATCCGGTTCATTCCAGATCTCCCAATATGTGATATCATAGTGGAAGCCGTCTGCCCAACCCTCGGTGTAGTGGCGGATGATATGCTCGCAGATGACCGCCCATTTGTGAAAGTCCTTTGGGGGCAGTGTGCCGTATTTTTTGACGTTGTGCTCGATCTTGGAGCCGAGGCGGTAGTAGGTGCGCACTCCCGCGTATTCACAGACCTTAATATATTCATCGGTTATGGGAAAATCATAGGATGCGGGATCGTTGGGGTCGGCGTCGAAATTGGGGAAGATCGCGTGCACGTCCACTGTATGCTCACCGCCGTATGTGGCAAGAAAGGATGCGTCATGATTGCGTGCATAGGGAATGCCCGCCTCGCGGAAGGCATCAATGTTTGTGATGCGCTGATCTGCCGCGAATTTGTAGACGGGTCCGTTGTTGACGGCGTGCATCGGCTTGACCGCGCCAATGCGTTTATCAAAATCAACCGAGATGCGGATCATGGGAGAACCTCCAGGATAAATTTTTTCGGTAAGACTATGATAGCACATACCGCGGAAAAAGTCAAGGTCGGCAGAAAGAAATTCTTTTCGGATGATGAGAGCGGAAAGTTTTGGGAAAGCTATTTACAAACGCGCGTTTGTTGTGTATAATATGAATAGACACTCTTTGCGGAGGAACACGCATGAAACCCCAACCCACGATTATCAGGCAGATCAAAGAAAAAATACAAACGGCAGAGCACAGGATCGCAAAGGCGATTCACAATGCCGAGAGCGAGGTGCGCGAGACGGTGCAAACCGTCAAGGAGCGCGACCCCGCCGCACGCAGCACTGCCGAGGTGCTCCTGCTTTATTCGGGCGTTCACGCCATCATGGCGCATCGCGTGGCGCACGGGCTTTACCAAAAGGGGCACTATTTCGGTGCGCGCGCGGTCAGCCAGGCGTCCCGATTTGTCACGGGCATTGAAATTCACCCCGCGGCAAAGATCGGCAAGGGCTTTTTCATCGACCACGGCATGGGCGTTGTGATCGGTGAAACCGCCGAGATCGGCGACAACTGCACCATTTATCAGGGTGTGACCCTGGGTGGCACGGGCAAGGACGTAGGCAAGCGTCACCCCACGCTGGGCGACAACGTGATGGTGGGCGCGGGCGCGAAGGTGCTCGGACCCGTTCTCATCGGCTCGAACAGCAAGATTGCGGCAAACGCGGTGGTGCTTCATGCGGTGCCCGAGAACAGCACGGCGGTGGGCATTCCCGCCAAGGTGGTGCGGCGCGACGGCGTGCGCGTGCGCAACGACCTCGACCAGGTGCACATTCCCGACCCTGTGGCGCAGGAGCTTTCGCGTCTTGCGTCGGAGATCAACGCTGTCAAGGCGCGTCTTGATGAGCGGGGGAGAGAGAAGAACTAACGTCATCCTGCGGGGCGTGGTTTTCATTTGTAGAAACTTGTTTGTTCCGCTTTTTCTTTTGGCGAAAAAGGCGCAAAAGAAAAAGCTTGGCAAAAAGAAAAGCGCCGAAGAGAGGCGATTTCGCCGTCTGCGGACGGCGAGGAGGCTTACGCAGCCTCCACCCGCGCCGCCTTTTGAAAAAGGCGGGCGAAAACTTTTCCAAAGCGACAGAGGGGAAAGCCGAAAAGATAAGGAGACAGACATGCAAACGATAAGCGAAGAAAACAAGGCACGCGGCAGATTTATCGTGTTTGAGGGGATCGACGGCGCGGGCAAAACCACGCAGATCGACCTTTTGGAGCGCGCGCTGCGCGAGCGTGGCAGACGCGTTTGGAGAACCGCCGAGCCGACCGCCTCGGTCAGCGGCGGACTTTTGCGCGACGCGCTCGGAGGGGTGGCACAGAGAACGCCCTGTGAAATGGCGGCGCTTTTTGTGCTTGACCGCATCTTTCACAACGTCAACCCCGTGAGCGGCATCGAGCGGATGCTTGCCGAGGGAGTGGACGTGATCTGCGACCGCTATTATTATTCCTCACTTGCCTACCAGGGGAGCGAGATCGAGGGCGATTGGGTGCGCGACATGAACCTCAACTGCCCGGCGATCCGACGTCCCGACGTTTGCGTCTTTCTTGACCTGACGCCCGAGCAGAGCATGGAGCGCATCGACGGCGGACGGATGACGCACGAAATCTACGAAAGCGTCGAGCGGCTCACGCGCGTGCGCGAGCGCTTCTTCAGCGTTTTTGAGTCTCTGGGCGATGGAGAAAACGTGTGCATCGTCAACGCCGCGCGCGGTGTGGAGGAGATCCACGCCGACATTCTCGCCAGACTCGACGGGGCAGGCGTGTTCGCCTGATCGGGAAACGGTTTTCCTCATGGGCGTGACTTACGATTGACAGAAAAAGGGTGTGTCGACCAAATGCGTTGCATTTGTGACCACCCTTTTTTATACGGTTACGAAATGCCTTCTGCTCTGCTTTTGGGATCAAATTCAGGGAAACAGAGCAAATAGTGGTCGCATTCGTCGCAGCAACACTCAAAGCCCTGCTCACCGTTGCCAAGGCAAACGGCAGGCTTTCCGGGTGTAAGCTCCGTATTTGTCATATCAATTACCCTTTTCTGGTTGTTTTTGTCCATATATCCCCCATTCAAAAACAAAAAGTGCGCCAACCGAAGTCGACGCACCGAAAAACGCAAACTCCAATTGTCGCCAAACAATCTCTCAATAGTATAGGTTCGCTATAAAATTAAGCAGGAGTCGCGTTTTTACCAAAACGTATTTGCTTAATTTTACAGCAAAAAAAGCTATAGCTATCCCATAACGAAAAAAAGACCTATAACTATGAATATTAAGATTGTTTGGCATAATCATTATAGCACATTTTTTTCGGTTTGTAAACATATTTCGTAAAATTCAGAAAAAATCCCTGTCGGGAAAGGACCGCTGTTTGGCATGATCGGGTGCCAACAAAAAACGGTCGTTTCCATTTGCGGCATCTTTTGTCTTTCTTGTCGGTCTCTGCGCGCACTCCCTGCATTTACATACCGAACTCTCTGTGTCGGGAAGCGGAGGATTGTGTGAATATTGTTGACTTTATGAACGGTTTGTGTTATAATAGGTCGAACAAGAGGATTTTTTGATTTCTGTCTGAAAAGGAGAAACCGAATGAGCAAGATCAGTATCGTGATTGCCGCGTACAACGTGGAGCAATATATTGCCGAAACGCTCGAGAGCGTGCTGGCGCAAACGTGGAGGGAGCTGGAGGTTCTTGTGATCGACGATTGCAGTACCGACTCCACCCCCGCGATCCTGCGCGGATTTGCCGAGCGTGATGCACGCGTGCGCGTGATCCGTCAGCCCGAGAACCGCGGCGCCATGATGGCACGCAAAAGAGGCGTGGAGGAGGCAACGGGCGACTACGTCATGTTCCTCGACGGCGACGATATGTATGCCCCCGACGCCTGCGCGTCGGCGCTTGCCGCGATTGAGCGCGAGGGCGTTGACCTGCTTCAGTTTGATACCGAAATTCTCACCGATGACGATAGCGAGGAGACCGAGGCACGCGGACAGGGCTTTTTGGAGTACCTCAAATCGAGCTCCGAGCGCATCCGCACCGAGTCACCCTGCGGTCTGCTCGACGACGAGATGGAGCATCGCGTCAATTTCACGGTCTGGAACAAAATCTATCGCGCCGAGCTGCTCAAGCGAGTAAATGCCTACGTGCCCGACGAGTATCTCAATTTCGCCGAGGACGTTCTGTTCTCCTTCCTCGTTCAGCACAACGCGCGCTCCTATGCGTATTTGCCCAAAAAGCTCTATATCTACCGTTTCGGCTGCGGCATCTCCACGCGCACGCTCATCACCGAACGCCAGCTTCGCGCATGGATCAAGTGCGCCTTCGTTTATAACTATCTCGAGCGGCTCACGCGCGAGCTTGGAACCTATGCGCTCTGCCGCGAGGCGGTTGGACGCATCAAACGGCAGATGCTCGATAACCTGGCGTCGCTCTTTTTACATCGCATTCTGCCCGAGCAGAAGGAAACCTTCCTCGAGGAGGCGAAAAAATACTGCTCGGTGGAGGATTTTATCCTTGCAATTTCGGATTACACCTACCGCAACGCAGCCGTTGCCGAGGACCTGGTTGCCGAGGAATGTGCCTCGCTTGGTCTGTTCCAAACCGAGCGCCGTCCCGTCAAGCGCATCGGCGTTTACTATTTCCGCATGTATAACGGCGGCGTGGAAAATGTAATCAGCTCGCTCTCGGATATCTGGGTCAAGCGCGGCTATGAGGTTGTGATCTTCACCGACGAGGAGCCGAGCGAGGAGGACTATCCCGTTCCCGTCTCGGTGCGCCGCATCAAAATTCCCGACATGAAGAAGCAGGGCTTCGACGCGCTCGAGGCGCGCATCCGCGGCTTCCGTCAGGCGATTCTCGAGAGCGGCATTGATATCATGGTCTACAACGCATGGATCAGCCCCTATCTCCTTGTGGACGGCATGACGGTCAAGAGCTGCGGCGTTGCCCTGACGGTGCACACGCACAATCTGTTCTGCTGCGACGCGATCGCGCAGGAGGGCATCTACGCCTACCGAAACACCGCGCTCGCCAAGCTCTATCTCTTTGCCGACTCGATCGTTACGCTCACCGACGTCGACACGGCGTGGTGGCAGGCGCACGGCATCCGCGCGATCAAAACCGTCAATCCCGTTTGGCTGCCGCTGTCTGTCAAGGGCTCCGATCTTTCGGGGCACCGCATGGTGATGGTTTGCCGTATCAGCCCCGAAAAGCAGGTGCTCGACGCCATCAAGATCGCCGAGCTTGTGCGCGAGAGGATTCCCGACGCCACGCTCACGATCGTTGGCAAGGGAGACTACAAGGAATACGTGGAGCTGATCGAGGACTACGTGAAGGAGAATGGGCTGGAGTCCTTTATCAATCTTGCGGGCTTCACCTCCAACGTCCTGCCCTGCTATCAGAACGCCGACCTGCTGCTGAGCACCAGCCGCTATGAGGGCTTTGGTCTGGCGCTTATGGAGAGCAAAATCTGCGGGCTACCGATGGTTTGCTACGAGCTGCCCAATCTCGATATCACGCGCGAGAGCTGCGGTATGGCGGTGATCCCGCAGGGAGACCGTCGCGCGGCAGCCGACGCCATCATCTCGATCTTCTCGGACGAGGAGAAAAAGAAACGCATGGGGCGCGAGGCGCGCGAGAGCGCCGAGCGGATTTGCGGCAGCGACCTGGGCGCGATCTGGGATCATATCTTTGCGGAAACAATGAAGCCGCAGGGCGATTCGCTGCCGCTCTATCAGCGCACACCGCTTGAGATCGCCGCAAATCTTGCCACCGAATTCCATTCGCGCGGCATCTTCGACCGTATGCAAAACGTACAGTACGGTGGCGAGTCTTACCACTACGCCGAGCAATGCCGCATTCTCACGGATGCGCTCGAGGAGATCGGCAGGTCCGAGAGCTATCGGATCGGTCTTGCCGTCACGGCGCTCCCGCGTGCCATCGCGCGGCTGATCCGCCGCAAGAGACGGGCATCCTCCGCCGACGCGACCGAGCGCAAGGACGATTGAAAAATTTGGGAGGGGGATTTCTGTGAAAAGGATGAAAAGCGAAATTCTGATCCACACCGAGGAGCTGGATCGCCGTTGGATCGACCGCATGGTCGATGCAGGGGTGGATATTCTCGGTCTGCATCCCACGGGTGGTCATACCGCGGCGGAATCGCTGGCACGCCTTGTGGACGCGCTGGAGGACGGAGAATTCAGAGCGCTTCTCGACTACGCCGCCGAGCGTGGGCTCGAGATCGAATACGAAATGCACACGGCGAGCTATCTGCTGCCGCGAGCTCTCTTTGCGGAGCATCCCGAATATTTCCGCATGAACGAGGAGGGCGAGCGCACAGCAGATGCCAATTTCTGCGTGAGCAACCCCGAGGCGCTCGAGCTCTACGCTCAAAATGCCGCCAAGCTCGCAAGCCGACTTTACCGCAGCCGTCCCGATTACTATTTTTGGATGGATGACACGCGCGGACGCACCTGCCGTTGCCCCGAATGCCGCCAATACAGCGCAACCGAGCAGCAGCTGATCGTTCTCAACCGCGTCCTGGAGGAGCTTCGCAAGTCCCGCCCGCAGGCAAGGCTGGCGTATCTTGCTTATCTTGATTGCCTGGACGTGCCGCAGAAGGTGCAGCCCCACGAGGGAGTTTTCCTCGAATTTGCTCCGATGGAGCGACACATATGCCGCACCGACCCCGCCCACGATACGCAGATCGCAGAGCGCGAGGCGTGCATGATGCGCCCCCTGCTTGACGCCTTTGGGCGCGAGGGCGCGAAGGCGCTGGAATATTGGCTCGACAATTCGCTCTTTTCGCGCTGGAAAAAGCCGCCCCGTGTGCTTGACGTTGATCGCGCGTCGGTGTATGCCGACCTGGATGCCTACCAAGCCGAGGGCTTTGCGGTGGCTGCAACCTTTGGCTGCTTCCTCGGACAGGATTACGAGGCGCTCTACGGTGAGCCCGATATCACGCCCTATACCGATTGGTTCGCGAAAAAGCGTCAGAATAAATTGCCGATCGAGATGCGTTCCAGCCGACGCATGTCCTCCAGCGCATCGCGCAGCAGTGTGCGCGCCGACTCGAATCCGTAGCGGTCACCGCAGGCGGCACAGGCGTGAAGCAGCTCAACCTGCTCGCTTACCCGATCAAGCACTCCGAAGCACACCGACAGTCCAACCCTGTCGGTGTGCTTTTTCCATTGCTCGCCCAGTCTCTCGCAGGCAGACTCACAGCCCTCGTCGGAAAGGTCTGGGATCGCATCGAGCGAGGCGTTCATCGACGCAAAAACATCATTTATATATATATAGTTCCAGATCACGCCCGCGATCAGCACCACGAGCAGCGCAAGCGATAACCAAACCGCCCTCACGTTCCATCCTCCTTTGCGATCCAAAACAGCTCACCGTTCTCATTTGCCGTCACGCAAAAGAGCGCTGCGGGGTCGAGCTTTCTTTTTTTTAGCTCTTTCTCGAGCCACGCGCGATCGCGTCCGATGAGCGAGAGCCCGACGCGACTACAAGTGTTGTTGCTGAATACAATGTGCATCAGTCCCGTGTCCGCAGGCTTCACCCCGAGATCGGCGGCGGTGGGGGGCGCAAAGGCGGGCTTGGGGATCACGGTCAGGTTGCCGTTCTTCTCCAGAATGGCATATTCCACCTGCCCCAGATCGGTCAGTCCCTGCTGGCGCACCTCGCTCATCAGCTCGTCGAGCGAAAAGCGCAGATCTCGCAGCGCACTCTGCCGTAGCTTGCCGTTGTGAATGATCACGGTCGGGCGCGCCGACACGAGATTTTTCAAACGCGGAAAATAAAGCAGGATCACCGAGGAGAGAATTTCGAGCACGAGCAGCACCAGCATCGGCACCACGGCGTGCGAGAGCGGGATGTCGGGACTCGTGATCGGGAGGGAGGCAATTTCGGAGATGAACAGCGTGGTCACAAGGTCGGTCAGCTCCAGTTCGCCGATCTGACGCTTGCCCATAATGCGCATCACAACAATCAGAACCAGATAAATGATGAGCGTGCGAATCAGAATGGTGAGCATTGCGTCGCCTCCTTTCTTGACGCTTCCGTTTTTGTTTATTATGCCACTGTAAAAACGAAATAAACACGCAATTTTTTTTGAAATTTTTTGAAAAAACGCTTGACAAATCGAATCAAAAGTAGTATAATGTACAGGCTCACCCAAAAGGGAGAGCAGACACCGCGAACTCACCGCAGGCAACCGTGAAAAACTTTTTGAAAAAGTTTTGAAAAAGGTATTGACAAGCGGAGGGGAAAGTGGTATAATAGAAAGGTCGACGCAAGAGTGTCGGCGAGCCGAGAGGCATT
>CAJKPX010000053.1 GCA_905201895.1 uncultured Eubacteriales bacterium | reverse complement strand
CGGGGGTGAGTCAAATGCATTTTTTGCATTTGACTCACCCCCTTTTTCGCGTTGGATTATTCGCCGCAGTTTTCCCAGTTGTGGAAAACGTCCATAACGTCGTCGTCATCCTCAAGCTTTTCAATGAGGAGCGTCATAAACTTAATTTCGTCCTCGCTCTCGAGCGTAACGTAGTTGGATGCCTGCTTGGTCTTTTCAGCCGACAAAATCTCGTATCCTGCGTCCTTCAGTGCCTCCTGGATAGCGTAAACGTCATCGGGCTCGGTAGTAACAACAAACACCTCGCCGTCCGCCTTGAAATCCGATGCGCCCGCCTCAAGTGCGGTCTCCATCAGCTGATCCTCGTTCACGTCGCCGTCCTCGTTGTTGATTACGATCTCACCAACGTCGGTAAACAGATAGCTCACGCAGCCGGTTTGACCCATGTTACCGTGATACTTGGAGAAATACGCGCGGATATTACCTGCGGTACGGTTGCGGTTGTCGGTGGTGGCGTTAACGATCACGGCGATGCCTGCGGGACCGTAGCCCTCGTAGGAAACCTCCTCATAGGTCTCCGAGGTAGCGCCCATTGCCTTTTTGATGCAACGCTCAATGTTATCGTTGGGAACGTTGTTTGCCTTTGCCTTCTGGATCAGGTCACGCAGCTTGGAGTTGGAAACGGGGTCTCCGCCGCCCTCTTTTACGGCAACGGTGATCTCTTTTCCGATCTTGGTAAAAATTTTGCCTCTTGCGGCATCGGTCTTTTCCTTTTTGTGTTTAATATTCGCCCATTTGCTATGTCCGGACATACTCTATCAAATCCTTTCGTAATATAAAAATCAAGCAAAAATCAAACCTTTTCGGTCTTTTTCAGACAGATCAGGTCAAACGCATTTCCGAGCACGGTTCTGGTTGCCTCGGTCAGGCGCACGCGCGAGGCGCGGATTGCGGGATCCTCTGCCGAGAGGATCGGGCAGTTGTGGTAGAAGCGATTGAACGCCGTTGCAACGTCCAGGATAAAGCGCGTGACGTAGCTCGGCTCGTAATCGGCGATTGCCGCCGTGACACGCTCTCCGAAGCGGCAGAGCGTTTTCACAAGTGCGCTCTCCTCCTCGGTGGTCACCTTGATCGGCGCATCAACGGTCTCGCCTGCGCGGGACAGGAGCGAGCAGGTGCGCGCGTAGGTGTACTGCACATAGGGTCCCGTGTTGCCGTCGAAGCTGAGCGCCTCCTCCATGACGAAGTTGATATCCTTCATTCTGCCGTTGGAGAGATAATAGAACACGATAGCGCCAACGCCGACCGCCTCGGCGATCTCGGAGCAATCCTCGAGGTCGGGGTTCTTTTCCTTGACGATCGAGGTCACTTTCTCAATCGCAAGCGCGAACAGGTCCTTGAGCAGAACCACGTTACCTGTGCGCGTTGCAAGCTTGGCTCCGTTGAGCGACACTGTGCCGTAGGGAACGTGCACAAGCTGATCGTACCACGGATATCCCATCAGCTCCACAACCTTGAACCACTGTGCGAAATGCAGGCACTGCTGTGCGCTGGTGACGTAGATCGCCTTATCGAACTTGTAGTTCTCCTTGCGGTAGACCGCAGCGGCAATATCACGCGTGGGATAAAGGGTTGAGCCGTCTCGCTTGAGGATCAGGCAAGGAGGCATGTTATAGTCGGCAAGGTCAACGATGGAAGCGCCGTCGTCAATCTTGAGCAATCCTGCCTCACGCAGCTTTTCCACCTGCGCGGGCATTTTATCGGTATAGAAGCTCTCGCCTTTGTAGGAATCAAACTCGATGCCAAGCTGCTTGTAGGTGCGCTCGTATTCCTCAAGGCTGATCGAAACAAACCAGCGCCAGAGCTCGAGATTTTCCTCATCACCTGTTTCGAGCTTGTGGAACTCGGCGCGCGATTGCTCGGCAAGCGCCTCGTCGGCAGGAATGCCGTTCTCGGGGTCGCCCTTGATGGCGTTGTTGATGCGCACGTAAAGCTCCACGAGCTTGTCGATGCCACCGTTGATTACATCCTCGCGGCTTCCCCACTTGCGGTAGGCAACGATCAGCTTACCAAACTGTGTTCCCCAGTCTCCCAGGTAGTTGATGCCGTAGCAGCGGTATCCTGCAAACTCGTGCAGACGGCGCAGCGCATGACCGATGACCGTGGTACCGAGATGTCCGATATGGAAGGGCTTTGCAACGTTGGGCGAGGAATAATCCAGCACCACCATCTTGCCCTCTCCAAAGGTCTGCGAGCCGTATTTTTCGCCACGCTCGAGAATTTCGGGCACAATCCGCTCGGCAAGATAGTCATTGGAGATTGTAATATTCAGATAGCCGTTGACCGCCTCGACCTTACCGATCGCATCATCCGAAAGAGTCTCGGCAAGTGCTGCCGCGATCTGAACGGGCGCACGTCGCAGGGTCTTACTCAAGCGAAAGCAGGGAAACGCGAGGTCACCCATGTTGGCGTCGGGGGGATATTCAAGCATTGCGGCAACGTCCGTAGCGTTGAGCTCGGCGTCGGCATTGATGGCGCGCACGCCGCAGACAATCTGCTCGGCAATGCGTTTTTTAATGGTTTGCATAGCATGTCCTTTCCATTTATCATTCACAAATTAGTATTATACTACATTCTCTTGCATTTTGCAAGTCTTTTTTTATTTTTTCGCGTCTTTTTATCACTTTTCACACCGCGAACAAGGAGCGAAGGAGAACGGTCAATGCCGCTCGCCTGCCGTCAGGTCTGCCGTTTTTGCGTCCACAAAGGCAAGCAATGCGGCTCGGTCGAGCAGAAGCTGAGCACCTCGCGTGCCGGAGCTGACCGTGATCGAATCAAATTGCAGTGCGCGCTCGTCGAACCAGGTTGGAAATTTTTTCTTCATGCCGATCGGAGAAACGCCGCCTCGGATATAGCCCGTGAGGGCAAGCAGATCCTTGACGTGGATCATCTCGATCTTTTTGTTGCCCGTAATTGCGGCGGTACGCCGCAGGTCGATCTCCCGATCAACCGGGATACAAAGGACGAGCGGTCCCGTCCGATCTCCCTTTGCCACGAGCGTTTTGAACATACGCTCGGGCGGAAAGCCCAACTGATCGGAAATGTGCATGCCGCTCAAATCGTTCTCGTCAACCTCATATTCGAGAACCTCAAAAGCGATTTTTGCAGCAGAGAGCATTCGCATGGCGTTTGTTTTGATCATCAGTACTCTTCCTTCGTTTCACAGAAACTTTGTTTACTCAACGTTTTCGATCATCTCTCGCGCGGCGTCACGCTGTGCATCGGTGATCTCAATGCCGCCGAGAATTCGCGCGATCTCCTCCACGCGTCCGTTACGGTCAAGCGCGGAAACGCTCGTCTCCGCCCTGCCCTCTCGCTCATGCTTGCTGATCTGAAAATGCGTGTCGGCAAGAGAGGCAATCTGCGCCGAGTGGGTGACGCACAGAACCTGCGTTCCGCGTGCGATCGTGCGGAGCTTGAGACCAACCTTTCTTGCGGTCTTTCCCGAAACGCCCGTGTCGATCTCGTCAAAAATCACGGTGGCTGTACCGTCACGGTCATTGATAACCGAGCGAAGCGCCAGCATAATGCGCGAAAGCTCACCGCCCGAGGCAATTTTGATCATGGGCTGCAGGGGCTCGCCCACGTTGGTGGCGATCATGAATTCGATATTGTCTGCGCCCGAGTCACCCATTGCCGTGGGCTCGATCGAAACGGCGAAGGAAACGCGCGGCATGTCGAGAAACACAAGCGCATCGGTCACCTCTCGTCTGATCTGCTCCGCCGCTTCACGGCGTGCCGCTGTGAGCAGATTTGCAGCCTTTTGCGCCTGTGTTTTGGTGGCAGCCGCCTCGCGTTCCAGCTCAATCAGAAGCTCGTCCGCTCCCTCGATCGCCTCCAGCTCCTCGGCAGCGCGTGCACGGAAGGCGAGCACCTCGGCAACCGATCCGCCATATTTGCGCTTGAGCTTGGATATCCCCTCCAGGCGCTCCTCGATGCGGTCGATGCGTGCGGTGGGGTCCTCGCGGTCATCGTCGGCAAAGGCAAGCACGCACTCGGCGATATCCTCCACCTCCGACATGGCGTTCTCCAGCCTCTCGGTGAGCGACTCAACGCCCTCCACAATTCCATCCAGCCCTCGCAGGGCGTCTGCCGCGCGAGAAAGAAGTGAATGCGCCGACACCTTTTCACCTCCGCGCAGAGCACGGTAGCAAACCTCGGTGCGTCGATTGATCTGCTCGAGATTAAGCAGGCGGTCGCGCTCACGCGTGAGTGACTCCTCCTCGCCGTCGCGCAGCTTCATGGAGTCAATATCGTTGATCTGAAATTGCAGCATCTCGCGCAGGCGAAGCTTCTCCGCCTCGTCGCGGGAGAGCGAGTCGATTCGCTCGCAGACCGAGCGCCACGCGCGATAGTGCGCACGATAGGCTTCGAGCAGCTGCTCGGTATGTGCAAAGGCATCCAAAAGCTCGCGGTGTGCGCTCTTTTGGAGAATTTTCTGGCTATCGGACTGTCCGTGTATGCTGACGAGCATCCGCGCGACCTCACGCTGAAGTCCCTGCGTGATGGTTTGTCCGTTGAGCTTGGTTTGCGATTTTCCGTCGGCATGCAGAGTTCTCTGGAGCATGAGTGAGCCATCCTCACAGGGAAAGCCAAGCTCGGCAAGTGCTGCCACCGTGGCAGGTGAAAGCTCCTCAAAAACTGCGCTGACCCTTGCCACCGACTCCCCTCCTCGGATAATCTCACGCGAGACGCGGTTTCCGAGCAAGAGATTGATGCTGTCAATGATAATCGACTTTCCCGCACCCGTTTCACCCGTGAGAACCGAAAAGCCCTCGGAAAGATCAAGGTCAACGCTGCGGATCACCGCGATATTTTCGATATGTAAGGACCGCAGCATGGCTTAAAAATCACGCATCAGGCGACGGATGTGATCGTCGATATCAGCGGCAGAATCCTCGTCGCGCGCCACGATCATGATGGTATCGTCTCCAGCCACGCAGCCCAGCACGGTTTGCAGGCTCATGCTGTCGATTCCGACCGCAACCGCCTGCGCAAGTCCTGAGTAGGTTTTGAGCACCACGAGATTGCCTGCATGATCCACGTTGATGATCGAATCAATGAGCGTGGAGCTGAAGCGCATGCCGCTCGAGGTTTCGGGCTGATGCTTGGGAAGCACGTAGCGATAGGTACCCTTTCCGGTGGTCAACTTTGCGATCTTGAGCTCGCGGATGTCACGCGAAACGGTTGCCTGCGTAACGTCATATCCATGCTCGCGGAGCAGCGCGATCAACTCATCCTGCGTATCGATCTCATAGCGCGAGATCAGCTCCAGCAGCTTTTCCTGTCTGTTCTTTTTCATGCTTGAACCGTGTTTCCGAAGTTGGAAACTGCCTTTCTGCAAATATTTCAAGATAAAAACGTTTTGATATATGGGAATCAATCGGGTCAGCCTTGATTGGAATCGTTCATTTTCTGACGCAATTTGCGGTAAAAGCCGTAGCTTTTGAGGCGAATGAGCCTGGTTTTGATGTTCGCTTTGGTGACTCGCACCACCTGATTGCGATAAAGCTCGAAATTCATTCTGCCGTCAACCGTGAGATAGAGCATTTTTTCGCGGGCACAGATATTGCGCACCTCGAGCACGGCGTCATCCGAGAAGATCATCGGACGTGCAATGAAGGAATGAGGGCAGATCGGCGTGACGCACACACAAGGCACACGAGGATCGACCAGAGCGCCCCCCGCTGACATCGAATATGCCGTTGAGCCGGTTGGCGTGGCAATGATCAGACCGTCGGCACGGTAGGTGGTGACGGGATTTCCGCCCTCGGAGAGTTCCAACTCGATCATGCGCGAGACCGAGCCGTTGGAGATCACCGCATCGTTGAGCGCATAGCAGAAGGAGCGCAGCTCACCGCCTGCAAAGAGCTCCACGCGAAGCATCGAACGCTCCTCAAGCTCGTATTCACCCGTGAAAAGCCGACCGAGCAGATCGAGCTCCGTGGGCTCCAGCTCTGCCATATATCCGAGCCTGCCCAGATTGATGCCGAGAATCGGAGTTCCGCGCACCGCTGCGCGACGGGCTGCCTCGAGAATGGTGCCGTCACCGCCCAGAACGATCAGCAGATTTGCCTCTGCATAGACGCTTTCAAGCGGCAGATAGCGGAATTCGTTGCGGCTTTTGTGCATTCGCATAAGCTTCTCGCGGTTAAACGCCGCAATCAGAATCTCACAATCCTCCCGAAGCAGACGGTTTGCAACAGCCATTGCGGCATTCGCCTTCTCGGTGATATTAAAATTCGTTATCAATGCGATCTTGAGCATTGTATCACTCCTTTCGGTCGGGGGTTCGTGCACCCGTTACACGGCGCACCGTCTCGTCCGTGATGCAACCGTTGTCTCCCGACATTCGGATAAAATCAACTAAAAATTCACGGTTTCCGTCGCCCCCCGTAACGGGAGAAGCGATCAGACCGACGGGACAGAGCCCAAGTCCGAGCCCTGCACCGAGCACACGCTCAACCGCCTCACGGTGGGCACGCACGTCCTTGACGATTCCACCCTTGCCGATGCTGCCCCTGCCAACCTCAAATTGCGGCTTGATCAGCACCACAGCGTGTCCGCCCTCGCAAAGGAGCGCGGGAAAGCGCGGCAGGATATAGGTGGCGGAAATAAAGGAAACGTCCATCACGATCAGATCAAGCTGCCTGCCGCCAACCGTTTCAAGGGTCAGGTCTCGCGCATTGAAGCGCTCGATCGAGTGCACACGAGGGTCCGCGGCAATTCGCGGGGCAAGCTGCCCTTCTCCCGCATCGACCGCACAAACGTGTGCGACACCGCGCGAGAGCAGACAGTCGGTAAAGCCGCCCGTTGATGCGCCGACGTCAAGTGCACGCATGCCGGACGGGTCGATCCCGAAGGCATCGAGTGCAGCCTCGAGCTTGAGTCCTCCGCGTCCAACGTAGCGGATATTATCCTCGATCCGCACCTCGTGCACCCCGTCACCGATCGACTGGCTGGGCTTGGAAACGGCTTCCCCGTCAATCGTCACGCACCCGCTCTCGATCAGCGTTTTGGCGCGTTGACGGCTCTGCACGTAGCCATGCTCGGTTAAAAAAACGTCTGCCCGCATCTTACTTCTTTCGCGTTGCGAGCCACTCGGCAAGCGCGCAGAGCGTTTCGGAATTCGGGTATTTGCGGATCGCCGAAATCGCATCCTGCGTCAGACGGTCGGCATAGAACTGTGCCTGCTCAACTGTATAGAAGGACAAAAAGGTATTCTTCTGGTGCTCCGCGTCGACGCCAACGTTCTTGCCAAGTGCCTCGGCATCTCCCGTTTGGTCGAGAATATCGTCCACGATCTGGAATGCCAGACCGATATTTTCAGCATAGGTAACCACGTCCTCCATGCAGGCATCGGTGAAGGACACGCCTGCGGCGAGTGCACCGAGAACCGATGCTGCACTGATCAGGGCACCGGTTTTGAGCGAATGGAGCTTGAGCAGCTCATCGAGGGTGAGACGCTTTCGCTCTCCCTCGAGGTCCATGACCTGACCGCCCACCATTCCGTAGCGCCCCGCAGAGCTTGCGAGGTACGCCACCGCCTTTGCAGCGGTTTCCGCACCCGCCTCAGTGTTGGATGCAGCCACCTCAAAGGCACCCGTGAGAAGCGAATCGCCAGCGAGAAGCGCGGTGGTTTCACCAAACACCTTGTGGTTGGTCGGCTTTCCGCGACGCATATCGTCATTATCCATGCAAGGCAGATCGTCATGGATCAGCGAATAGGTGTGGATCATCTCCACGGCACAGGCAAAAGGCAGCGCCGCCGCGTCCTCACCGCCAAAGAGACGGCAGAACTCAAGCGTGAGCGTGGGTCGGATGCGCTTTCCACCTGCAAACAGACTGTATCGCTCGGAGTCGAGGAGTACCTGAATGTCCTTGTCCTCAACGTAATATTTTCTCATCGCGTCCTCTGTCATGGTCGCGTTTCTGTGAAGGATCAGCTCCAGAATATCGTTTGTCATGTCTCACTCTCCTGTGGGGTATTGAAATCGACCGTGGAAACGCCACCGTCGGGGGTAAACTGCAGCATCCGCACCTTCTGCTCTGCTGCCTCCAGCCTTGCATTGCAGGTGCGAAGCAGGGCAATGCCCTCCTCGTAATCCTTCAGAAGCGAATCAAGGCTTCCCTCTCCGCTCTCCAAACGGCGGAGAATCTCATCCAGGCGCTCGAGCGCCTCCTCAAATTTCAGTTCCTTTTTAGCCATCGGTCTCATTTCCTTTCACTTCCTCCGCCAGTGCCGAAACATATCCGTCGGCAAAGCGGATCTGAATACGGTCACCTGCGGAAATCTCTGCGGCACGCGCAAGGGTCACGCCGTTTTTTGCAACCGCCGCATATCCGCGGGCAAGGGTTGCAAGAGGACTGAGCGCCTCGAGCTTGGTCATGCGCGCGGCAACGCTCTGCCGTCCGCGCTCCACCGAGCGCTCAATAGCGCGGTCAAGTGCCGCTTCACGCTCGTTCACGCGCATACGGAAGCCGTCGAAAATTCGCTCGGGACGGCGCAGCGCGGGAGATTGCTCAATCTGCTGTAAAATCCTGCGCTCCTGCGCCAAACGGCTCGAAACGCACGCCTGCATCCGTCCTTTGAGCGAACGCAATCGCATCAACAGCTCGTTTTGGTCGGGAACCGCCAATTCTGCCGCAGCGGACGGCGTAGGGGCACGGCAATCGGCAACAAAATCGCAGATGGTAAAGTCGCTCTCATGCCCCACCGCCGAAATGACGGGGATCGGGCACGCCGCAACCGTTCGTGCCAGCGTTTCATCATTGAATGCCCAAAGATCCTCGACCGAGCCACCTCCGCGACCGATAATGATCACGTCGCAAAGCCCGGTCATGCCAAAAAATTCAACGCCCATACAAAGCTGCGGCACCGCCTCTGCCCCCTGCACCGCCGAGGGAAAGAGGATCATCTCGGCACAGGGAAAGCGACGTCGCAAAATATTGCGGATATCATGCACCGCGGCACCGACAGGAGAGGTGATCACGCCGATGCGCATCGGCATGGCGGGAAGCGGCTTTTTGCGCGACGCATCGAAAAGCCCCTCCGCCTCAAGCTTGCGGCGCAGCTGCTCGTATTGCATGGCAAGTGCCCCTGCACCGTCGGGCTGCATCTCGTCGATATAGAGCTGATACTGTCCGGAGGGTCCGTAAACCGATACCCTTCCGTGGGCAAGCACCTTCATGCCGTCCTCGGGTCGGAACAGAAGCCTTGTCGCATAGGTGCGGAACATCACCGAACGCACCTGTCCGTCGGCGTCCTTGAGAGTCAGATAGAGATGACCCGAGCGCGGAACGGTGAAATTGGAGATCTCACCGCGCACCCAGACGTTGGAGAGAACGCGGTCACCGTCCATCATCATTTTGAGATAATCGTTGAGCTGTGACACCGAAAGCGTTTGATCGCGGTTCATGATGCTCCTTTCCGAAAACGGTGAGCGGAACGCTCTCCGTTTTTCAAATTCAGTTCTGATCTTCGCCGTAGATGCGCATGTGGCGCCGACGGCAAAGAAGTGCGATTCCCGCCGCATTGTCGGCGGAAAATTCAGGCGCGGCAAAATAGGTATTGTCGCGCTTTCCCAAACGCTCCTGAAGGGCGCGATTGCTCATCACACCGCCTGCATAAACGATCGGGATATTCGGCATTTTTTCGTCAAGTGCCGCCGTCATTGCCTCAAGCGTTGCACCGATGAAGGAGAACACGTAGGCACTGACCTCGGCGCGATCGCCCGTTTTTTTCCAGAGCGACTCGGCAAGATTTTGCAGCCCGGAGAGGTTGCAGTTGCCCTCACGCACGCAGATGCGCGGCTTTGGAAGCCTGCCCGTATAGGTGGCGGCAAGCGACTCCATCTCCCTGCCACAGGGAAAAGCCAGCCCCATCATTACACCAACGCGGTCGATCGCCTGACCTGCATTGAGATCGGCGGTCTCGCCCACGAGAGTAATCGAAAAGCCGTCCTCATCCGGCATGACCGAAAGCACCTCGGTTGTTCCTCCCGAGACGTGGAACGCCGCAAAGGGAGCATTTAGAAGCTGCTCTCGCGCCCCCGAGGAATACAAGGCAGCCATCACGTGTCCGTCCTGATGCGAAAAGCGGTGGAGCGGAACGTCGAGCCCCGCCGAGAGAGTCTGTGCCGCCGCAATTCCCGAGAGGAAGCAGGGCATGTAGGAGCCGTCTGCAGTTCTCGGTGTTGCCGAGCAGCCGACAGCAGCCACACGGTAGGGACGAATCACCTCGCGAAGCTGCTCGGTGACAGCAGGCAGATTGCGCACGTGCGCAAACACCGCATCACTCTGCCGCAATCCGCATTCCCCCGCACGCACGGGGAGCGGAGCCTTGATGTTGGCGATGACCTCTCCCGCCCCGTTGCAAACGGCGCAGGAGGTAGTATAATTGCTGGTGTCGAAGCCAACGTAGCAGATCGGCTTCATGCCTGCCCTGCCGTCTCGATCTCAACCTTGGCGCCGTTGAGCAGGCCGTTTACGAATGCACGCATCTTTTCGTCATCGTATTTCTTAACCAGCTCGATCGCCTCGTTGAGCGACACCGCCGTGGGGATATCCTTGCGGTAAAGCATTTCATAGATGCACAGGCGGATCGCGGAGCGTGACACGGGAGAGATACGTGCGGGCTTCCATCCGTTGGAATGACGCACGATCATCGCGTCGATCTCCTCTTTTTTCTCGATCACACCGAAATAGACCTCGCGAACGTACTCGTTTGCTGAAAATTCGCGGCTCTCCTCGGAGAGTGCAAAAATCTCGCGCGGGTCCTCCTCTGTACGAAATTCGGTTTCAAAGAGAAGTTGAAAAACAACCTCTCTCGCTTCTTTTCTCGTCATTTCTGCCATAACAGACCGGTTTCCTTTCACGTTATGTTTGCGTGCCCGACCGAATCGATCTCGCAGCGCATAAAATTCCATCTTACATATTATACAACCAAAAAACCGTTTCGTCAACAGAAAAATCGCAATATCTATTAAATATTCAAAATATTTTGTATATTCGCACGTTTTTCCACCAAAAACACGGAGAAAGCCTGCATAAAAGCGAGGATTTTTCGATAGACATGAAATACACGCTTGAAAAATATCGGGAGGTTTGGGATCATGAAACGGAAGCAGACATCTCCTCTTTGGCTTTTTATCGTTTTTCTGTTGCTTTTTGCCATTGTTGCAGGGTGCTTTTCTGAACTTGCAGCGAAATGGGAAAAGACGCACGACACCGACGTCTCTCCCGATATGCCCCCACCTTTGACCGTGATCGTGGACGCAGGACACGGCGGCGAGGACGGAGGAGCCGTGAGCGCCTCGGGAATTGTGGAAAAGGAACTCAACCTCGACGTTGCAATGCGTCTGGCGGCATATCTGGAGGCAGAGGGTGTTAGGGTGATCACTACACGCACCACCGATACCCTGCTCTACGATCGCAACGTGGACTACCGAGGACGCAAAAAGGCGCTTGACCTTGCCGCACGTCGTAGGATCGCCGAGGAAAACCCAAACGCGATCTTCGTGAGCATCCACATGAATTCCTACCCGCAGGCACAGTACAAGGGACTGCAGGTATGGTATTCGACAAACAATCCACGCTCCTGTGAGATTGCAGAGTCGATACAGCACATGGTTGCCTCACAGCTTCAGCCCGAAAACGAGCGCTCGGTGAAGGCAGCCACGAGCGCGATCTACCTGCTCCGCCACATCTCCTCGCCTGCGGTGTTGGTGGAATGCGGATTCCTTTCCAATCCCGAGGAGGCTGCGGCGCTCGCCACCGAGGAATACCGCGACCGACTTGCCTTTCTGATTGCCCGTGCCATTTTGAAATCAGCCGAAGGAGAGACGGAGCAAAACGCTCCCGATCGATAATTTTCACCTCTGTTTCTCTGCATTTTTTGGCATTTTCCTTGCATTTTGCGGTATTTTTCATAAAATTGGAAAAACAGCACGTCAAAGAGATTGACACCGATCACCGTTTGTGATATAATGAAATGCAGAGAAAAAAGATGAGGGAGCGATTGAAAAATGAAGGGACTCAAAGCCTTTTACGTTTGCTCGGAATG
This sequence comes from uncultured Eubacteriales bacterium, assembly GCA_905201895.1. Taxonomy (GTDB): domain Bacteria; phylum Bacillota; class Clostridia; order Oscillospirales; family CAG-272; genus UMGS1865. The sequence continues at coordinate 2,841 of CAJKPX010000053.1, read as the reverse complement.
TGAATATAAAACCCCGAAATGGATGGGAAAATGCCCGAAATGCGGTGCGTGGAACGCTTTTGTGGAGGACGTTGAGGAGGTGGCACCTGCCGCGACGGCTCCCAAGCGCGTGAGCATGATCCCGAGCGATGGAGAGAACCGCGCGATCGGCTTTGCCGATCTCGAAATTCCCGAATACATGCGTCAGAACACGGGACTGGGCGAGCTCGACCGCGTGCTCGGCGGCGGCTTGGTGCACGGCTCGGTGGTGCTGCTCTCGGGTGAGCCCGGAATCGGTAAATCCACGCTCCTGATGCAGATCTGCGACGCGCTCGGGCAGAGTCGGCGCGTGCTCTACGTTTCTGGCGAGGAATCGGGCGGTCAGCTCAAGCTCCGTGCCAAGCGCCTCGGCATCAAGGGCGAAAACCTCTTTATCCTCACCGAAACCAATATCGAAAATATCCTCAAGGAAACCGACAAGATCAACCCCGACGTGATGATCGTCGACTCGATCCAGACGATCTATTCCTCCGCAGTCAACTCGACGCCCGGAAGCATCACACAGGTAAAAGAAACAGCCCTCTCCTTTATCAACAAGGCAAAGGGCAAGGGCATGTCGGTGATTATGGTTGGTCACGTCAACAAGGAAGGCAGCATTGCGGGACCGAAGGTGCTCGAGCACATGGTGGACGCGGTGCTCTACTTTGAGGGGGAGCGTCAGCAGGCATACCGCATCATCCGTGCGATCAAAAACCGCTACGGCTCAACCAACGAAATCGGAGTGTTCGAAATGACCGACAGAGGTCTTTTGGAGGTCGAAAATCCATCCGAAATGCTCCTGGCAGGTCGCCCCAAGCGCATCTCGGGTAACTGCGCGGTCTGCACGCTGGAGGGTACGCGTCCGTTGATTGCCGAAATTCAAGCGCTCGTTACCACTACCGCCTTCCCTGCCCCGCGCCGCACCACAAACGGCATTGATTACAATCGCATGTGCCTGATCATTGCGGTGCTGGAAAAGCGCCTGGGTCTTAAATTCTACCAGAACGACGTCTATCTCAACGTCATTGGCGGTCTGCACCTCGACGAGCCCGCCTCCGACCTCTCGGTTGCAATGGCGCTCATCTCCTCCATGACGAACCGCATCATCCCCGACGATCTGATCGCAGTGGGTGAGCTCGGTCTTGCAGGTGAGTGCCGCGCGGTCTCCAATCTTGAGCAGCGAGTCAAGGAAGCCGCACGCCTCGGCTTTACAACGGCACTTGTGCCCTATCGAAACGTGGAAAAGCGCAAGCTCGACTGCGAGGGCATCAAGATCATCCCCATCAAGGGTATCTATGAGGTGCTCAATATGATGAAAAGCGAGAACGACTCGTAAAAACGTAAGAAATAAAAAAAATAAACAAATGCGCCCAATGCAGCATTGCATTGGGCGCACGTTTTTTATTCCACCGTCACCGATTTTGCAAGATTGCGGGGACGGTCAACGTCACATCCGCGAAGGGTGGCGGTCTCGTAGGCGATCAGCTGGACCGCTGTGAGTGACGCAAAAAGCGTTGCCGACTCGGAGCCTGTCGGCAACAGAATCACCTCGTCTGCCGAATGGTGCGGATCGCGTGCATCGGCGCGGCAGATCAGCACAACGTATGCACCGCGGCTTCGCACCTCGCGCACGTTGCTCTCGGTCTTGTCAAAAAGAGCCGACTCGGTGGAGATTGCCAAAACAGGTGTGTTTTCCTCCACAAGCGAGATCGTGCCGTGCTTGAGCTCGCCCGCGGCATACGCCTCGGCGTGAACGTAGGAAATCTCCTTGAGCTTGAGCGCCGCCTCCTGCGCCATCGCGTAGTCGAGCCCGCGTCCGATATAGAAGGCGTGCTCACAGGAGGCAATGCGACCTGCGATCGCACGAATCTCCTCGCTACGCTTCAACATCTCGCAAATTGCTCTGGGTGCGTCCTCTGCCACGCTCCGAACGAGGTCACCGACCTCGCCGTCTGTCAGGCGTCCACGGGCATGTGCAATCGCGGCGGAGATCAGATAAAGCACCGAAACCTGCGTGCAATATCCTTTCGTGGTAGCAACCGCAATTTCAGGGCCTGCGTAGGTATAAATGCGGTGATCCGCCTCTCGCGCGATGGTTGTCTCCACGGCGTTGACGATCGCAAGCGTGGGAAGCCCTGCCTCCTTCGCATAGCGAAGTGCTGCGAGCGTGTCGGCGGTCTCACCCGACTGCGAAATGACGATCACGAGCGTGCCGTCGACCGCAATGGGGGGATGATAACGGTATTCCGACGCAATATAGGATGCGGCGGGAATGCCTGCAACGCGCTCAAGCACCGAGCAGCCGACCAGCCCCGCATGGGTTGCCGAGCCGCATGCCACGATCTGGATATTTTTGATGCCTCTCCAAAATTCGGCATCCATACCGTCGGACTCAAAGGTGGGGAGTCCGTTGCGGATACGCGGCGAGAGCGATTTGACGATTGCCTCGGGCTGCTCGTGGATTTCCTTGAGCATAAAGTGCGCAAAGCCGCCCTTTTGCGCCGATTCGGGCGTCATGGACGTCACACTCCACGCAGGAGTCTGCCAAACGCCGGCAGGATCACAGATTTCCGCGCGATCGGGGGTAAGACGCGCAATCTGCCCCTCCTTGAGGATATGATATTCCTTGGTAAACGGCAGAAGTGCCGTCATATCGGAGGCGAGATAGAAGCCGTCCTCGCCGCGTGCGAGGATCAGAGGGCTTCCGCTTCGCACCGCCCAGACCTCACCCGGGCATGCGTCGAACAGAATTCCAAAGGCATAAGAGCCGACCAGCGAGCCGATCGCCTCACGGATCGCCGTGAGCGGATCGTTCGATGCATC
>CAJKPX010000052.1 GCA_905201895.1 uncultured Eubacteriales bacterium | reverse complement strand
GTGCCTCGTCGGGTGAGTGGATATCGCGCATGGTAGGTCCAACCGAGATGATATCCATATCGGGGAGCTTGGAATAGATAATTCCGCACTCCAGACCTGCGTGAATCACGTTCACGATGGCATCCTTGCCCGTAACCTTGGCATAAGCCGCGGCATAGGCATCGCGCAGAGCCGAGGTGGGGGCGTATTCCCAGCCCGGATAGCGACTGTGATGGTGCGTGGTGCAGCCCGTAACCGCTGCGAGCGCGTCGAGCTCACGGATCGAGGCATCGAGTCGGCTCTCGATCGAGGAGCGCGAGGAAAAGACCACGTGCACGGCGTCACCCTCGGTGCGAATCACACCGAGATTGCGCGAGTATTCTACCAGACCCGCAACGTCACGGCTCATTTCGAGCACCCCGTTTGCCGCGCAGGCAAGCAGCGCGACCAGACATGCCGTGTCCTCCCGACTGCTCATCACCGCATCGGCTTCGGTCGTTTCACAAACAAATGCAAAACCGCGATCCGCGCGACCAAGCTCGCGAGCGATCTCAGCGGCGGTATCGGTGAGGAGGTCGCAAAGGCGCTCCGCGTCGGAGCACGCCAGAATCGCCTCACACTCACGCGGAATGGCATTGTCCTTTGAGCCGCCCGTGAGCGAAATGATGCGGAAATCCACCTCGCGGATGGCGGTGGCAAGCAGACGACCCATGAGCTTGTTTGCGTTCGCTCTGCCGTCCTTGATGTTCTCGCCCGAGTGTCCGCCCATCAAGCCGCGGATCGAAACACGAATTGCCTCGCCCGCAAAGGGCTCGGGGTGAAGTGTGCAGCACAGGTCACTTCGGATACCGCCCGCACAGCCTGCGGTGATCACGCCGAGCGCCTCACTGTCCATATTGAGCATGCGACGCGCGGAAATATGACTGTAATCAAAGCCGAGCGCGCCGTTGAGTCCCACCTCCTCGGCGGTGGTAAAGAGGCACTCGAGGGCAGGATGCTCTGCAACCTCTCCGTCAAGAAGCGCGAGCATCATGGCAACTGCGATGCCGTTGTCGGCGCCGAGCGTGGTGCCGCGTGCGCGGAGGAAGCCACCCTCCACGTAGAGCTTGAGCGGATCGCGCAGAAAATCATGCTCCACGTCGGCGTTTTTCTCGCACACCATGTCGGTGTGTCCCTGAAGGAGGATCGGCGGCAGCTTCTCCAGCCCCTCGGTGGCAGGTGCCTTAATCAGCACGTTCTGATGCTCGTCGCGATAGCAGAAAAGCCCGCGTGCGGCAGCAAAGCGCTCGAGGTAATCGGCAACGCCGCTCTCATTGTAGGACCCGCGCGGAATGGCGCTGATCTCCTCAAAAAAACGAAAAACAGATGCGGGCTCGTAGCCCTTCACAACGTATTCCATAGCTTCATTTTCTCCATTTCATATCTCAATCTATCAAACAGACCCGCGACAGTCGCAAGGCATTCTCTCGGGCAACACACGAAAATCGGGGCAAAAAGCGGCTCGGTCGGGCAAAAGAACCGACTGCGAGCCGCCTTGCTTACAAGCGAACCTTTTTCTCGCGCGAGACGTTGATCATGCCCTCGCTCAAAAGGTCGAGATTGTCCAGCGATTTTCCCGTTCCGATCGCCACGCAGGACACCGCATCGTCGGCAACGCGCGTTTTTACACCCGTGACACGCGTGACAAGCTGGTCAAAGCCGTAGAGCAGGCTTCCGCCCCCCGTCATCACGATGCCGTTGCGCAGAATGTCACCCAAAAGCTCGGGCGGCGTGCGCTCGATCACCGAGCAGATCGCATCGAGGATCGCCGTGATCGGCTCTGCAAGCGCCTCGATCATCTCCTTGGAGCTGATGCTGATCAGCTTGGGAAGTCCCTGCGTCAGGCAGCGACCCTTGACCTCAACGTACTTTGCCTCGGGGTGATCGTAAACCGCGCCGATGTGCTTCTTGATCGCCTCGGCGGTGCGTTCTCCGATCTGAACGTTGTATTTGCGGCGCACGTAGCGGATGATCGCCTCGTCGAAGCGGTCGCCCGCGATCTTGATCGACTCCGAAACCACCACGCCGCCCAGTGCGAGCACGGCGATATCGGTGGTGCCGCCGCCGATGTCAACCACCATGTTTCCGTTCGGTGCGTAAATATCAAGCCCTGCTCCGATCGCCGCCGCGGTGGGCTCCTCGATCAGATAGACCTTTTGCGCACCCGCCTCACGAGCTGCATCGCGTACGGCACGTTCCTCCACCTCGGTGATACCCGATGGAATGCAGATCATCACGCGCGGAGGGAAGAACATGTTTTTGCAGGCGCTTCGGATGAAGTGCTGGATCATGCGCAGGGTCACCTCGTATTGGCTGATGACGCCATCGCGCAGAGGACGAACCGCCGTGATATTACCCGGTGTGCGCCCCAGCATCTGCTGCGCCTGCTTACCAACCGCCAGAATGCGGTCGTTGTTGGTGTCAATCGCAACCACCGACGGCTCCTCGAGCACGATCCCCTTGCCCTGCACGTAAACGAGGACGGTTGCCGTTCCGAGGTCGATTCCGATGTTCTGGCTGAATTTCAAATTCTTAAAGCACGCGAACAAACCGCGTTTTTTCTTTTTTCCGTGGCTCTTTTTGGCACCCGACGAGGCGGCAACCGCCGCTCTTTTCGACGCAGCCCTTGCTGCTTTTTTCTCCGACATTCCGTCCCCTCCTTCCTCTTTCATTTCGGGTTTCTCTCAAGGAGATATTCTCTTTTCATTATACATGATTTTACAAAAAAAATCAATGCCTATTGCCAATTTTTTTATTGGGGAAGAATAAATTTCAGAATTGATTGCTTGCAGAAGGGAAATTTCTCACACCTCTGCAATATCCGCCCCCGACACGTCACGCTCGCGGTTGATCTCGTCCACCGCAACCGAGAGGCAGATCACCTCCCGCGCCCCCGCACGGCGCAAAAGACGCACGCCCTGCGCCATGCCTGCACCGCTTGTGACGATATCATCTACAAGAAACACGGACATGTCCTGCGCATCCGCCCCCTTTGCAAGCGCGTAGGTCTCCTTGGCATTTTGGATTCGCTCGGCGTAGCGCAGCCGCTTTTGCGGTCGGTTCTGTCCGCGCCGACGAACGATCATCCCTGCCATGGGCACGCCGGAAATACGCGACAGCTCACGTGCCAGTGCGCGTGCCTGGTCGGTTCCCGTTTCCGCCCTTGCTCGCACCGAGCGCGGCAGATAGGTGATCAGGCATTGCTCTGCCGAAAGCCCGCGCGATTCGAGCTCCTCCTTCATGCACCGAAGCAACCGCGCGGCACAAAAGCGAACGGCAAGGCGGTCGGGTGCATCCTTGATGCGGAAGATCAGACGATTTTGCACCGTGTCGCGTCGCTTTCCGCGATAATAGATCAGCTTACGCAGCGACGCACACCGCACCCGTTTCATCGGCTCGGTCATGCAGGCACATTCCGCAACTGTTCGGAGGCAAATGCCGCAGGTCTCGCGCGCCTCGTTCTCCCATGCATGCAGACAGGACTCGCAAAGCGCATCGTCCTGCGGCAGATCGAGTGGCAAAAGCGTGCCACATACGGGGCAACGCGGCGGAAAGAGCAAGCGCAGAATGCGCTCCCAAACGCTCACGATCCGCTCTCCCCGAGCCATTTGACAAGACCCGTGTAGCGCATGGTCTGACGATTGTTCTGCACCATCTGCTCCGCAATCTCACGCCGACCGACCAAAATAACCATATTCTGGGCACGGGTGACGGCGGTGTAGAACAGATTGCGCGAGAGCAGCATCGGTGCGGTGCTGCCCAAGGGCATGATGACGATGGGATATTCGCAGCCCTGACTCTTGTGCACGGTCACGGCATATGCCATCTCCAATTCGTCGAGCATATTGAATTCATAGGTGGTGCGGCGCTCGTCGAAGCGGATCACCATGTGCTCCTCGGAGGAGTCGATGCGCTCGATCTGACCGATGTCACCGTTGAACACGCCCGTGCCGTAGGTTCCGTCCTCGCGCTCCCACTCGATATCGTAGTTGTTACGAATCTGCATCACGCGGTCGCCCTCTCGGAACACCAGATCGCGGAATCGGTGCTCACGCTTGCCCGGGGCGGGCGGATTGAGCGCCGCCTGGAGCAGGACGTTGAGGTTTTCGGTACCCGTCTCGCCCTTGCGCGAGGGACAGATCACCTGCGTGCCGTGGATCGCGAGTTCACCGTAGGTGCGCGGCAGACGCGTTTGGTAGAGCTGCGCCACTGTTGCGGCAATCTCGCCGTCACGCTCGCGCGGCAGATAGAAGAAATCGCCGTCCTTGACGTCAAGTCGCGGCATCTCGCCTCGGTTGATGGCATGCGCGTTGGTAACGATCAGGCTCTGCTTTGCCTGACGGAAGATTTCGGTCAGGCGCACGGTTGCAAAGCGTCCGCTCTCAAGCAGATCGCGCAGGACGTTGCCCGCCCCCACCGAGGGAAGCTGATCCGAGTCGCCGATGATGACCATACGCGCCCCCGGCTTCACGGCGCGCAAAAGCGCGCTCATGAGGTTGTTGTCCACCATGGATGCCTCGTCGATAATCACCGCATCCTCCTCAAGCAGGTCCTTCTCGTCGCGGTGGAAGCGCGGCGTTTGCCCCTCCTCGCCGCCGTATTCGAGCAGACGGTGGATGGTTTTCGCCTCGCAAGAGGTTGACTCCGAGAGGCGCTTTGCCGCACGCCCTGTAGGTGCACAGAGCGCGATCTTGAGCCCCATGCTATCAAAAATATGAAGCAATGCACGCACAACCGTGGTCTTACCCGTTCCGGGTCCGCCCGTGAGCAGCATCACGCCGCTCTCCAGTGCCGCCCCGATCGCCTGCCTTTGCAGACTCGCATACTGCACGCCGCTCTCATCCTCCTCCTTTTTGAGGAAGGCACCGATATTGGCGGTGTCCATCGACACACACACGCGATCGAGCAGAAGCAGCTTGCTTGCGATGTATTTTTCATTGTCATAGGAGCTGCGATCGTAGAGATACTGCACGCCGTCGAAGGTCACCGTGCGCACCTTATTTGCTCGGAGCAGGCTTGAGATCGCCGCCTCCACGCGCTCGGGCGTGGTTTCGAGCAGCTTGGCAGCCCCTGCCGTCAGCTTTTCGCGCGGCAGGCAAACGTGACCGTTCTGCCCCGCATTCGCAACGAGCATATAAAGCACGCCGCTGGCAAGTCGCTCGTCGGATTCGCGGTCAAGCCCCAATCGGAGTGCCATGCGGTCCGCTCGCTCAAAGCCGATGCCCTCGATCTCCTCGCAAAGCAGATAAGGGTTGTTGCGCGCCATATCCACGGCATTCGCACCCCATTTTTTGTAGATTCGCACCGTCATGGCGGCACCGAAGTATTCGCGGAAAAAGAGCATTGCCGAGCGAATGCCCGCCTTGTTTTGAAAATCCTCCGAAATCGCGCGCGCACGCTTGGGCGTGATGCCCGGAATATCCGCCAGCCACTCGGGGTGATTTTCGATCACGTCAAAGGTTTCGTCGCCAAAGGTATCCACAATCCGCTGCGCGGTCTTGGGACCGATCCCCTTAATCGTGCCCGAGGCGAGGTAGCGCAGGATCGCCGCACGGTCGGCAGGCAGGCGCTTTTCTGCCTGCTCCACCTTGAACTGTCGCCCGTATTTGGGATTGTGCACCCACCGACCCCAAACCGTAACCTCGTCGCCCTCACCGATATAGGGCATGATGCCCGTGATCGTGACGATATCATTGCTATCGGTGCCGAGATCGCAAATTGCAAAGCCGTTTTCTTCGTTGGAATAGATCACGTGCTCGATGCTACCCGTGAGCTTGAGCATCCCCGTCTCGTCGATCGGTCCCTGCATAAATCCTTCTTCCATGCGTCCGCCTCCTTTCCTTTTCCGTTCCTTTTCCGTTCCGTTTTTTCTTTTCCGTTCAGTCAACCAGATAGCACTCGGCACCGTAGCAGTCAAGCAGCTCGCGGTATTCGGGCAGCAGTTCCTCGCCCTCTCCCACGCGTCCATCCATGAGCGACGCCGAGAGCAGAACGGTCACGCGCATGCCGCGCCGACGCAAAGACGCGGAAAACACCTCATGCAAAAGCATATCCAGCATTTCCGCGTCCTCTTGGTTCTGAATCTCAATGGCGATCACAAGCTGCTCGGGCGACCACGTCCACTCGGCAAAAAGCCGAACGGCGCAGCAAAACCCGAATGCCGCAAACGCCGACAGTATCACGTAATAAATCACCATGCCCTCGCCTCCCCTCGCTTTCATGCTATGCAGGAGACCGAATGGGCGTGCGGTGAATCAGCCCAACAGCTTTTGCAGCTCGGGCACGAGATCGCAACGCTCCCAGGGGGCGTCCACATCCTCGCGTCCCATGTGACCGTATGCCGCGATCTGACAGTAGATCGGACGGCGCAGGTCAAAGCGCTTGATGATCGCTGCGGGGCGGAGGTCGACCAGCGAGAGAATCAGCGCCTCGATTGCGCTCTCCTCAACCTTTGCAGTGCCGAAGGTGTCGATCAGAACCGACACAGGCTTTGCAACGCCGATCGCATAGGCAACCTGAACCTCACATTTTTCAGCAAGACCCGCCTTGACGATATTCTTCGCGATATAGCGTGCCGCATAGCATGCCGAGCGGTCAACCTTGGTCGGGTCCTTGCCCGAGAAGGCGCCGCCGCCGTGGCGTGCGTATCCGCCGTAGGTATCCACAATGATCTTGCGTCCCGTCAGACCCGTATCACCTGCAGGTCCGCCCACAACGAAGCGTCCCGTGGGGTTGATGTAAATCTTGGTCTCTCCGTCCATCATATCGGCGGGAACGATCGGCTCGATCACCTCGCGGATCAGATCGGCACGGATGGTCTCGTTGGTCACGTCGGCGCTGTGCTGGGACGAAATGACCACCGTATCCACGCGAACGGGCTTGTCCTGCTCATTGTATTCCACGGTTACCTGCGTCTTTCCGTCGGGACGGAGATATGCAAGCGTGCCGTTTTTGCGCACCTCGGTCAGTCTCTTTGCCAGCGCATGCGAGAGCGAGATCGGAAGCGGCATCAGCTCAGGGGTCTCATTGCAGGCATAGCCGAACATCAGACCCTGGTCACCCGCACCCGTGTCAAGTCCGTCGGTGTCGGTGCCGTTCTTTGCCTCAAAGGATTTATCCACGCCCATTGCAATGTCGGGCGATTGCTTGTGCAGAGAGGTGATGACTGCGCAGCTGTCACAGTCAAAGCCGTATTTCGCGCGATCGTAGCCGATCTCACGCACGGTCTCGCGCACGATATTCTGAATATCCACCTGCGCATTTGTGGTCACCTCGCCCATCACGCAGACCAGACCCGTGGTGCAGAAGGTCTCACACGCCACGCGCGACATGGGATCCTGACGCAGCATTTCGTCCAGGATCGCATCCGAAATCTTGTCCGAGATTTTATCGGGATGTCCCTCGGTAACCGATTCACTTGTAAATAATTTCTTGCTCATTCTCAAACTCCTCTATGTTTTCTCATAAAACATATCTTTTGCTCCTCAGAAACAAAAAAACTCCGCCATGACGGAGCATTTGGCTCTCATCTGTCAGGATTTAGCACCTTACCCCCACGGGCAGGTTGCTGTAACCTCATCGTGCCTGTCACTACGTTACTCTTGATAAGATATATTTTATTGCATATAGTATACCACAAAACCGCCGTTATTGCAAGAGGTTTTTACAAAAAAGGCGCACATCCGCGCGATTTCTTTCTGTTTCGCTGCAAAAGGATCGGGAGAGCGGTTTCGCTCCCCCGAAAAAAACTTTTAACCAAAGATCAAACCAAGACCGCCGTAGGAAAACGCCGTCATGATCGCGGTTGCGATCAGAACGCCGCCGACCGCAGCAAGGAAGGATTTTTTGGAATCCAAGCCAAGCACCGAGGCAATCAAGGTCCCCGTCCATGCACCGGTTCCGGGAAACGGAATGGCAACAAAAATCATCACGCCCCAATAAGAGTATTTTTCGATCGTACCCTTGTGCTTTTCGATCTTACGGTCGAGCCAAGCCGCCACCCTGTTGAAAAATTTGACCCGACATCCGCGCATCCATTTGAGCATGCCGCGAATGAAAAGCAGGATAAAGGGAACGGGCAACAGATTTCCCGCGATGCTGAACAGCGCGGTCTGCCACCAGGGCATTCCAAGACCCCAGCCGAGCGGCACGGCGCCGCGGCATTCGATAATGGGGAGCATCGAGCAAAAAAATACGCATAACTCCCTGCCAACGGTTTCCAGAAAGAACCGTTCGATTGCTTCAGTCATAAAAGCCTCCTCTTATCGGAAACAGATTTCCAATCAGCGCAGAACGAGCAGCACCACCGCCAGCGACGCGACAATCACTGCTATCGCGATCACGGTGACGGTGAGCGAACGGGCAAGAGATGCCCGTTTGGTTGTTGCGGAGGGGATTGTCGCCCCCGCGCTCTGCAGAAATCCGATTTTTTTCAAAACGTTTGACAGCGGCTTATACAAAAGCAGTACAAGCGCCGCATTGAGCACCGCCTTGACCAGATTGAACGGCAGAAGCACCGTGGGGATCATGGCGGCAACGGTTGCCACGGGGGCATGCATGTAATAGGGCGTGATAAGCAGATTTGCAAGCACCATAACCGCAGTCACGGCGAACACACCCGAAACGAGTCCGATCACGGCACCCGTCATGGATTTTTTGAAGCGGTAGATCAAGCCTGCCGTCACTGCAAAGGTGAGTGAGGAGAGCATGTTCATGAGGAATCCGTAAACGCCCGTGTCACTGATCGTGATCAATTCGAGCAGAGGGACGATCAAGGCAATCGCCGCTCCTGCAATCGGTCCAAAAAGAAGCGAGCAGAGCGTGATGATCGAATCCTTGACGTCAAGCGTGAGAAACTGCACGGGGATGCGAATGAAGTACATGCAAACGTACGCCAGCGCACAAAACACGCCGATCGCCGTGAGTCTCTTGATTTTATGTGATTGCTTATGGATATTCAAAGAAAAAATCTCCCTTCTGTTTTCTATGTGAGGGAGAAAAAACAGGATCGCGTTGATTGCCTGCGGCAGAGAGACAAAATCCGCACCGCAGTACCTCGCGCTATGATTCTATCTTTTCTCATCCGGACTTTCAAAAACGAGCGCAAGCCGATGCGCAAGCATCGGGCAGGCAGGCCTCGGGCTTGCCGTGCAAAATTGTACAGCAATTTTGTGCGAGCGTTTCAAACGAGCGCAAGCCGATGCGCAAGCATCGGGCAGGCAAGCCTTGGGCTTGCCGTGCAAAATTGTGTAGCAATTTTGTGCGAGCGTTTTTTTACCGTCGGTTCGGGAGTTTCACCCGATCGGCTCCCCTGTAAAGCATGGGAGTTCGCAGACTTGCCGAGTTCATATCTATTCTCGGTTCACTGCCGGTATGGAATTTCACCAATCCCCAAAGATTATAAATAGATGAAAAATGCGGGGGAGAAAAACTTTTCAGTTCTTCTCCCCCGCAAAATCTATGCTTTTTTATAAGGATTTATAATTAAGCAAGGATGGTGGTAACGACGCCGGAACCAACAGTTCTACCACCCTCACGGATTGCGAAACGGAGACCCTCTTCGCAAGCGATGGGAGTGATGAGCTCAACGGTCATGTCAACGTTGTCGCCGGGGCGGCACATCTCAACACCGTCGGGAAGCTCGATAACACCGGTAACGTCGGTAGTTCTGAAGTAGAACTGAGGTCTGTAGCCTGCGAAGAAGGGCTTCTTACGGCCGCCTTCCTTCTCAGTCAGAACGTAAACCTGTCCAACGAACTTGGTGTGAGGCTGAACGGAACCGGGCTTCGCCAGAACCTGTCCTCTTTCGATCTCTTCCTTTGCGATACCACGGAGCAGTGCACCGATGTTATCACCAGCCTCTGCCTGGGGCAGGAGCTTGTGGAACATCTCAACACCGGTAACGGTGGTGGACTTCTTCTCGTCGGACAGACCAACGATCTCAACTACGTCGGAAACCTTAACGGTACCACGCTCAACACGACCGGTAGCAACAGTACCACGGCCGGAGATCGAGAATACGTCCTCGACGGGCATCAGGAAGGGAAGGTCTGCCTGACGCTCAGGGGTGGGAATATAGTCATCAACTGCAGCCATGAGCTCAAGGATAGGAGCGTACTCGGGAGCGTTGATATCGGTGCTTGCGGACTCGAGAGCATCACGAGCGGAGCCGCGAATGATGGGAAGATCGTCACCGGGGAAGTCGTAGGAGGACAGCAGATCGCGGATCTCCATCTCAACGAGGTCGAGAAGCTCTGCGTCATCAACGAGGTCGGTCTTGTTCATGAATACAACGATTGCAGGAACGCCTACCTGACGAGCGAGCAGAACGTGCTCGCGGGTCTGCTGGAGAGGACCGTCGGTACCTGCAACAACGAGGATTGCGCCGTCCATCTGAGCAGCACCGGTAATCATGTTCTTAACGTAGTCGGCGTGGCCGGGGCAGTCCACGTGAGCGTAGTGACGGTTCTCGGTCTCGTACTCAACGTGTCTGGTGTTAATCGTGATACCTCTTGCCTTTTCCTCGGGAGCGTTGTCGATCTGATCGTATCTCAGGAACTCAACGTTTCCGCTTCTGAGAGACAGGGTCTTGGTGATAGCAGCGGTGAGGGTGGTCTTACCGTGGTCAACGTGTCCAACGGTACCAATGTTTACGTGGGGCTTAGAGCGTTCAAATGTTGCTTTTGCCATTTTGAATTTCCTCCGTTAAATAATAGTTAAATTTATTTTAATAAAAATTGCGTATAAGGGGATTAAGAGAGCAATCAGTTCTTGGCTCTTTCCTTGATGATTGCTTCCTGGATCGACTTCGGAACCTCTGCGAAGTGGCTGGGCTCCATCGAATACTGTCCGCGACCCTGCGTCTTGGAACGCAGATCGGTTGCATAACCGAACATGTTGGAAAGCGGAACGTGTGCAGTCACTTCCTGAACACCGGGAGTGGTTGCTTCCATGGAGATGATCTGTCCGCGGCGGCTGTTGAAGTCACCGATTACGTCACCCATGTAGTCATCGGGAACGATGGTAACAACCTTGGTGATCGGCTCGGTGAGAACGGGATCTGCCTTTCTCATTGCTTCCTTGAACGCCATAGAGCCGGCGATCTTGAATGCCATTTCCGAGGAGTCAACCTCGTGGTAAGAACCGTCGTAGAGCGTAACCTTTACGTCCACAACCGTGTAGCCTGCAACAACACCGCACTGCATTGCGCCCTGGACACCTGCATCAACGGCAGGAATGTATTCCTTCGGGATCGCGCCGCCGGTAACGGCATTGATGAACTCGTAACCCTTGCCGGGCTCGTTGGGCTCAACGGTGATCTTAACGTGACCGTACTGACCGGAACCACCGGACTGCTTCTTGTACTTGCACTCGTGGTCGACCTTCTTGCGGATGGTCTCCTTGTATGCAACCTGAGGCTTACCGATGTTTGCCTCTACCTTGAACTCGCGCAGAAGTCTGTCAACGATGATCTCAAGGTGGAGCTCACCCATACCTGCGATGATGGTCTGGCCGGTCTCCTCGTCGGTGTAGGTACGGAAGGTGGGGTCCTCCTCTGCGAGCTTCGCAAGAGCAAGTCCCATCTTTTCCTGACCTGCACGGGTCTTGGGCTCGATCGCAACGCTGATAACAGGCTCCGGGAACTCCATCGACTCGAGGATGATCGGGTGCTTATCGTCACAGAAGGTGTCACCCGTGGTGGTGTTCTTAATACCGATTGCAGCGGCGATATCACCGGAATAGCAGCAATCAATATCGTGTCTCTCATTGGAGTGCATCTGCAGGATACGGCCGATACGCTCGGTCTTGCCCTTGGTGGAGTTGTAAACCACCGAGCCGGCAGCAACGCTACCCGAGTAAACGCGGAAGTAGCAGAGCTTACCAACGAACGGGTCGGTCATGATCTTGAATGCAAGCGCAGAGAACGGCTCCTCATCCGAAGAGGGTCTCTCCTCCTCCTCGTCGGTCTTGGGATTTACGCCCTTGATCGCGGGAATGTCGATGGGAGCGGGCATGAAGTCGATGATCGCGTCCAGAAGCTTCTGAACACCCTTGTTGCGGTAAGAGGTTCCGCAAACAACGGGAACGATCTCGTTTGCGATGGTTGCTCGGCGAAGTGCAACCTTGAGCTCGTCGATCGAGATCTCCTCGCCCTCGAGATACTTCTCCATCAGATCGTCGTCGGTCGAAGCGATTGCCTCAACCATCTGCTCGCGGTAGGTTTGAGCCTGCTCGAGCATGTCGGCGGGAATTTCCTCCACGCGCATATCCTTACCGAGCTCATCGTAGTAAACGTCTGCCTCCATGGTCATCAGGTCGATGATGCCCTTGAAGGTCATGTCCTTACCGATAGGGAGCTGGATCGGAACTGCGTTTGCGCGCAGTCTCTGGTGGATCATATCAAGTACGTGATAGAAATCGGCACCCGTGATGTCCATCTTGTTGACATAGATCATACGCGGTACCTTATATTTGTCAGCCTGTCTCCAAACGGTTTCAGACTGCGGCTCAACGCCACCCTTTGCGCACATAACGGTAACTGCACCGTCAAGCACACGCAGGGAACGCTCTACCTCAACGGTAAAGTCAACGTGGCCGGGAGTATCAATGATGTTGATACGTCTTCCCTTCCAGAAGCAGGTGGTTGCAGCGGAGGTAATGGTGATACCTCTCTCCTGCTCCTGCGCCATCCAGTCCATGGTTGCACCACCGTCGTGGGTCTCACCAAGCTTGTGCGTTTTACCCGTGTAGAACAGGATACGCTCGGTTGTGGTGGTTTTACCCGCGTCGATATGCGCCATGATACCGATGTTTCTGGTATTTTCAAGTGAATATTCTCTTGCCATAGTTTTGTCTCCTTGATAAACTCAGGCAACAGATCAATATCTGTAGTGAGCAAACGCCTTGTTTGCTTCTGCCATACGATGCGTTTCTTCCTTCTTCTTGAAAGCTCCGCCTGCGCTGTTCTTAGCGTCAACGATCTCGCCTGCAAGTCTCTCAGCCATGGTCTTTTCGCCACGCTTTCTTGCAAACAGGATCAACCAACGCAGACCCAGCGTCTGACGACGCTCTGCTCTAACTTCCATCGGAACCTGGTAGGTGGAACCGCCAACACGGCGAGCCTTAACCTCCAGAACAGGCATGATGTTTTCAAGTGCTTCCTGGAACACTTCAAGTGCGTTCTGTCCCTGCTTCTCCTCTACGAGCTTGAATGCATCGTAAACAATCGTCTGGGCAACGCCCTTCTTGCCGTCATACATCACGTTGTTGATCAACTTGGTTACCAGTTTGGAACCGTACAACGGATCCGGCAATACGTCTCTTTTGGTAATACGACCTCTTCTCGGCACTGTACTTCCCTCCTTCATCAATATTATGAAATCATTGGTACTCAAAAGCATACTTCTGTAAGCGCACGTCGGGTGAACATAAACATTAAATTTACGAAAAACACGTCAGACGGGCTAAAATGCTTTTTAGTTGTGTTCGGGGCTGATCCCCGATTGGCAAAGAGCTTCCTATTGGTTAGGATTACTTCTTCTTTGCTCTCTTTGCGCCGTACTTGGAACGGCTCTGGTTACGGTTTGCAACGCCCTGAGCGTCGAGAGATCCGCGGATGATGTGATAACGCACACCGGGGAGGTCTCTAACACGTCCGCCTCTAATCAAGACAACGGAGTGCTCCTGCAGGTTGTGACCGATACCGGGAATGTAGACGGTTGCCTCAAGTCCGTTGGTCAGTCTCACTCTTGCAATCTTTCTCATTGCCGAGTTCGGCTTCTTCGGGCTGGTGGTGGACACCTTGGTGCAAACGCCACGCTTCTGCGGTGCAGACTGCTGGATCGCGCTGTTCTTCAGAGAGTTGAAGCCCTTCTGCAGAACGGGTGCTTTGGATTTGTAGATCTTTTCGCCGCGTCCCTGTCTGACAAGCTGGTTAAAGGTTGGCATTCCTCAATTTCCTCCTTCTTTCGTAATTTAATGTTTATATACAGACACCCGACCGCATGGGCCGTGTGATTCTGCCATAATTCGTGCAGGCAAGTCCCGTTTGCAATAGGCATAGTTCGGGCTTGTTTGCCAGCAATTACAGTTAATTATAGCATTTCCAATCAATTTTGTCAAGATGCAAGATTCTCACACAAAATTTTCTACCTTTTGCACAAATTAAGACCTTTCAAACCATATTATTTGCCAATTATTTTGAGCAAAATCAGCAAAACAGAGAAAATTCACAGATTTTCGATGTAAAATCGGTGTTTTTGAATTTCGGTATACACCGAGCTTAGTATATCGTAATGCAATTGCGCACGTATATTCGCAAGTCGCAGAACCGCTATATATAAAGGAAGAAAAGCAAAGAGACTGTCCCACGTTTGAGACAGTCTCTTGTTTTTCGCATTTCCAAATTAGAAGGAAGCGTTGGGATCGTACTTGTAGGTGCCCATCAGAATCTTGATGAAGTCGATCAGAGCGAGGATACCGCCGATTCCGCAGAGAAGCGAAAGCACGATCTTGATAACGCCCTTCTTGCTCTCACCCATCATGAAGTTGTGGATGCCGAGACCGCCGAGGAAGAAGCAAACCAAGGCCATGGTCATCTTATCCTTACCGTTCAGATAGTTCGCATCCTCAGCAGCGCCTGCGGGCTTTGCAGCCTTCACAGCAACACCGCAGCTCAAGCAAACGGCCTGATTTTCGTTGAGGGCAGCTCCGCAGTTTGCGCAAAAGCCCTTGCCCTTGCCGGTTTCAACACCGCACTTGAGGCAGATCGCCTGGTTGTCATTCATCTTTTCACCACAGTTTGTACAGTACATAGTAACCTCCGAATGTATGTGATAGATACATACTATCACAAAAAGAATGAATTGTCAATACCAAAATTCGACATTTTGACACATTTATTAAAAAATATTCATAAATATACCCACCCGTTCCGAACGCAAGCTGCATTTGAGCCCCCTCGCATAGCCTTGCGGGGCATGTTTTTTCGGCTCAAGTGCTTACAAATTTGCCGCAAGGCTT
>CAJKPX010000051.1 GCA_905201895.1 uncultured Eubacteriales bacterium | reverse complement strand
CGCAGGCTCCGCAGCTCACACATTTCTGCTCGAATTTTGCGATCTGCGGTGAAAACGAGAGGCTCTCCGGATTGTGGCACCAGATGCAGCGCATGGGACACCCTTTGAAAAACACAGTGGTACGCAGACCCGCTCCGTCATGTATCTCCATGCGCTTGATGCCCGAAATAATTCCCTTCACGGTACACCCCCTCACGCATGCAACGAGCGCGCGATGAATTCGTCCTTTTCGCGATCGCTGAGTGTGGAAAAGAGCACGTTCCAGCCGCACAGACGCACCTGAAGATTGGGATATTTTTCGGGATATTTTTTCGCGTCGGTCAGGACGTCGGCGTCAAGCACGTTATAATGCACCGCGAAGCCGCCGAGATCAAAATAGGTCAGCAGAGACGCAAGCATTGCATCCAACCCATTCTCTCCTAGAACGGCGGAGTGATGCAAATCGAGATCCACGATTGCACCGTTGGGGGTGTTGGAGGTGTCGAGCGAGGCAACCGACAACAGATGCGCCGTTGCGCCACCTCGATCGGCACCAAAGGTTGCGCCCGTGTTCTGCGATAGCGGCTCCCCGCACCGTCTCCCATCAGCCGATGCAGCGGTATGCTCGCCAAAATCCCATCTCCAATCAATGGAGAAAAGACCCAGGCGGTATTTTCCGCCCTTTTGGTTGGGTCTGCCGTTAACCGCGTCGGCAAGGACTGCAACGATCCTCTGCGCCACGCGATCGACCGCATCCTCCCCGTTTCCGAACTTGGGAAGTCGGTTGCGGCAGTAGAGTTGCAACGTCTCCTGCCCTTTCCAATCATGGCGCAATATCTCGGTCAGCTCGCCAAGCGTGAGCCGCCCTTCCTCAAAGACGATCCGACGGATCGCGGAAAGTGAATCGGCGGCGGTTGCAAGTCCCAGCGCATTGAGCGAGGAATTGTTGTATTTCGCACCTCTGCCGCAATAGAGATCGGTCCCCTGCTCCAAAGCGGACCGATAGGTTGCCGAAAGAATCGGCGCGGCATGCAAACGGGAATATCGCAGCTCCCAACGGTCGGTCATCTCCATCGCGCGAGAGCACAGATGACGAAGCTGACGCTCAAATTCTGTGCACAGCGCATCAAAGCTCTCAAGGCTCGACTCCACAGGCAGACCGATTTGCTCACCCGTGATCATGTCCACGCCATTGTTCAGAGCATACTCCAACGCCTTGGGCAGATTGACCCTTGCGTTGCAGGAACAGGTAAGCTCACCCCGAGCGCCGCACTCATAGCAACCAACCACATGATAATCCACCGCATCGCTGTGATCCGCTCCCAGCTTCTCCAGCGACTCGATCACGCGTCTGTCGGAGAGAAACACGATGCTGTTATTGCCCTCGCGCACCGCATCGAGCGCCGATCGGATCAGGTCGGTGGGCATGTTGTCGGAGCATAGCAGATGCAATTTCACGTTCGAGGTTCCTGCTCCTCGATAGGTATTCAGAATAAGATAGGAAAGCTCGTTGACCAGGCTCTTGCCCTCCCCATCCGTGCCGCCGATCGCAAACGGAAGATTTGCAACTGCGTTGATCTCATTCAGCGCACGGAGGTAGTCATGCATCAGCCGCTCGGCACACGCGCGCTCCTCTTGAACGAAAAAGGGGTAAAACAGGCTATCCAGCCGCCCCATCGTGCGCAGGGCGGTTTGATCGAAATACTGCTGGAGACTGTAATAAACAAGAGAGGTCTGCATCGCCTCGTAGAGCGTAACGGGTGGGCGCGTGGCAAGTGCCGCAAGTCCCTCTGCCATCTCCTTTCTGCCCTCTGCCTCAGCAAACGCAGCGCAGCGCTTGAGAAATCGCAGGGCGGCATTATAAGTGCGCAAAAGGCAATCGAAAAAAAACGTTTTCTCGGCATTCTCCTCACATCTTGCGGCATACTCCGAAATTCGCTCACGCAATCCCCAAATGCCAAGTGAGATCACGCTTTCCCATTCGGCTGTGGTATGTCCAAAATCGAAACGTCCCGTATATGCGCGCGCATCCGAGCCTTGCTTGAGGGCATCGGTCTCAAGCTCCTGTCTGCACGTCCTTTTGCGCTGTGCGTAAAGCTCCTGCTTTGCGCTCGACACACGCACGCCCACGAAAAAGCGGTTTTCGGGGAACAGGAACAGCTCCGCGGTGTCGAGCAACTCGACGAGTGCCTCACAATCCTCGACAAAAACGCTCTGAATTATGCTCTTTTCAGTATGCTTCATTTTTCACACCTCCGTTTGACTTCATTATAGTTCCCGAGACTCCCGATGTAAAGAATAAAAAACATAATTTTTACACATTCCGAAACATAATTACCAAAATTGCTTGATTTTTGGTGGTATTTGCGCTATAATTTATTCGTAAAACGAAATTCCGAGGAGAAACCATGCAAAACGAAATCATCAAAGGCAAGCTCCGCATCAAGGATATCTATCGGGTGCTCCGATCCCGCAACCGAACGCATCATAAGCTCATCGGCGTCAACAACCGACACAGTGATGCCTTCGTTTACGTGCTCTCGGGCTCCTGCACCTATACCTCAAACGGCAAAGAAATGACCGTCAGCGCAGGCAGCATCATGTATCTTGCACAAAATGCCGACTACACCATGTTCATTCACAACGATCAGTATCGTTATATTTATTGTGACTTTTCATTCGATTCGGATCAAGCACGCGAGTGCATGCTCGTCTCGCTTGGCAATTCACCGCAGGTGGAAGGACTTTTTATCAAGCTGCTCAAGGCATATCAATCGGACTCTCCCGCTGCCTTTGCAGATCAGCTCTCGATTCTCTATTCAATCACAGCCGCCGTGATCCGCTCACAGTCGGTGGAATATCATGAAAAAACGCTGCGTAACCGCATCGAAGATGCAAAGCACTACGTTGACTGTCATTTCACGGACCCCGACTTGAGCATCTCTGCACTCGCACGTGCAGCAGATATGAGTGAGGTCTATTTTCGTCGCCTATTCAAGGAGAAATACGGGCAATCACCGCTCCGCTATATCACGTCTGTGCGGTTGAGCAAAGCGCAGGAGCTGATGAAATACCCCTTTCTCTCGCTGGAGGAATGCGCCCTCCAAAGCGGCTTTTCCTCTTTGCAATACTTTTGCAAGGTGTTCAAGCAATCCCTCGGCATAACCCCCGCAAGGTATCGGCATGGCTCATGCTGACAAAAATGCTCCGTCTCAATCGCAATCTGCGATCGGGACGGAGCATTTTCATATATCGGACTGCAACAGCGACCGAGCAAAGCATTTGACGGGACGCCCCGAAAAGCTCAGAGATGGGGCGCAAAGAAGGCGTCGAGCTCGGCAAGATAGCCCTGCTGATCCACGGGGAAGCAAAGCCCGTGCCCTGCGTTGGGTATGACAACAAGACGCTTGTGCTCGGCGGCGCAGGCGGCAAAATTCTCCTCGCTCATGGAGCAGGGCACAAAGTCATCGGTGTCACCGTGGAAAAAGATCACGGGGAGACGGCACGCCCGCATAGAGTCGATCGGTGAGGAGGCGTCGGGATCAAAGCCGCCCAGCAGAATGGCACTCAACCGAGCAAGCGGATAGAGCAGATCGGCAGGCAGACGTAGGTCACGCATCACCTTTTTCACGATCGCACGCGTGGATGTATAGCCGCAATCGGCAAGGATCCCCACCACGTTTGGCGGCAGCTCCATCGAGGCGGCACTCATCACGGTGGCAGCGCCCATCGAGATGCCCGTGAGGATGATTCTCGCATCGGCATCAACATGTCGGAGCACGAAATCCACCCACGTCAGGCAATCGCGGCGCTCACGCTCGCCAAAGGTAATCACCCTTCCCTCGCTCGCACCTGCCGCACGTTGGTCGACGATCAGCGCATTGTGCCCCAACTCAAAGCAACGGAACACGCCGCCGCAGAGGTCTCGCTCGGCGGTTCCGCGATAGCCGTGAAAGAGGATCTCGATCGGGGCACCTTTTTTATATTCGTAATATTTTCCGCAGAGGCGCAGCCCGTCAAAGGAGGTCACCGAAAAGTCGGTGTGCTCCATCGCGCGGAGCTCCTTGATCCACGCTACCATCTGTGCGCGGTGCGGATCGTAGATCGCGCCGTCGGGTGTGGGATATTCCTCGGTGTTCTTCGGCTTGCGCCGCACCGCATAAAACATTTTGAAAAAACAAAAGCACATCACAACAAGCACGAGCAAAAGCGCCGCACCGAGCACCGCGAGTGGTATGATCCAATATTCCAAGCAAAAACGCCACCCTTCCTTTGATTTCCGTTATATATTTTACCACGAAACGCTCCCGATTGCAACTCATTTTGATAAAAAACGGGTTTGGGAGCAGTAGATCATGCAAAGCCGAGCACCGATATATCCCCAAAAAAGATGGGGCGCCTCAAATTCGCAAGAATTCGAGGCGCCTCACCTGCCCTTTACCAACCTGACGGCGACCTACTCATCGCGCGCTCACTTGCCCTCGTAGAGCGGTCGGCAGGGCGTGCATTCTCCTGTGTGCATATTGACAAGCACGTCTTGCCAAAAACCTACGTAGGACATGGAACATGTTTCATTTGAATGACGATGATGCTCACAGAGGAGCACCACACGATAGTAGCCAAGCGGAATATCGAAGCGATCAAGCAGCTTGACGCAACTGACCAGCGTGGTACCGGCAGCACCGTCCGTCCTGCCGTCGGCTTCACCCCAATAAGCGTTGGCGATCTCCCATGCCTGCTCGGGCGAGATCTTAACCTCCAACGGAATCGAAAGCGGCAAAAAAGCAGCACTTTCATAGGGATACTTTTCCAAATATTCGGCAAAAGACGTCTTCTTCACGCGCCGTCCACGCCAATAGTATTCCGCATTTGCCGCTCCATCGTTCACAGTGCGCCATGCCGTTCTCGTCAGCACCTCTCCGTCAACGAAAACGAGGCGAGAGGCTTGCTTCACAGCGGTTTGTCCGTTGGGAGAGGAATCAAACGTGCCGTTGTCATAGAGCTTCTCGGTCGGGAGCGCATAGCGATAAAGCGAAACAGCCCCCTCCTCATAGCGCAGGATCAGTGTCGCGTCGCCATCCGAGATAACCAGCTCCCCCACAGCATCGCAGTCGAGGTCCAAAAAGGTATAGCTGAGCCCATCCACCTCGGCAAGCGGTCCCGCCTGCTCCGCGAGCACGTATTCTGACAAAAAACAGAAACGGTCGGTTGCGTGATCAAAGACCTTGCTCTGATTCTTCAGTGCCATGAGAAGGGCGTTTTTTGCGTCCACCTGCCGAGCAGCATCGCTACCGGAGTGATAATCGAGCCGCGCGCAGTATTGGAGCAGGTTGAAGCTCGGATAGAGGTACGCGCCGCATATTCCGTAATATTCATCCCTCGTGATGGGGATTCGCGCACCGTTCTCCACACGGTAATAATCCGCTAAGTATCCTCCTCCCGTCGGGGGTGCGGAATAGTCGATCGCAACCGCCGCCAGAAGCTCCAGAGATGCGCCGTCCTCTGCGATCCGATAATAGTTGCGGGAAATATCCCCATAGAAATCACGCTCGCATACGTAAATGACGCCATTGTGATCCACGTAACAGTACGTTGATCCCGAATAGTGCCCCAAAAGAATCGGCTTGCCATCAACCATGCTGAAAATTGCAGAAATACTCTCTCTTTTCGCAGCGAAGAGGATCAGCTCAAACACGCCATCACAGTTGAGATCCCTGAGTGCATATGCGTAAAAGCCATCCGCTTGGAAGCTCTCGAGAAACAGATCGAGCAGATCGAGCTCGCGTGCGTCGGTGACGCCGAGGATGGAAGCGTAGTCGGCATCCTCTCCGCAATAATAGGAAATGATCCTGATCTCGTCGATCAGCTCTATGATCGCGCCGTAAGAACCAAAATAGTCGTATCCCGCATCATAAATGGGGAGCACCGTTGTTTTCTCCAGCCGCAGATAGAGATTGCCGCGCGAAATCCTTGCCACACAGGAGGTCGCCTCCGCATCTTTTGGGTCAAGCGTGTATTCCTTGTAAATGCTGTCATCGAAAAGGCTCTCCACGATCACGCGAACCCGATTGCCGTCAGTCTTCCGATAGGCAACGATGCCATCTTCGGCTTCTAAAACGTCCGTATATTCCGCAGAAACACGGTTTGCCACAGCATCGTAATATTTCGTCACGCGTACCCCTGCTTCGTTGCAATAGGAGATCTTCACGAAAGAGGAACGACGATAGTCGGGATCGGCGATAACACGGAGCGATTGATCGCGCTCCTCGGTAAAGAGCACGTTGCCGTCGAGCCCCAGGATCGAATAGCGAAGCTTGGATGGATCGTCGGTTTTCTCAACCCTGCTGAAGGTGGTTTGCCCTAAAAAACCGAACTCGTCCTCCACTCTGTAAATAGGCAGGTCTGTGCCGCCGAGAGTCGGACCGTTGGTTTCGGCGGTGCCGTCGGAGGTTGAATCGGACGCTTCATCGGTTGAGTCCGTCATCGCATCGGTGCCGTTGCCGATGCTGCCCTGCGGCTTGTCGGGATCACAGGCACACAATGAGAAAAGAATAGCAAAACAAATCAAAAATACAACAAACCGCCTCATCTTTACCTCCACAAAATATAGTTGTATTTATATTATAACATACCCGAAAAAACCTGTCAATGACAAAAAAGAAAACGAAAAATATTTTACGGTAAAAACGAACCGCCTCGGACCGAGCAAAAAGACTATACCAAAATGTTCTTCTGCATCTGCGAGGGCGGATACCCGTATTGATTGCGAAAGGCTCTGGAGAAGTATTTTTCATCCGAAAAGCCGCACGCCTGCGCGATCTCGCGAATCGAAAGCTCGCAGGCGATCAGGAGCTCCATGGCGCGGTTCATGCGCAAGCGGGTGAGATATTGCTTGGGCGAGAGATGAAAATGCTCGTGGAACTTCCTCTGCAGGCTCGCGGCGCTGAGAAAGCCTGCGGCGCAGACTTCGGCAACCGTGAGCTCGGGATCGCAAAAATGTGCCTCAAGATAGGCAACGCACGCCGCAAACGCCGTGTCACGCATGCCGCTTGTGCGATCCTCTGCCATGCGATTCAGAATATCATAGATCATGGATTTTGCCCGATTGACTGAATGACGCTCATTCCAGGCGTCGAGTAATCGGCAAAAGCAGCCCTCGATCGAAGCGGCGTTTTGCAGGGAAATGCTCTCGGCGTGCACGTAGCTGCAGCCTTGCATATGCACAACAATGCTCTCACTGCACGAATAGTCCACCCGATAGGGCGTCCCCGACGGAATAAAGAGCACGTCCCCTGCCTCACTTTCCAGGTGCTCGCCCTCCACCTCAAAGCTCCCCTTCCCACAAATGCGGAATGAGATCGAGGCATACGGACGCGCCTTGACATCAAAGAAACCGTCCTTATGCGTAAAACGACCAACACTGATCGGCCGAAGCTCCAAGTCCTCAAAATCGTATATCATCGTATCTCTCCTCCGTGTGAGCATACCTTCCTGCCGACATTATATCATAGGATGACTAAAAAGTCCACCTTTTTGATGAAAAAAGCGGTTAAAAATTTCTTTTCCGTATGTTATACTATAAAAAAACGCAAAGGAGAGCGCGTATGATTTTTCATCCTCAAAATATGACGCAAAAGGAAGGATCCTTTCTCCTTCCCGAGCATGCCAAGGCAATCGCACACCCCTGCGTCAACACGCCCGTTTTACGGGAATTTTGGCGCAATTTTGCCTATCAAGCCTCCGAGATCAGCTTCTGTGAGAGCTCGGAATATATCTTTTCGATCGGAGAGACGCTGCCTCTGCCGCTCGATGGCTACGATTACAGCATCCGCGTCGCGCCCGACGGCATCTGCGTTGCGGCGAATAACGAGAGTGATCTTCTGCGCGGTGTAGTTACCCTGCTCGACCGCATCGAGGCGATCGACGTCGATGGTAGGACCGCCGCGCAGATCGCATGCTGTGAGATTTTGGACCATCCATTGGTTCAAAACCGCATGATCCATTATTGTATCTTTCCCGAAACCAGGCTCTGGGAGCTGCAACGCTTCGTGCGTCTTTGCGGCGCGCTCAAATTCACCCACGTGGTGCTCGAATTCTGGGGTATGCTCCAATACGATTGCATGCGCGAGTTGTCGTGGTCGCATGGCTTTACCAAGGATGAGGTAGCACCGATCATCCGTGAAGCACGCGACCTCGGCGTTGAGATCATCCCGATGTTCAACCATTGGGGACACGCTTCGGCGGGCCGTGTGATGCACGGCAAACACGTGGTGCTCGACCAGAACCCGACCCTGCAAACCTATTTCAGCGAGGACGGCTGGTGTTGGGACATCAAAAAGCAAAAGGTGCGCGCGCTTCTGCGCCATATCCGTGAGGAGCTGATTGAGCTCTGCGGCGAGGGCAGTTATTTTCACATCGGATGCGACGAAGCATTCAATTTTGAATTCACCGAGAAAAACATGAGCCTGCTCTGCGATTTTATCAATGAAATTGCAGAGGATCTGGGGGCAAGCGGTCGACGTCCGATCGTTTGGGGTGACATGTTCCTTTACCGCCACGCGCACTACAACCCCAACAACCGCTACACCTGCAATGCCCCCACTCCCGAGGCCGAGGATTATATGCTCGCGCACCTGAGTCGCTCGTGTGTGATCGCCGATTGGCAATACCGCGCGCCCGAAGCTCCCGTGGAAACCGTTTCGGTGTTCAAGCAAGCAGGCTTCGATTGCCTGTTCTGCCCCTGGGACGAAGGACGCGCACAGATCGACACAGCACTCAAAACGGCACAGGGCGGCGAGGTCATGGGCTACATGCACACCACCTGGCACACACTCACCAAGGGCATGCCGATCGTGCTGCTCATGGGTGTGGGCGGCTTTGAGGATATTACCGATCTCAAGGGCATCAAGGCATGCACCTATACTGCCGCACTTCTGCGCCGCGTGATGCCGATCAACGGTGACTACGCAAGGGCAGGCTGGGCGGAAATCGACGTTGGCGTTCGCTGGTAATCACAGTCGCCTCATTCCTCTCAAAAAAATACGAATTGATACATAAGGAGAACAGACATGACAGAACAGAATTTCAAGGCAGAGGTCCTTGCCGCCGCCAAGCAGATCGGCATTGACCTGATCGGCTTTGCATCCAGATCGCGCTTTGATGGCGTTGATGCACAGCACAATCCCTTTTCGATCTTCCCCGAGGCAAAAACCGTGATCATGCTCGGAAAGCGCATCTGCCGCGGTGCGCTGCGCGGCGTTGAGGAGGGCACCAATTTCGGTGACTACTCGCTCTTTGGCAAGAATTGGCTCGAGGATGAATTTCTCTCGTTCGCCTGCTACGATCTGGTGAGAATGCTTGAGGACAACGGCTGGGAGGCGTGCCCCCTGTTCCCCAACCCCTCCGAGCTCGGTCCCCAGGGCGTGTCGGTTGCCGACGGTCGCCCCGCACCGAATGTATACCCCGATTTCGACTACGCAGCGGTTGCCTGCGGTCTGGGTGAGATCGGTCGCAACGGTCTGTTCCTCACCCCTGAGTTTGGCTCGCGTCAGAGATTTCACATGATCCTCACCGATGCAGAGATCGAGCCGACACCTCTGTTTGAGGGTCACGTTTGCGACGGCTGCGGAAAATGCGCCGTGAGCTGCCCCTTGGGTGCGGTCGATATGCAGAACACCGTCAAGGTAGAGATCTGCGGCAAGGTGATGGAGGTTGCAAGCATCAACTACTCACTCTGCAAGACCTGCAAAAACGGCGCCTGCCCCAACCGCATGCATGCTTCGGCTCGCCCCGACCGCATTGCCGCACTCTGCAACCGCACCTGCCTGTGCCACCTGGAGGAGGCAGAGCTTGTGGGAAGCCGCTTTGAAAATCCCTTCCGCACGCGCGACACCTGGAGCATCTCGGACGGCGCGGACGCCGCAAAGAGAAACACCGATGCCGCAAACGTGCTCGGCGGCAGCTTTTCCAAGGACGGAGACAGGAGGGCGCGCTGATGAGACTCACCTCTCAGATGATCAAGGATAAGGCACGGGAGCTCGGGATCGACTGCATTGCCATCGGCAACATCGAGCGCTTTGCAGATGCCCCCGTTCTGATGTCTCCCAAAACCTACTTCCCCGGTGCAAAATCGGTGATCGCCGTTGCCATGCGCATTCCGCGCGGAACCTATCGCGGCATCGAGGAGGGCACGCATTGGCATAACTACACCTTTTATTCCTACAACAAGCTCAACAGTCTGTTCCGTCCCAAAAAATCCTATGAGCTCTGCTGCTTCATCGAGGATCACGGATGGGAGGCTGTGGCGCACTACCCTGCCGTTCCCGAGGGCAACGGCACCACCCGTGAGCCGGTTGCGCCCGATCGCGTGCCTGCCGACGTGGTTTGCAGCGTCCGTCTGATCGCGGCAGGCTGCGGCTTGGGTGAGGTCGGATTTTCCAAGGTGTTCCTCACAAAGAAATTCGGTCCGCGCGTCCGCCTCGGTCTGATCTTCACCGACTGCGAGCTGGAGCCTGACCCGATCATGGACACGGGCGATATCTGCATCCATTGCGGTGCCTGCGCGCGTGCCTGCCCCGGCAACGCGATCCCACCCGTGAAGGACGAGAAAAAGCGCCTGCACGTCAGCTTCGGTGAGAAGGAGATCTGGTACGGCGACGTGAGAATGGGTCGCTGCACGCTTTCGCATCACGGCATGAACAACGAATGCTCGCCCTTCCTCAAAAAGGAATTCCCGAATATGGCGTTTGACGTGCGCAACAGCGAGATGACCGAGGAGGAGGCGTATATCCTCTCCTACACCATGGCAAAGGGCTCCTGGGGACGCAAGCCCGAGGACAACGCCGTGATGGGCTACTACGATTACATCCTCAACCACACGGGCTATTTTGCGATTTGCGGAGCGAAGGGCTGCATCCGCGCCTGCATGAACGCGCTTGAGAAGACCGACAGGATCGAAAATAAGTTCCACAACCCCTTCTTCTACAAAAAGAGCTGGACGCTCTCGGTCACTCCCGAAACGGTTTCAACGGGCGTGAACCCCTACCGCGAGGAATACCTCGACGAACACTACCCCGGCATTCGGAAAAACGAATACCAAAAGACCGAGGATTGAATGCGGCAAAATGCCCGCGAAGAACCGTTTTGTGCTTTTGTCCGCAACAAAAAGAGACGGTCAAGCTTTTGCTTGACCGTCTCTTTTTGCTGCGGGTACAAACACGCCGCGTTCGGGATTAACTCTCACAAAGTTGCCCCACAGGAGCCTGATGGCAGCGCCACCCCGGTGAAAAATTATTTTCCGTCCGCCTCAGGCGCTACGTATTCAGTAATCTCTCCCGTTTTGGCATCTACCAATATTTGTTTATCTATTCGAGAATTTCTCGGTGGCATACAGTCCTTCCTGACATCCCAGTTCGAATAGAATTCCATCTGCAAACCAATGCGGTAGGATTTCATGTCGGAATTCGGTGTATCAAGCACCACAACCCTGTAAAACGCAAGTGTTCCGACAGCACCGTCATGAGCACCGTCCATGTGATCCCAATATGTATTTGCAAAATCCCATGCCTGCTCCGCAGTGATAGGATAGGAGCACGTCAGTTCAAACGGAGTAAATCGCATTTTTGTTTTGTAGAGTCGCAAATCAGAAAATTCAGATCGCGTAACAGCTTCTCCGTTTACATAATAGTCATAATAATCTGCTTCATAATAATTCAGTTCAGTTTTTTCGGAATAGTGAATACTGTAAACGGATTTTACATATACCGTTTCCCCATCAAAAACGATTTGATTGAGTCCGCCCTTCCAATCCGCTGCTATGGAGGAATTATTCCAATAAAAGGTTCCATCCGTGCTTAAATTGCAGAAATCATCGCGATCAAAGCAATAGCTATACACCTTGCCGTTATAGCAATGCAAAACAATATGGTCACGATCGGGCGATTGGAGCACGTATTCGTTGACGCCGTCCCCATCCATATCCAATATCGCTTTGGTGAGTTGTTTACATTCCTCAAGCCTTGTACCGTCACTTGGAAATTGCAGATTTTTTAATTCCGTCTCACCCAGATGTGCGTCGCAAACGCTAATCTCTCCCTTGATTGCCGCCTCAAACATCTGCATCGCGAGGTCGTTTAACGGGGAGGAAGAACCGTCGACTGCCTCGGTTGTTTCCTCGACCTTTTCATCGGTTGTTGTGGCAGTGCCGTCTTCATCCTCTTGATTATTTGTTGTGGCTGTTTCTTCATCCTTTTGATCAGTTGTATCACAAGAAAACAGCGACAACGCCATCATCAAGCACACCAAAACGGCAAGCAGCTTTTTCATCAAATTTTCCCCTCCAAAAGTAGAATTGTAAGGTCAGTATACCATGCGTAAAAAGGCTTATCATTTACCGTCCGGACAAGCTTCCTGAATATTGAGGCATTCTCCCGTTATGGCGTTCACCAACAACTCATCAAGTACTGTAATCCTCGGAATCTGACTTTCCCAACCGTGATTTGCGTGGCTGTAAGCTTCCCATTGCAAGCATATGCGGTAGTTCATAGTGTAGGCGTTGGGCTTTTCTAATATAACAATTCTATATACCAATGTTGTTCCACAAGCCCCCTCGCTAGCCCCATCTTTCCTTCTCCAATGATTTGACACAATCTCAAAAGCATCTTCCGAAGATATCGGATACTCACACGAAATATCAAAAGGACAGAAGGATGCAAATCTTTTTGGATTGTTACTATAATAGACACTGTATTCATCACTCGTTATCTGCTTACCATCCATATAATATGCAATTGGCGTCATCTCAGCAGGGTCCATGATTATTTTGTAGACCTCCTTAACGATCAGCAACGATCCGTCGAAAGAGAGCTGATTTAATCCGACATGCGCCCCCTCCGGCTTGGATAAACCTCTCCAATAAAAAGAACCGTCGGTATTTAAATTGTAAAAAACACTGCGGTCAAAGCAATAGCTATACACCTTGCCGTTGTAGCAATGCAAAACAATATGGTCACGATCGGGCGATTGGATCACGTATTCGTTGACGCCGTCCCCATCCATATCCAATATCGCTTTGGTGAGTTGTTTACATTCCTCAAGCCTTGTACCGTCACTTGGAAATTGCAGATTTTTTAATTCCGTCTCACCCAGATGTGCGTCGCAAACGCTGATCTCTCCCTTGATCGCCGCCTCAAACATCTGCATCGCGAGGTCGTTTAACGGGGAGGAAGGATCGTCGACCGCCTCGGTTGTTTCCTCGGCCTTTTCATCGGTTTTCGTGGCAGTGCCGTCTTCATCTTCCTGATTGCCTGTCGTGGCAATGCTTTCCTCATCCTTTTGATTGTTTGTTGTGGCAGTTTCCTCATCTTTCCAATCGGTTGTATCACAAGAAAACAGCGACAACACCATCATCAAGCACACCAAAACGGCAAGCAGCTTTTTCATCAAATTTTCCCCTCCAAAAGTAGAATTGTGATCAATCACGTATCTTCGAATGACTAAAACGCAGAACGAGTCGGGAGCCAAAGAAGTGCCTCCGTGCTCAACACGATATCCGTTTGCTTCAATATCAAATTCCTTTCAACGATCCTCCGCAACAGCGATCGCCGCCTATCAGGAATTTTGATTTTGCCAAAACACGATCAAAGAAGAAAACAAAATCCGTGCCTTGGGATTTTCTTCCCAATATTTTTGAAGCTCCTCAGGACTCACCTCGCTGCTACCGATGTAATATTTCGCATCCGGCTCCCCGTCATTTACGATTCGCCAGAGTTCTCTCGACTTTATGTCTGCGCCCTCAAAATAAAGCTGTGTCTCACCGTATTCAAAATCGCTTCCATTGTGATTCCAAGAGTGCGAGCCGTCTGTTTGGAGACCATATAGATTTCTAAAAATAAATGAATAAAGGTAGACTGTGCCTTCGTAATAGCGAAGTATTAAGGTATCGCCGCAGTCAATTACCAGCTCACATATGCCGTCCTTGTCCATATCCGTATATGCATATCTCAAGCTCGCCTCATCCTCAAGAGGGGTCATCATATAAGGCGTACTGACGTCCTTGAGATAGGAGTATGACTCCCAACGCACGTCAAACACCTGATAGCGTCCATTTAATACTTGCTCATATACCATAATCGCCTTGTCGGCTTTTGTAAAGGCGTTTTGATCAAGTGTGCTTGTGCGGACAGGCAGGGTAACAGACTCGTTTACCTCAGAATCTTGGTTTCGATACACCAGCTCCAGTGCCATTTCACGTTCCGTGAATTCCGCGTGCGATATCGGCATAACCTCGCGGGGAGAAAAATCCAACGAAAATGTCTTGAAAAATCCGTTCTTATCGAATATATCTCTTACCGCAAGAGTTCCCTTATTTGCATCATTTCCCTGCGTTGCGTCAACGTAAGCCAAAAGATTTCCCGAAGCCGCAACTACATCAAGGTATTCCTCGGAAAAACGATCGTTCTGTACGTCATAGTATTTGCTCACCGACGTGCCCGTTCCCATTCCAATGCGTATCTCAATTACCCATTGGTCGATCATGGAGATGCTAAGAGGTCTATTTGTGACCTCAACGAGCACCTCTTTTCCCCATCGGTCATAGATGTGATATTCGTTTTCACCGAGTCCTACGCGTATGATTTTATAGTGGTCAGCGGAATCAACGATCTGACCGAAATCCCCATCATCCGAAGTGCTGTCCCCATCGTTTTCATGATCCGGATTGGTTTTATCCGTATCATTTGTTCCGTTCGCCGCACCGTTATCGGCATCGGGCGAGCTGTTGCCGTCTATTTTCACATTGCAGGAGAACAGCGATAGTATCATCGTTAAGCATAGCAAAAAAACAATATATTTTTTCATTTTTATTCTCCTCTAATGTTTGATGTGATTTCAGTATAACATAACCAAAAAAGCTTGTCAAGGTGCGTTTCAAAAGTGGAGTGAAAAACCTGAAATCGACAGCTTGTAGGTCAAAAAAAGGCGGCTCGGTGGGGGTAAGAAAAAAAGCGCGTGAAGAACCGCGAGCGATTATCAGCACCAAAAGAAAGCAGGTAGGCGATTGCCTACCATGTGTCACAAAGGACTTGAACTCTTCACAAACGCCGCGTTTTATGCCTCCGTTTCCCTGCTCTCTCCTGCGCGGCGTTCCGGGCAGCCTGCAAGCAAGCTGCCCGTGAAGAACCGTGTTGTTTTTGTCTGCATCAAAAGAAAGCAGGTAGGCGATTGCCTACCATGTGTCAGAAAGGACTTGAACTCTCCACAAACGCCGCGTTTTGTGCCTCCGTTTCCCTGCTCTCTCCTGCGCGGCGTTCCGGGCAGCTTGCATGCAAGCTGCGCGTGAAGAACCGTGTTGTTTTTGTCTGCACCAAAAGAAAGCAGGTAGGCGATTGCCTACCATGTGTCACAAAGGACTTGAA
>CAJKPX010000050.1 GCA_905201895.1 uncultured Eubacteriales bacterium | reverse complement strand
AACTAGTGTTATGGTTACGTTAATTAGTGGAGTAACATAAATACAAAATTTATAAATTTAACAAAATTTTGACTTTTAACAAACAAATCATGCAAGACTTTTCCGGCTATATAAAAATAAGTGTAAAAAAAATACACATATTTTTAAAACAAAGAAAAAAATTTACAAAATAATGTTTACTTTTGGCTTTTTTGTGATATAATAATGGTGTAGGAGGTGATATATATGCTTACACAAATTAAAATTTCAGGTTTTAGATCGTTTAAGGATGAAACATTTTTTGATATCTGTGCAACAAATTATAAAATGCTCCAGGATGTTAATGTGACAGACGGGATACTTAAGGGGTTGCTTTTTATAGGTGGAAATGCATCGGGTAAAACCAATTCTATCAGAGCTATTACATTTTTGTTAGAAATGCTTTTTAAGGAAACATCTATTGATGTTCCCGTTAATCCTTGCCTTTTCTCTAAGGATAATATGAAATTGGAGTATCACTTTTCCTTTGATGAAAGCAGAATAGCGTACTCCTTTGAAATGGACAAAAAGGGCATTGTGGTTAAGGAAACCTTATTGCTTAATGACGAATGTGTTTTGGAACGTATTGGTAAAAGTGCAAGTACGGTTTTGTCAGAAACTCGAATTTATAATGATATCGATGAATCGACACTTTTTTTAAGAACGATACATTTCAACACGAAGTTTGCAAATTCCCCTATTCTGGCGAGATGGATGAGGTATCTTAGTAATTCTGTCTTATTTAATGCTGCTGAAAGAAGCGTTATTACTTTCGAGGCGAGTAACAAATTAATGTTGTCAAAATATATTGAATCAAATGGCGTTGAAGCAATTAATAAATTTTTCAATTACTTCGGATTTAATCAAGAAATCGCTTATGAAACTACTCATCGTCTTAGTGAATTTGCTGTTGCAGACTCTAAATCGGACAAGAATGTTTACCTGAAACGTAATAATTTGGATTATTGGATGCCTTTAGCTTTAGAATCGCTTGGTAATCAAACACTTCTTAATATGTTGCCTGCGTTGTTACATGTTGTTAATACTGAGTGTATGTTTATTATTGATGAGTTTAGCAGTGCTTTCCATAATGATTTGGAAGAATTGATTATTCGTTACTTTATGGATAACGCAAAAAGATCACAGATCTTTTTTGTATCCCATTCAACAAATTTGTTGAAATCC
This sequence comes from uncultured Eubacteriales bacterium, assembly GCA_905201895.1. GTDB lineage: Bacteria > Bacillota > Clostridia > Oscillospirales > CAG-272 > UMGS1865. The sequence goes on along the minus strand of CAJKPX010000050.1, from coordinate 14,597 downwards.
ACATTGATAAGACCTGATCAAATTTATACTGTTGATTTTAGCAAAGCATGTGGTAGCACTATTAAAAGGGCTTCTTCTGAACATCCTAGAGAATCGCAGAACTTTGAAAAAATGTATTTGAGCGGAATTTTCGGCGGACTTCCCAATTACAGAGGTTAAATGCTATGGAATTGAGTTTGAATCCCAATAAACCTATAGGTAGAGTAGTGTTTATTGTTGAAGGACAAAAACGCGAATTTACTCTTCTCGAATATTTATTTACAAAAGTGTTTGACTATTCGGTGATAGAATATCGAAAAGGAAAAGAACCAATTTTGTATTATCGGAGTTCATCCGATTTTAATTCTCAAATATTTGTTGTAAATACAGAAAACTCAAATATTTCGAGCATTCAAAGAGGAACGGATTATCTGAATGCAGTTTTTAACGAACTTTATGATAAATATAAATTGGATTTGCATAATGCTGCAACGTATTATATCTTTGACAGAGATCCGCATTCAAATAATAATCCTGGGTTAATTGAAACCTTGACAACTGAACTGACAAATGCAAGGGAAAATGATACAGAGCTAGGAGGTTTGTTACTATTAAGTTATCCTAGCATAGAAGCTTATTTGATTAGTGCTCTCGTTCACAAAGAAGATCGCCTTGCTTTTGAACCTGGCGAAAAAATCAAGGCATATTTGACAAGAAATAAAATTTATCAAGAGAACATTGAATCTGCCAATGTGATACAGGCTGCAAATGATATGCTTTCAGAATTCTACCGACATAGTGGTGTTGAATTTCAGACTAGTATGTTGGATAGCTTTGGTGCATATAATTTATCAATTTTCACTAGCCAAGAACAAAAATTCAAGATTGATAGAGAATACTCTATTTTGAGTTGTCTTTCTTGCGCCTTGATTGATTTGGGAATTATCGAAATACATGAATGATCAAAAAACGATGCCGATGAGAAATCGAAAGAAATCTCATCGGCTGATTTTTTATAAGCGGAGAGGGATAGAAATGTATCTAAGTGAAATGAATATGGAGCAGGGTAGCGCTCTGGGGGAGATAACGGAGATTAAAAGGGAACGTAAGCTGCTCAATAGTGGCTTTTTAACCAATATATTGAGTAATGTGTCACAAAACACAGGTCGCGAATATATGCAAGGTGCACAGAGAATTGATGTGCGCTACCTTGGGGTTGTAGTTTGGAGGTAAAGAAATTTGGGTAGCACTATTGAAAATTCTAAAAAATGTCTAAAAATCGTCTAAAATGTGTTGTTTTTGGCTCATTTTTAGTGTCCAGGTAGCAGTTAGGTAGCACTTTTTGATTGAATTTTTCAAAAAAATTCAGATTTTCAAAAAAAGTAAAAAAATATTTGGGTAGCAGTTTAGGTAGCAATCGGGGTAGCGCGCGCCTTTTTGAGCTTAATTTCAAAGAGCCGTTAATACTTTAGACACACGAAAAAGCGAGAAAATAAGAGAAAACAAAAAGAAAAGAGGAGATTCTTACGAATCCCCTCTTGGTCTGAGTGACAAGACTTGAACTTGCGGCCTCTACCACCCCAAGGTAGCGCGCTACCAGCTGCGCCACACCCAGATCGTCGCTTGCTTTCGCGACCTGTATATTTTAGCACATCTTTCGAGGTTTGTCAAGTCTTTTTTGAAAAATAAATTCTTTTTTTAAAAATAATTTTTTGATTCAAAGGATGCTCATGTTTGCGGCGTATGTCTGCGGTGTGTGTGGGCAGCGAAGAAACTCAATGGGCCAAATGCAGAGAACGCGGCACCGCCGAGTGGATAGCCGAGACAGAATAAGTTAAATCGGTCACACAACCGAATCACGCTCATTTCTATCAACTGCGGGCGATGTCGGTGAAGATTGTTCTCTTTTATAAAGAATTTAGCAAATATTTTTGCGAAAATTCTTGACAGTCCATGCGGGGGAATGGTATAATGAAAAGGGAAATAATTTCTATTTTTGAGGAGTTGATCAATTGAAAAAAACAAAGATTCAAATCAAAGAAATTATTATTTATGGAATTGTAACCTGTCTTTCAAATCTGCTGGCAACCTTTGCGGTGTCGATGATTTTGAAAATGCTTGTTACACCGATGGAAATGGGTGTCTTAAAAATTGCTCTTACATATATTATTTTGTTCATTGGATGCTTCGGTATTTCCTTGGCTGTTTTGTTTGTCTATTTGAAAAATCGGGTTCCCGCCCATTACCAACCAAGCGACGAAAAATGGCTGTGGCTAAAAAACGGTATTCGTCTGATCTTGCCCGGAGAGATCGTTCGTTGTATTTTGGGTGTGTGTACCTTGGGATCGGTCAATAACACCGGACTGCTGAGCTTGGTTCCCACCTTTGTGTTTGAGCAAACCTACATGATCCAATCAGGCAGATATGAGGCGATCAGACAGGAGCTGCGCTTCATTTTTGTTGATTATCTTGCGTACATCGGGCTCTATTTGATCTATCTGGCGGTTTTTCTGGTGGCAGTTTTGGCGGTCTACCGTTATCTTTGGAACGTTGGAAAACGCGAACGGGATGAACTGATCGTTCATGAGTCGAAGCCACGCTTCTATTAACATCCTGTTCGAAGAGGACGATCGTTGTGGAGGATGTAACGCAAGATCCATTAAACGGCCAAAAACATGTAATTCAGGAGACGGTTATGTATATCCAAGTGCTTTTAATCCTGCTACTTATCCTGTTTCTTTACGTCGCGTATAAGCTGTGCTGGTATGCCGTAAAGCTGATGGCACTGAAATCCATGCTCAAGGATTTTAATACGGGTGATATTCAGATCACATTTTCGCGTAAGCTGCATCGAATGGCGTTTGGTCCGAGAGGACATACCGATTTTGTGATCAAGACACCAAAGGCGCAATATGCGGTCAGTGTGATCTCATTTCTCTCGGTACACGGTCGTTGGAATATTGAAAAGACGAGACACAGCTACTATGTGGAATCTCGTCGCAGAAACGATATCTTCTACCGTGTGGAAAAGAATTCGGGAACCGAGCCTGAATTTGCAAGGGAATATCGAAGGGAATCTCGCTTTCAGCGCTCGGAGCTTCATTTGTCTCCCGAAAAGAGTGAATCGGAAAAGCGAATCCTTTTGATTTACCCGCGTCCCTTGACGCTCACCTATACGGATACCAATCTTCATTATCTGAACCCGGGGGATCGGATCGAGGATTATGAGATCATGTATGCAGATGAGCTGCTTGAGCTGTTGGAGGGGGCGGATTAGCCGACCGATCGGCAGTTCTTCTTGTATCAAAAAAGCATGGAATTGGGACAATTCCATGCTTTTTTGATTGAATAACCGAATCCCCTCGGTTCCTAAGGGGGCGCGGACGGTGAGCGGTGCGATGAAAGGATCAGATGATTCGGTGCCCATTTATTCTGCTTTGACCTTGTTCAGGGGATGCTCCACAATGCCGTGTGGATGCGCCGCAAGGCACTCCTCAAGGCTGACACGCTTGACCGTGATCGGTGTGGAGCGAATCACCTCCACCGTTCCACCGTCGGTGCCGACCAAAACCGTTGGCTCGGTGTAGCCCTCAATCAGGCAATCCTCAAAGATCAGACGATCAAAATTTCCTGCTACCAAGAGCGGCAGAGCCTCGCAGCCCTCGCGGCAGCTGATGCGCATGCCCTTGAATCGGCAGGTGATCCGCTCGTTTTCATCTGACCACACCATACCCGTTTGGTAGAGTCCCTCCACCGTGCAATCCTCATAGGTGATCTCGCGCAGAGGGCGATTGCAGCACCATCTGTGCAGTCCGTCAAATTCCACGCGGATCAGCTCGCAGCAATTCACAAAGTTGGCGTTCCGAATTGTGATGTCTGCAACGGGGCGGCGGATCGCTGCTCGAAAATCGCAATAATAGCTAAAAGGCGCCTGCACGTTGTGGCGGCAGCTTGCATCGGTCATCCATCCGTTTTGCTTTGCCTCGTCCGAAAGACTACGTCTGTGCGCAAAGCCCGAATCGCCAGAGGTGATATTTTCAAAAACCACATGATTGCCGCCAAAGCGAATGGCGTGACAGCCTGTGTTGAGCACGCAGTCGCGCACGGTCACGTCATGGCAGTCGAAGCCCGCAACGCAATCGTCACCGGTCTCAAATCTGCAGCGCTCTATCAGAACGTTGTCGCAGGTGCGCAGGTCCATGCCGTCGTGTCCACCCATAACCGTGATGTTATGCACTGTGATATTTTGGGATTGGAAGATCGCGTGGCACCAATTGGCGCTGTTGAGGAAGGTGTAGCCCTCCAAACGTATCCCGTGGCAACGCCAGAAGCACATGCCGTGCGGTCCGCGGAATTTCTGTTCGCCCTTGGCATCATAGCAGTTCACGCCGTCCAGATAGGAGCCCTTCTCGCCGATTACGGCAAAATCGTGGGCATCAAATGCGCGAATGAGGGCGTTGCACCAGCGGCTGGTTGGCCAGGTGGAAACGCAGGAGCCGTCGTTGGGCTTGGGCGTTAGATCCACGGGTTCAAGCTGATCCTCTGTGTATCCGAAATAATCCTCGCAATCGCGGCTGCCGCGAAGGATTGCGCCGCTTTCCAGATAGAGCTCTACGTTTGAACGGATGCGCAGTCCACCGGTATAAAAAACGCCGCAGGGAATCACAACACGACCGCCGCCTGCGAGAAAACATGCATCAATGGCATCCTGAATGGGACGGGTTTGCAGCGCGTCCGAGCATTTTGCCCCGAAATCGAGGATATTCCATTTCTTCATATTCGAGCACCTCTTTTTGAGTTTTTTATATTATAGCATAATTCAACTCGAATAGCAACGGCAAATCGTTCAAAAAAATAGGCATATCGTTCGCATGGATCGGTTGCATGATAAAAAACAACACGGTTGACCCGACGTCACGCTCCACATCTCTCCAAAAAATCGCGCAGGTGGTAATCGTCCTTGCAGCAAAAGCATAGCGTGTGGTCGGCGATCTGCAGACTCCAATTCACCTCACCGTCGGGATCGGCGGGCTCCTTCGATACCGTTACGTCACGAAGGTGTTGAAAGAGAATACTGCCAATCATTGTCACGGCACCTGTTTTTTTCGGTTCAGTCCTCCAAATAAGCCACCAGCTCCTCGAGCGGCTTGCGCGATTTTGGACGGAGGGTATCGTCGGCGGCATAGCCGAGGGTGATCACCATTTGCACGCTGCCGTCGAGGTGGCAGGCTGTGGCGATCTTGTCGCTCTCAAGCCAGCCGAGGATGCCGGTGCCCAGCCCCTGCGCGGTTGCCTCGGCGGTGATGTATGCCGAAAGGATGCCGATGTCGATTGAGCGGTAGTCGATGCCCTTGAGCTTGGAGCCGAGGGCGGCGCTCTTGACGTATGGCTTCTCGGAGATCACAAGGAGGATTGGCGCATCGGATGCAAATTTGTTCATGCCCATGCCCTGCACGCCCTTTGCAACCTGCTTTGCGGTCTCCCCGCGGCAGACCGTGATGTGATAGGGCTGACCGTTGCAAGCAGAGGGGGCGAGGCGTGCCGACTCGAGGATAGCGTTGAGCTTTTCCGCCTCAACGGCGCGGGAGGGGTCATATTTGCGGCAGGATTGCCGATTTTGCGCGATCGTGGTAAAATTCATGCGGTGGAACCGTCCTTCCTTCGTTGTGTATTTTTTGGGGGGGATTGTCTTTTCAAAGCGTTGATTTTGCGATTTCGTACCAACTTGGGATCACGCGGCGCATGCCGTTGTACCATGCAAGCACCTCGCGTGCCTGCTCTCGCATGGTGTTGATTTCGTCCTCACCAAAGGGGATTGCCCAGGGGAGCGAGGAGAGCGTGTTGCTGCCGATATAGAGGGCGAGCAGGTGCCAGAAATCCGCAGGGACGTTGCCGTTGAAGTAGCCGTCGACCTGTCCTGCGGCGAGGTGAGGGGATGCCTGCGCGCACCACACGATGCGGTTGAATTCCTCCCATGGGTCGCCAAAGTCATAGCGGTCGAAGTCGATGATCACGAGCCTGCCGTCCTCGACCATCATGTTGCCAACGTGGTAGTCGCCGTGCTGATAGACCTGCGGGCGCCCGATGAGCCGCTCGCGGTTGGCGTTCAGATAGTCGATGATTCGATCCGCGCCCTCGAATTGGAGAGGGCACTCGCGGTACATTTTGATCTTGCGGTCGATCTTTGCATTGAAGCGGACCGACCAATCGGGGGCATCGGCAGGTGCGGGGATCATGTGCAGCGTGCGCAGAAATCTGCCCGCATCGAGCCCGAGGGCATACTGCTCGGAGGCAGAGAGATTTGGAATAACCTCCTCGGCGTCGCACCCGTTGACAAAGCGCTGAACGGTATAAACGCCGTCCTCGCGCACCGTCTGCTCGATTGGCTCGCACATGGGGACTCCGAGTGCGGCAAATTGCTGCTGGAGGGCAAACATGGCTTGGCAGCGCTCGCGTTTTTCAAGCGGTGTGACGCGCAAAAGATAGGTGCTGCCGTCGGCGGTGACCGCCTTGTATTTTTTGTCGCCCGACCATCCCTTCTCGATCGGGTAGAGCTGCTCAAATTGAAGCATATAGCCTCCTTTGATGCATTGCATCCTTTTCGGTATTGTTTTTTTTCATTATACCGCATCCGCGCACGAAATGCAAGAGGTTTTTACCGAGCGGTGCCAAATGGAGAGAAAAAACAACCGAATAGAAGGATCGGGTTGACTTTCGGGGTTTTTTGGGGTACAATAAGGGCGAGTGGGGAGGCGATGCAGATGAAATACGAGACCGTGATCGACGGGAATGCGGAGGAGCGCGTTCTGATCTATGCCAAGGAACGCAACGATCTTGTTCGCGCAATTGAAGCCATGCTGGATGCCGACGAAGGAGTGCCGCTCATTGGCTACGACGGGCACGAGGGCGTGCGGCTTGAGCTTGCATCGGTGTGCTGCTTTCTGGTGGAGGACGGCGGCGTTGTGGCGCTGGTGGGCGATCGACGTTATCGCATCAAATGCAGGCTCTATCAGCTTGAGGAGCGGTTGCCGCCCGATTTCGTGCGCATCCATCAATCGGCAATTGCAAATATCGGGCAGATCGAGCGCTTTGACACCTCGATCGCAGGAACACTGCGCGTGCATTATCGGAACGGATTTCGCGACTACGTATCGCGCCGCCAGCTCAAGGCGGTCAAGGAAAAATTGGGGGTGGGGAAATGAGATCAATCTTGAAGACTTTTTTGTTCCGCGGCATGATATTTGGCGGATTTGGTCCGATCGTGCTCGGGATTGTGTATGCGTGCATTTCATCTTTTTTGGGAGAAAATTTGGCATTGAGCGGCTCCGAGGTATGCCTCGGGATCGTTTCCATCTATCTGCTTGCCTTCGTACAGGCGGGGGCAACCGTATTCAATCAGATCGAGGAATGGTCGGTCATGCGCGGTCTCCTCTGCCATTTCGGCGTGCTTTACGTTGCCTATGTGCTTTGTTATCTCGTCAATTCCTGGATCCCGTTTGATTGGCGCGTGCTCCTGATCTTCACGGCTGTGTTCGTTGGAATCTATCTCGCCGTGTGGCTCACCGTCTTTTTCTCGGTGCGTTCCGTCGGGCGGCGCTGCAACGAGCAGCTCGGAAGAAAATAAAAAACCGACCGTCCCGTGCTTTGAAGCGGGACGGTCAATTTTTTATTCTGTTTTGGTGTCTTTGCGGTAGCGGATCAACCCGACGATCGCAGAGGCGATGGCGAGCGACTCGTTGATGATGCCGCCGTAGGAGCCGACGGTGCAGTTGTAGGCGAGCACCATCGGAGATGTGATCAGGATGCTCCCGCGAAGCAGACGCGGATTATGCATGCCGAGCGCAAGCGTGTTGAGGATCAGTGCCACGATAACGAGCAGCGACGCAGGTCCCTGCCAGCTCATCATGCCGCCAAGCGCCATCAGCACGGCAAAAAGCGGGGGAAGAGCACGGCGCCCGCGCGGTTTGTTAGCGGTGTGGGAAAAGGTCAGGTTGCGTGCGATTGCAATCACGTTGAGCACGGCGGCGGGGTAGGCACCGAGCAGAAGATAGCTCAAGCAAAAGCAGAGCGAGCTTGCCGATTGCGAGAGCAGAATCCTCCGATTGGTGCGTATCTGGTAGGTCAGAACGGTAAAGAGAACGCCGCCGAGGGCGAGAATTTGTCCGATTAGCTTCATGTACGCTCCTTTGTCAAATCAACTCCATCGCATCGAAATCGAGCGAATAGACTACCTTGGTTGCGTTTTTCACCGCGAGCGGTAGCGTGCTCTCAAACGAGATGGCTCCGTTTGCCGCAAGACCGTCGGCAAGCCATTCGCTGCCGCCGCCGAGAATTTTGTTGTCGGCTGAAAGAAACTGATAGTGGAGGGTGAGCGAGGAGAGAGGCTTGTCATATCCGCTGCAAAGGTCGCCGCGCACCGTGGTGATGCCCTCCTGCTTGACTTGACGGAAGCTCTCGAGTCGAATATGCTTCATGATCGGGGTGGAGAGCTTGAGATGCATGTCAGCCTTCGCCGAAGCCGAAATGCTTGCCGTTGCCGCACCGCGAATTCTGCGTGTTACACCGTAGTGATAAACGGTTGCGGGGTCGATGGAGCGGATGCGATCCTTCACGGTTGTGATCACCCGTCCCTCGCGATCCTTGAGCACCACGTCGAGCTCTATGTCATACGCCATGCGGTCGGGGTTGGGATTTTCCAGGTCGATGCCGAGAGAGAGGGCATAGCCCTCGCCCTCGCGCTTGCCTGCCGTGCCGCCGAGCGCACGCACGCGGATCGGCAGAGGCTCGGGCTCGGGGGGGGCCGTGAGATCGTCAAGCATGCGGCGGAAGGATTCGTAATATTTCCACGTGTAGGTCTCCTCCGGATTGCGATCGCCCATATAGGCATATTCCATGAGGCAGACCGTAAAGAGGCGCAGATATTGCAGAACGTCCTCAATACGCTCGGCGTCGATGCCCAGCGCAAGACAGGTGGACCAATAGGAGCCGTCGAGCAGAGTGAAGCGATTGCCGTATTTGACGCGGTAGAGACGGTATGCCTCGCCGTTGGGGCTGCGGAATGCCGCGAGCATGCTCTCAACGGTTTCGCTCGGAATGCGATTTTGCACCGCACGGCGATAGAAGCGCTCTGCCTCGTCGAGCCCGACGCCCTGCAGCTGTGCCTCGGAGAGCAGGGCAAAGGAAAGCTGCTCCGCCATGTTCAGCTCGGGCAGAATATATGCCAGGTCGATCTGACGCTCGGGATGGATCACGCAGGAGCAGGAGAGAAAATCCGAGATATCCCGCATTACCTCACCCACGCTTTTTCCAACCGCATTCTGAAATTCATATTCCATTTTTGCCCGTCTCCTTTCTCGATCAAACTCCAAAATCAAAGGGCACAACGGCGCAGACGGCGCCGGGCACTTGCCCGTTTTTTTATTACAGGCTTTATTATACACCATTTTCATCCCTTTGGCAAGAGATTTTTTTGAAAAAACAGGTTTTCCAAAATCGTTTTTTGCAGGAAAGTGGTTGACAAACTGCAATCTGTGTGCTATAATGATTTCGTTTTTAGAGCGTGTTTGGCGGCTTTTTTTGATGAAAGCAATCTGTTTTTGAATTTTTGGTAGATCAAACTTGCAATCCAACGCACGCAACTCAAGGAGGAACATATTATGAGCATTCAAAACGAATATCTGGCAAAGGTTCTCGAGAACGTTATCAAGCGCAACCCCGGTGAGTCTGAGTTTCATCAGACCGTAAGCGAGGTTCTGGAGTCGCTCGAGCCTGTTGTGGCAAAGCGTCCCGAGCTGATTGAGAAGGGCATCATCGACATGATCGTGGAGCCCGAGCGCGTGATCAAATTCCGCGTTCCGTGGGTGGACGATGCGGGCAAGGTTCAGGTGAACCGCGGCTACCGTGTGCAGTTCAACAGTGCGATCGGTCCCTACAAGGGCGGTTTGCGCTTCCATCCCTCTGTAACGGAGAGCATCATCAAGTTCCTCGGATTTGAGCAGACCTTCAAGAACTCGCTCACGGGTCTCCCCATGGGCGGCGGTAAGGGCGGCTCCGACTTTGATCCCAAGGGCAAGAGCGACCGCGAGGTGATGGCATTCTGCCAGAGCTTCATGACCGAGCTTGCAAAATACATCGGTCCCGACACCGACGTTCCCGCAGGTGACATCGGCGTTGGTGCACGTGAGATCGGATATCTGTTCGGTCAGTATAAGAGACTGCGCGACGAGTTCACCGGCGTGCTCACGGGCAAGGGTCGCTCCTACGGCGGCTCGCTGATCCGTCCCGAGGCAACCGGCTTTGGCGCCGTTTACTACACGGTTGAAATGCTCAAGTCCTTCGGTGAGGAGATCAAGGGCAAGACCTTTGCAATTTCGGGCTTCGGAAACGTGGCTTGGGGAACGGTTATCAAGGTCAACGAGCTGGGCGGCAAGGTTGTCACCCTGTCGGGTCCCGACGGCTACATCTACGATAAGGACGGCATCTCCACGCCCGAGAAGATCAACTTCATGCTCGAGATGCGCGCATCCTGCCGCAACCGCGTGCAGGACTATGCCGACAAGTTCGGCGTGCCCTTCTTCGCAGGTCAGAAGCCCTGGGGCGAGAAGGTTGACGTGATCATGCCCTGCGCAACCCAGAACGAGGTTGGCATGGCAGATGCAGAGAAGATCGTTGCAAACGGCATTAAGTATTACGTTGAGGTTTCCAACATGCCCACCACCAACGAGGCAGTTGCATACCTCAAGGCAAACGGCGTTGTGGTTGCGCCCTCCAAGGCAGTTAACGCAGGCGGAGTTGCCGTTTCGGGACTTGAGATGTCGCAGAACTCGATGCGTTACAGCTGGAGCGCAGAAGAGGTTGACGCCAAGCTCAAGGGCATCATGAAGAACATCTACGAGAGCTCTGTTGCCGCAGCAAAGGAATACGGCATGGAGGGCGACCTCGTTGCAGGCGCAAACATTGCAGGCTTCCTCAAGGTTGCAGACGCAATGCTCGCTTACGGTGTGGTCTGATCAAACCAATTTATAACGAACTAAAAAGGAGAAGTCCGTTCTCTCTGCATTCTTAGCGGAGAATGGGCAGGCACATAAAATTCGGCAGAGAACTTGTTTTCTCTGCCGATTTGTGATATAATGGGGTTAACGAAAAGCCTCCCTTGTGTAAAGGGAGGTGGCAGCCGAAGGCTGACGGAGGGATTGTGAAATGAAGAAATTAAGCAAAAACAATCCCTCAGTCGCTAACGCGACAGCTCCCTTTACACAAGGGAGCCTTTGGATGCGTTCGTACATCTTTAGGGGTATGGGCTTTGCTCTATGCCTTTGTAATACAAAGGCGAAACTTGCGATAAAATTCCAAGTGTAGACATCACACAGTAGGAGGATAGTTGCAAAATGCAAAGAAAAGATTTTTATATCGAATACTATAATAGAACAAATCGCTTTTTTTCTGACAAGATAATTTGGGGCAAAAAAGAACGTGAAGAAGCGTGGCGCAAAGGACAAGGTCTTACCTCAAAGTTTGGGCGCAAAATATTTATTATATTCCAGTATTTGATTTTGTTGTTATGTTGGATTCCCATGTGCTTTGAACGTGAATTATGGGTTGCTATACCAATTGCAATCCTTTACTTTTTGTTACAATCGTATATCACAGATTTCTCTATTTTAAAGATTGAATTTCTTTATTTGACCTACTGCAAAAATAGCGTATATTGTTCTGTATTACATGATATATTCCTTGGTAGTTATGCTGAATTTTTCGATCAGTTAACCCGTTATACAAAGAAAGAAGTAACGGGGTACATTTTTATAGGCGGTGGAAAGTTTTATGGAAAATTTCGAGCCGTTTGCAGAAACAAAACCAAAAGAATTGTATTAAAATTTCAGACGAATTGCACTATTGTAATAATTAACAAAAAGAAATTTGTAGTTAAGGGCGTGTTGACCTCAAAAGAACATTTGATATCAGAGATTGCAAATATTATCAACACAAACCAATGATATCGTGTTTTGGCTTTTTAATGATATGAGAACCCGGACAGACCTTGAAAATCTGTCCGGGATACTTATTTGTTTATAGCGGAGCAATTATTAAGCAACCGGCTATAATTTCTCCGCTAATTTTTCACGCCGTTTGGCTTCTCCTTTTTTGACGTAAGAGGGACCCGACTCGCAGGAGTCGGGTCCCAAAATTTTTTATTTCTTCCACTTCATGATGCCCTTGTATTCGAGGAGCTTGATGTAAAGACCGCCCTGAACGGTACGGTTGCGGAAGCTCTTGCCGGGGTATGGATCGTCGGGGTTATCCGAGACGTAGGTGCGCGACATATACGTCTTATGCTCACCCGTGAGCGTCCAATACCAGTCGGTCATCGGCACGCGCGAGGGCATGAAGTTGAAGGCATCCCAAAGGGGAGCAACAAATTCCTCAAAGGTCTCGCGGTCATCGGCAAGCGTTGCCGTCCAAACCAGCCAGTCGCTCTTGGTGTAGGGCTGACGGCTGTCGAGCGGGAGTCCGTAGGGCTGGAAGTGACGGCGGTAGGATGCCACCTCGGATGCGATCACGCCGCGCGGCATGATTTCGGTGCCAAAGAGCTTGTCCCAGATGATGTTGTATTTCATCGAGAAGGTTTCGGGCTTGTCGAACGCGAGACGGTAGGAACCGTCACCGTTTGCGGCACGCTCTGCCCAATCGGGGGCGAGCTCACGTGCCATGGCGAGATATTTCTCGCTCTCTGCCTGCTTGCCGAGCATATCGTAGATGATACCCAGGCTTGCGATACCCATGATCGCCTTGAGCGTGAGGTTGCAGTTGTGTGCGAGATGACCTGCAAAGTCATCGGTGCAGAGCTGATTTTCGGGGTCTCTGCCGTTCTTGATGAGGTACTGCACCCAGCCCTCGAGCACGTCGAGGTGTTCTGCTGCAAAGGATGCGTCGCCGTCGGCAAGCGCGGTTGCAGCCTCCATGATCAACATGTTTCCGCATTCCTCAACCGGCATCTGCTTCTCGTAGAGCATCACACCGTCCTTCAGACCGTAAACCTGACCGTTGAGCTTGGGGTAGCGTCCTGCATCGTGGGGAGCAAAATCGTATTTGAGGTCCTCTTTCCACTCCTTGGATGCGGCGTACTTGTAGATCGGGCGCATCATGCCGCGCACCAGCTCAGGGTTGTAGAGCAGGAAAAGCGGGATAGAGGGATAGGAGACGTCAACCGTTGCGGCACAGCCGTTGGAGAAGCACTCCTTGGAGATCCAGAGCACCTTGCCGTCCTCGTCGACCGCAAGCTTGTGTGCGGCAATCGTCTGACGGAAGGCAAGCTCGAGCAGCTCGGCGTATTTTTCACCGCCTGCACGAACTGCGTCAATAAAGAGTCGATCGGAGAACTCGTTGCAGGTTGCAAGGAGCGTATCGTATTCGGCGTGTGCCTTTGCGATTTCGTCGACGATGCAGGCGCCGTTGCGGTTCCACCAAGAGGGGAGCGCCTGACCGAAATATTCGATGGATTTGATATCGTCGTAGGAGAAGGTTACGAGCGCCGACCCTTCAACCGCCGCTTCAAGCGTGACCCAGGTCATACCTTCTGCTGCCTTGGTTGCAACAGTTGCATTCTTTGCCGAAAGATAGAAGTAGCCCCACTCGGTTGCGAGATAGTCACCCATGCGCTCGAGCATGCGAGGATTTTTTCTGCCCATTTTTACGTGGTTGATGCCGTCCTTTGCGAAGCACTCGGTCACAACCTCATCGTCGCCCGCCTGGTTCATGCAGATCTGCTCGGATACTGCAAGCTTCACCGAGGTTTTGTGTGCCTTGCCGTCGGTCGACTCAACCTTGAGTGCGAGATAGCTGACAGGGCGGGTGAGATAATAGAGATCGGTGGGGAGAATGGGCGATGTAAATGCGGCGGTGAGGCGGATGCCTGCACCCTCAAGCACGTAGGTGGTGGTGAGGGCGTTGACGTCGGATGCGGTCTGCTTCAGTGCAGGCTCGTCGGCGGTTGCAGGTGCGCCGATAAAGCGATAGTCGGTGTTGTCAACCGTGAGGTATCCGCGGATCGGCATCGGTTTCGTTGTCCAATGTACCGTGTCGGCGCCGTTGAGCAGATCGGTGTCTGCCCAAACCGAAAAGTTGGGATCAATGGTAATCAGCGGTGTTGCGGGTGGTCTTAAACGCATGATGATGTCTCCTTTGACTGTATCTTTATTTTTTTCCTTTTTCAGTTGAACATATCGAGGATCGCCTGCTTGGGCTGCACGCCGAGCAGCTGATCAATGGGGGTGCCGTTGCGGAAGGCAATGAGCGTGGGAATGCTCATGATGCCGAAGCGAACGGCGAGCTCCTCCTGCTCGTCAACGTTGACCTTGCCAACCTTGATGTCGGTGCGTTCCTCGGCGATCTCGTCGACCGTGGGACCAAGCATGCGGCAGGGCCCGCACCAGGGTGCCCAAAAGTCTACCAAAACGGGGGTGGTGGAGGCGAGAACCTCGGCTTCAAAATTTTGCGCGGTAATTTCAATTACTGCCATGATGTTTTGTCTCCTTTACGTTTTATCTTTTTTTGTTTTCCTTGTGGCTTTTTTTGGTGGATCGGTTTCGTAGCCGAGGCAGAAGAGGTTGAACCCGCCC
>CAJKPX010000049.1 GCA_905201895.1 uncultured Eubacteriales bacterium | reverse complement strand
GCTCGCGTCCCTTCGTTCCGCGCGACGTTGGCATGATGCTCAATGAAAATCGCCGTGCATCTGCCGCAGCCGAGCCAAAGCCTGCTCCATCGGCAGCATCGGTTAAGCCGAGCACCAAGCCTGCTCCCGCAGCCGCACAGCAGACGGCAACGCCTGCCGCCCCTGCGGCACAGCCCACGGCGCAGGCAGCGCAGCCTCAAAGACCCGCAGCCCCCGAGAAAAACCGCGACACCGCGGTCGATCCGATCTTCCCGCGTGGCAACGAATCCAAGGGTGTTCGTAAAATTCCGCGCGAGGATCGCGGATTTGATCTGAGCAACTATTTCGTCGAAAACGAAAAGACCCCTCCTACTCCCCAGCGCAAGCACGCACCGGTTCCGCCCGAGGTTCTGCCCGAAGGCGTCAAGCGATCCGCTTCCGCCTCCAAGCCCGCAGCAGCCGCAGGTGCACCGACCAACGCAAAGCCCGCGTTCAAGGCTGCGCCCGCAGGTGCAGAGACGCCTGCCCCCGAGGTCAAGAAAACGCCCTCGCTCGCATCGGTCAAGCCAGCCCCCTCCAATGCAAAGAACGGCGGACCCGTGTTCCGTCAGGCGGATAAGGCAAAGCGCGACTTTGGACTGAGCAACGAGGAATTTGAAAAGCTCGAGGCACAAAACACACCGCTTCCCAAGTCTCCGACCGCAAAGTCGGCATCCAAGGATGCCCCCAAGAAGGCAGAGCCTGCGAAAAAGCCTGCCGTCGCGCCCGAAAAGCCGAAGCAATACGTGTTCCCGCCGATCTCCTACCTGCATCCCGGTGAGCCTATGACCGAGGAAAACCGTGCCGAAATTCAGGCAAGCATGGAGCAGCTCGCAGCAACGCTGGAAAGCTTCCGCGTCAGCGTTTCCGAGATCAACTATTCCTGCGGTCCGACCGTCACGCGTTACGAGGTGGTGCTTGCCCCCGGTGTGCGCGTGCGTAACGTCACCAACCTTTCCGACGATATTGCGCTTGCGCTCCGATCCACGGGCGGCGTGCGTATCGAGGCACCGATCCCCGGCACCAACGCGGTTGGTATTGAGGTTCCAAACAAAACGCGCAGCACCATCTATCTACGCGATATGATCGAATCCGAGCCCTTCAAAAAGTCCGACAGCAAGCTCACGGCAGGTCTGGGTGCCGACATTGCGGGCGATCCGCTCATTTTTGATATTTCCAAGATGCCTCACCTTCTGATCGCGGGTACCACCGGTAGCGGTAAGTCGGTTTGCATCAACTGTATCATCACGAGCCTGCTCTACAAGGTTCGCCCCGACGAGGTGCGCCTGGTGCTCATCGACCCTAAAAAGGTGGAATTCAGCATCTACAAGAACATTCCGCACCTGATGGCTCCCGTTGTAACGCTTCCCAAGGACGCAGCAGGCGCTCTGCAGGCATCGGTTGAGGAAATGGAGCGCCGCTTCGAGATCTTCGAGAGCGTTGGCGTGCGTGATCTCAAGGGCTACGATAAGCTCCGCGCAAACGATCCCGATCTGGAAAATCTGCCGCGCATCGTGATCATCATCGACGAGCTTGCCGACCTGATGATGACCGCCAAGAACGAGGTGGAAACCGCGATCTGCCGCATTGCGCAAAAGGCGCGTGCTGCGGGCATGCACCTCATCATCGGTACCCAGCGTCCCTCGGCAGACGTTGTAACGGGTCTGATCAAGGCAAACGTTCCCTCGTCGATCGCGTTTGCGGTCAAATCGCAGGTTGACTCGCGCGTCATCCTCGACCACGGCGGTGCAGAGGCACTCACGGGTCGCGGAGACATGCTTTTCGTTCCGATCGGTGCCATGCGCGACACGCGCGTGCAGGGTGCGTTCGTAGACGAAAAGGAGGTTGAAAAGATTTGTGAATTCCTCCGTGCTACAAACGGCACCGCGCAGTATGACGAGCGCTTCACCAGCAAGCTCAAGGAGCTCGCTGCAAACTGCGGCAACAAGGGCAAGAGCCACGATGACGCTCCCCCTGTCGATGGCGGCGACAAGGGCGACGATCCCAAATACGTCGATGCGATCCGCGTTGCCATCGAGGAAAACCGCATTTCCACCTCGCTCCTGCAGCGCAAGCTTGAGGTTGGCTACAGCCGTGCCGCCAAGCTGATCGACCGCATGCAGGCAGAGGGCATCGTTTCTCCGCCCGACGGCTCCAAAGCTCGCTCCATTCTCATCACGCGCGATCAGTTCATCGAGCGTTTCTTCAATGAGGACGGACAGGGCGAATAAACCAAGCACTCCCCATGCAAGATTTGCATGGGGAGTCTATATTTGCAGGTTCAAGCAGCACGATTGTCAAAATGGCATAGCT
The DNA here is from genome assembly GCA_905201895.1 of uncultured Eubacteriales bacterium. Classification (GTDB taxonomy): domain Bacteria; phylum Bacillota; class Clostridia; order Oscillospirales; family CAG-272; genus UMGS1865. Next base: position 13,582 of record CAJKPX010000049.1, on the reverse strand, counting down.
GTAACCGCCGTCAACACCCTGCTTGACCGATTTTACGAGCTGCTGAACGTTGCTCCGCAAACGCTTTGCTGATCCCTGAACCTGCAAGGGTCTGTTCCGTTCTCCACGGAGCAGACCCTTTTTCAGAGCAGAAATAGGGACGAAAATGCAGGTTTTTGCAAAAAAGAATTGACAAAGCCCGCTTTTTCAAGTATAATAAAGAATACAGCCTCGCCGGACGGTCGCGCGGTATGTTGCCGCAAGGTATTACCGTGAGGAAAGTCCGGGCTTCGCAGGACAGGATAGCTGATAACGTCAGCCACGGGTAACCGTCGGGAAAGTGCAACAGAAAGAAACCGCCGCTTTTGCGGTAAGGATGGAAAGGCGAGGTAAGAGCTCACCCGTTCCTATGGTAACATAGGTCCGCTGTAAACCCTATCCGAAGCAACACCTCATGGGATGTTTGTCCGACACTGATCCGAGGTGGCACGGGGGTCCCCCCCGAAGCGTCGCGGCGACGCGGCGCGCAGATTGATGACCGTTCAAGACAGAACCCGGCTTACAGACGAGGCTGTATCCACCCAAAAAAGAAACGAAAGGCAGTTCTATGAAGAAACGATTGCTCTCCCTCCTGCTCTGCATCCTTTGCCTGTGCACGAGCGTTGGCTGTGCCGTTGAGCAGCACACCCTGCTCTATCAGCTCACCGTGGGATCCACTACATACTGCGTGCGCGGCACTGGCACAAAGGCTCGGCAGATCGTGCTCCGCGAAAATGGCGAGGTGATCTGGGCAAAGAGCGTCAAGGTTTCCGGAAGCGTTGGCGCGCAGGACGGAACCTACGGCTTTGAGGTTCTCGACCTCAATTTTGACGGAAACAACGATTTTATGATCGCAAACAACGTGGCAGGTGACACCATCTCTTATCTCTGCTGGCTTTGGAACCCCACGAGCGGCACCTACGAGCAGTCCAACGAATTGAGCGGACTGTGCAATATCCAACCGCGAGAGGATATGAAGGCGATCTTTGCCTTCACGCACACCTATGAGCTGGAGGACGCTTACCTCGATTCTCCCGCCTCGAGCATCTCGGCAGACAGCACCACCAAATACGTTTGGAAGGACGGCAAGCTGATCCCCGAGATCCGCGCGACCATCACCTACTATTCGGAATTCAAGCGCTATTGCTACTCGCTCGCCTACTATGACGAAGAGCTTGGCAGGCTCGGAGATTCCGATGACCGTTGGCTCTCCCCCGAGGAATACAAGCAGCACGATTGGAGCTTCCTCTATTATTTCCTCGAAACAGAAAAATAACGGCGCTGATCGGGCACCGTTATCATATAAACACGCCCCGACAGGATCGCAGGATCGGTCGAGGCGTGTTTTCTTATTTTTCCAACAGTGCCAGAAAAACCGCACGGCAGACCTCCACAATAGCGCGACAGTCGCGTTCGTAGTCACCTGTCTCCCGCTCATATTTGCGGCGAACGCGATACCAATGCGCATGAGGTGTTGTGCCTGGTTGCTGCTCGGAACAGTTGGCGCGCACAATACGCTGCAAATAATACGCAAAGTACCGATGCAGAGCAGCCTCATAGCGTCGATGCGCCTGCATATTTCCCGAAAAGGATGCGTTGTGGGCGTGCGTGAAGGAATCGGCGAGGTAGTGCATCAGGCATCCAAGGGTATAGCAATCGCGTATGCCACGCAGCTCCCTGGCATGCAGGCGGTCGATCGTGCGACGGATATAAAGCGCCGAATAGCGCGCATCGTGTCCTCGCATGGCGTGGCTCCGTTGAAAGCCGCGCAGATAGGTCAGGGGCAGATAGTCGGGGCTGATGCACCCGAGCAGAAAGGCGCGACGATTGCCCCCGTGAGAAAGAGCTCGCCCCGTGCCTGCGCATGCGAGCAGATAGTGTGCAAGTGCGCGGTGATCTGCCTGCTTCATCGTAATCGCCTCCTTTCCTTGTGTTCGGTTTTCTATTTTAGCACGAAAGACGACGCTTGACAAGAAGAAACGCGAAAAAAGACGGTTGCCAATTTCTGCCGCCGCACGGGAGCAGGCTGCAAAAGAAAAGACTTGACAAGTGACAAGACATATGGTAAAATAGAGAAAAAGGACGAATGGAGAGAAGCAAAGATGAATGCAGAAGAACGCAGAAGCAGGATCGCTGACCGACTCCGCCGCGCAACCGAGCCAATCTCGGCATCGCGTCTCGCCGCTGAATGCGGAGTGAGCCGACAGATCATCGTACAGGACGTTGCCGTTTTGCGTGCCTCGGGGCTCAAAATTTCTGCCATGTCGCGCGGATATCGCATAGACACCAACAAGCCCTGCTGCCGCGTGTTCAAGGTCTGCCACACCGATGAGGAGGTTGCCGACGAGCTGCAAGCGATGGTGGATCTGGGCGGAACGGTGGAGGACGTATTTATTTTTCACAAGGTCTACGGAACGGTGCGTGCAAGTATGGGCATCCGCAACCGCCACCACGTGGAGGAATTTCTCGAGAATATCGCATCGGGCAAGTCGAGTCTGCTCAAGAACGTGACGGCGGGCTACCACTATCACACCGTGCTGGCAGAGAACGAGGAGGCTCTCGACCGTATCGAACAGGCACTGCGTGAAAAGGGCTACCTTGCCCCCCTGCGCGATTTTGAGCCGAGCGAGCTCAATCCCAAAAATGAAAGGTAGCGCGCAACGGTCCACTCTTAATCAATGCTTAAAAAACACACAGTGCGCAACTCACCGCTTGACATTTTCCATTTTGTATGCTATACTGTTGGGTGTGGAACCCTCCACCAAAATACATAAAGGAGATTGATAGACATGGCAAAGAAAACACCTTGGACGGGCGCATATGAAGCGCTGCCGAAGATCGTTAAGATTCTTCTTCAGATTTTCCTCGGCGGAATCATCGGCGGTATTTACAGAATCGTGCGCTTCATTGAAACCAAGAACGTGGTAACCCTGGTTGTCGGCATCCTCGCTACGGTAACCGGTATCGGTAACGCAATTGCTTGGGTTGTTGACCTCATCACCGAGATCGCCAGCAACAGAATCACCGTTCTGGCTGACTAATTTTGTTTTTCAAAAAAGCACCCACCCGAGATCGGGTGGGTGCTTTTTTGCCCTTTCGTTAAGGAGCGGGATTGGGAGTGGGGGTGGGGGGCTCGGTAGCCGCCTCACCCTTGAGCGCGCCCGATCCGAGTCCCGCGAGAAGTGCGGTGAAATCCTCGGAGCTGAAGTAGGTTTCGGGCAGCTTGCCGTCCCATTTCTGGATGTAGTAGTAGAGGAGCAGCTTTTCCACGTCCTCATCGGTCAGGTTGGCGGGATCCTTTGCGAAAATGTCGCGCACCTGTCCAATCACGGCAGCATCCTTCTGACCCGCGTACTCGGCGGCATCCGCCTGGATCTTCACAACGTCAAGATCGGCGTTCGCGGCGATCACGGCAACCTTTGCCTCCGCCTCTGCCTCGATTTGTGCACGCTTTGCAGCAGCCTCTGCCTCCATGTTCTTCTGATCCTGCTCAATCTTTGCCTGCTTGCTTCTCTGCTCTGCAACCTGCTTTGCCTCAACTGCATCGGTGAAGGCATCCGAGAAGTCGAGGTTCTCCATCGAAGCGTCTACCACAACGATGTTATATGCCTCGAGCTTGGAGGTGAGCACCTGACGGATATCCTGAGAAAGCTGTGCACGCTTGTCGAGCAGCTCCTCGGCGGTGTACTTTGCCATCTCGCTCTTAACCGCCTCCTGCACGCGAGGCAGGATGATGACCTCGTAGTAGGAAACGCCGATGTCCTTGTAGATCATCTGTGCGTTGGATTTGGAGATCTGATAGTTGAGCGTGTAGGTTACGGCAACCTCCTGAATGTCGGAGGAGAAGCACGAAAGATCAATCGACGCCTTCTGGTTACGGTTGTCCATGCAAACCACGCTCTTCCAAGGAGCCGTGAAATGCACACCCGCCTCGTAGGTCTCGTTCTCAACGCGACCGAACACCGTGACGATGCCCGTGTGTCCCGTGGGAACGGTGCGCAGGCAGCTCACCGCGATCAGAACGATGGCGATCATCGAGATCACAGCTGCAGGAACAGTTCTGGTGAGAAAATGGTTTTTCTTTGCCTTGACGAAGAAAATCGAAACGCCCACCGCCAAAATCAAAAGTCCAACTACGAATAATGCAATCATGTTTTTTCTCCTTTCATTCCGGGTTGACCGGTTTCTTTATGATTACGATTATATAATATCACGATCTTTTCATCATGTCAAGTGATTGCGTTAAAAAATTACAATATTTACATTTTGTTCAAAAAAGAAACATGGGCGCAACAATTTTTTCCAATTACCCTATTCGCACAGAGAAGGTCTTGACTTTCCCGACGCAATATGGTATGATAATGGTATATAATTTTCTTCCGTTTTTTAGTATATTACACGCACGCGCGGTGCACGCGGTCAAGCTGCCGCTCCCCACGCGCCTCTGCCAACCGAAACTTGGATAAGGAGATTTCCACATGAGAAAAGCCCTGCAACGAACGGCGACCGTTTTCGCGGCGTTGCTTTTGTGCCTCTCTGCCCTCTTGGGTCTGACCACCGCGCAGGCAAGCGGCACTGCTACCGATCCGCTCGATTTTGGGATCAGCGGCATGAAAACCAATCAAACCTTAACAGCCTCCGAGCTCTTTGACCGACTCTTTGACGATGCACTCACAAAAAACGAAATTGCCTACCTCGACGGACTTTCGGGCATTTCCTTCGTTTATAACGACGCCATCCCCGACAGCATCGTTACTACCGAATACAACGGTGAAAACGGCACGCTCCGCATCACGCTTCCCTCCTATCGCTACGTGGCAACCAACGGCACGGCTGTGGAATGGACGCCCACCAAGGCAACGATCGGATCGAAGTCCGAGCCCTTTGCGCTTTCGTCCGACAATTACGTTTGCGAGCTGGACGGTCTGTTCTACTCCGGCGATTTTGACGTGCGAATCGACTTTTCCTGGAGCGCAACCGTTCCAAGCACGTCGGTTGACGCGCTTCTGACCGTAACCTATGCCGATGCGGCGGCTGCCCTGCATGAAATTCGGGAATATGAAAGTGCACTTGCCGACTACACCGATGCAAAAACAAAATATCTGGCGTATCAGGCATATCTCGAGGCAGCGGATGCCTACCGACAGTATGCCGAGGTCGACAAGCCTGCCTACGATCGGGCGCATGCCGAATATCTGACTCTCAAGGCAAAATACGATCAGTACCTGGAGCGTCTTGCAGCGTTTGAGGCATGGGAGCAGTATTGGGCATATCAGAAATTTATGACCGACGACGTGCAGCTTCGCTATCTTGCCTACCAGCAATATCTCCGCGAGCTCGCGCCCATCAAGGCAAAGCTCGGAATTCTCGAGGCGCTCTTTGTTTCCGACAGTCATGACTGGCAGCTTTATGCCTCGCTCATGGGCAACACCGTAACCACAGTGGTCAACCGCAAGAAGGAGCTCGTGCTTGCGGGCTGCTCCGAGAGCGACATCAATCAGGCAGGGGATTCAACCGTTGAGCTGCGCCGTCTGATGGAGGGCTTCAAGGACCTCCGAGCCGCAGAATACGACTCCGAGCACGAATACCTCAAGGCACTCTACGACTACTATACCGTCAACTATCACGCACTGACCCAGCAGTTTGACAGACTGTATTCGGCACTCAAGCGCCTGAGTGATAACGCCGCCGTGATCACCGAGATGAGCCGACGCGGCAAGCTTGAGCACTTCCGTCAGTTTATCGGTCAGCTCTACTACACGCAAGCGGCACTCGACGATAACGAGACCGTCAACAGCTCCACGGTTGTGGCAGGCGGCGTGACGGTTGGGTCAGCGGTTGAGGCATGCCAGCAGCTCACCGACCCGAACACGGCGTCCCCGGCAGGTGTGACGATGCCCGCGATCGAGGTGCCGAAGGTGGAAAAGGTTGAGCAGATCAACCGACCAAGCTTCGACGAGGTGCACGATAAGCCCACGCTCGCCGATTTCGGGCTTTCCGAAATTCCCGTTGAGCCCAACAAGCCGGACGTAGTGACGGAGCCTGACGTTGTGGCGCCCGCACCTCATCCCGGATCGGAGCCCTCCGCCCCCGACCTTGATAAACGCCTCCGTGCGGTTGCCGAGGACCTGCGTGCAGAGAAGCTTCCCCATCGGCAGACGGTCGGCAGGGATATGACTCTGACGCTCTCCAAATCAATTGAATGCTCGATTTCGATCTCCAATCTCAAAACCGTATCCTTTTACAGCGCCGACGGTAAGACTCTGCTCGACCGTCAAACGCTCGAATACGGTGCGTCCTTCCGCTACGGTGGAACGGTTGACGTGCAGAATCGCCCCTCCGACGAGCGCTCGCATTATCAGTTTCTCGGTTGGATCCTCTCCGACGGCAGCGCTCCCACCGAGCTTCGTGCCACGGCAAACCTCTCGCTTTACGCCAACTATCACGAAACGCCGCGCTTCTATGAGGTAACCTGGGTGCTCGACGGCAGAACCGAGGTGCAGCAGCTCGCCTACGGCATCACCCCCACTCCTCCCTTCGCCACCGTGAAGGAGGAAACCGCCGCCGCAACCTATACATTTTCCGGTTGGGACAAGCCCATCGTCCCCGTCACGGGTGACGTAACCTACACCGCATCCTTCCTTGCAACGCCGCGCACCTATACCGTAACATGGATTGCAGGCGACGTTACCCAAACGCAAACGCTTGCCTACGGCGAGCTTCCCTCCTTTGATACCACACCCACCAAGACCCCCGATGGGTCGCTCTATACATTCCTGCGATGGGATCGCGAGATTCTGCCCGTTCGTTCCGACGTAACCTACACGGCGCTCTTTACCGAGACCGTTCTGGCATCCAACGAATACGGCGAGCGCCTCTCGGTTGAGCACGGCGAAACCATGCTCACGGTAATGGCGACCACCAAGCGTGCCGACGTGCGCGAGGTTGCAATGCTTGCACAGGCAAGCGGGCGTTCTCTCTGCGTCATGTGGAGCGGCTTCTCGCTCACGCTCACCCCCGATCAGCTTCCCGCTCTGATCGCATCCCGCGCACGCGAGATCGGGATTCTGGAGCAAACGGGAACCGACGGCTCCACCGTTTATCGCGTGGGCTACCTCAACAGCGCCGGTGCGGCAGAGCCGCTCACGCTCACGGCAACTCTCGGGATTCTCACCAACGATGCGGGCGGTCAGCTTGTAGGATACCTGGAAACCGACGGTGCCTGGAGCCGACTCGACACAACCACCGTTACGGTAACGGGTGCAGCACGCTTCCGCATCTCGGACGTACATCGCCTCACGGTCACGGCAAACGAACCCGTCAATCTCAAAAATCTTCCTCGATTCATCGAAAGCGGCTCAACGGTGTCGCTCTCGCTCATCGGGTGCGAGTTCGGCTATGAGTTCACCTCCGCCGTGCTCGTTTTTGCCGACGGCACGAAACAAGTCCTCACGGGCGACTCCTTCGTGATGCCAAACGACGAGGTGACACTTGAATTGACCCTGCAAAAGATCGTTTATCGCGTGGTCTTCAAGGTCGACGGCAGCGTGATCAGCTCGGCAGAATACGGCAGCGGAGAGGAAATCCTGCTCCCTGAAGCTCCCGTCAAGCCCGATGATGAGCTCTATACCTACACCTTCTCGGGTTGGTCGCCCGAGGTGCCCGCCATTGCCTACGGCGATGAGCGTGAATGGGTGTTTGAGGCAAGCTTTTCAAAAAAACTGATCGACCCGGGTAGCTTTGATCCCGATCGCTCTGCATTCTATCTGTTTCTCGGAATCGCATCGGGCGTCCTGGTCCTCTTGATCGCGGCGACCGTGATCCTGATCGTTCTGCTCCGTCGGCGCAAGGCACGCAGATCGGCAGGCACTGCCACCACCACCAAAAATGAGTCCTCCGTGGCAACGCCTTCAAATTTCCTCCCTATCTCTGCAGAGGAGTCCTCCGTTACATCCGCACCGCAATCGGCAACCTTGCCCGAGGCACGCAACCCCGGCGACGCAGGTGAAGCCGACACCGGCTCCGACACAGAAAGCGCAAACGGGACGAACGAACCGGTCTGATCCAAAACAAAAACAAGGGAGCGGCGCAAATGCATCGGCATCTGCTTGCCGTTCCCTTTGATTTCGGGCTTGTTATCGGGGCACCGCTCTCATACAGTGCTCCTTAATTCTCCGCGCACTCCTCTGCGCGCTCCCATTCGCGGCAGAAGGTGAGCATTTTTCCACTCACAGGGTGCGGAAATCGCAAGCGGTGGCAAAAAAGCGCGATCGGGCATCGGTCGCCGCGCGCACCGTATTTGCCATCACCAACGAGCGGGTATCCGCGATGGGCAAACTGCACGCGAATCTGATGCGTGCGCCCCGTGTGGAGCCGCACCGAAACGAGCGTGCGCGTATCTCCGGACGCATCGCACAGCGTTTTCAAAGTCTCGTAATCAAGGATCGCCTCCTTCACGCCCCGACGCTCGCGCTCGACTACAAAGGTCTTGTTCTTCATGCGATCGTGAAAAAGCAGGTCCTTCAGAGTTGCACGGGGCTCGGGCGTGCCATGCACCCACGCAAGATATTCCTTGCCGAAGGCATGCGCCTGCACCGCTGCAGAAAGCCGCGCGGCTGCACGGGGCTCACGTGCATAAACCATCACGCCGCCCACGCCGCGGTCAAGGCGGTGGATCACACCAATATAACCTCCTCGGTTGCGCGCCGCGAGCAGATCGGCAAAGCCATCCCCTCGCTCGGTCTGCTCCGAGACGATCGTGGCGGGCTTCACGGCAACCGTGATGGCATCGTCCTCATATAGAATTTCAATATTCTCCATCCCATCGTCCTCCCCTCGTTTTTTCGTATATTCGTATCCAACCGTATTTCAGATTTTCTCTATCCGTATGCATTTCTGATTTTCAAGAAAGGCGGTGCTTTTGACATGCCGATAAGCCAGCTCACAGAAAAAGCTCTGCGCCAAGCCCTCGGCGACAGTGCACGGGGACTTGCGATCCACCTTCATCAAACGCTCGACTCGACCAACACCGAAGCAAAGCGGCTCTCACGCACCGACGCCTCCATCCCCGCCCTGATCGTGGCAGAGGAGCAAACCAACGGGCGCGGTCGCATGGGACGCAGCTTCTTCTCGCCCGCTGACACGGGGGTGTATTTCAGCCTGCTCTATGAGACCAACGCCGATCCGCGCGATGCCGTTACCGTAACGGGTGCGGCAGCCGTTTGCGTGATGCGTGCGATCCGCTCGCTCACGGGCATTGAGACCGCGATCAAATGGGTGAACGATCTCTATCTCGGCGGCAAAAAGATTTGCGGCATTCTCGCCGAATCGGTGCTTTGTGAAAACACCGCTCCGCGCCTCATCCTCGGCATCGGGGTCAACCTCTCCACCTCGGATTTTCCGCCCGAGCTGCAGGGCGTTGCAGGCTCGCTGGATGCCCCCACGCTCTCTCGCGCCGATCTGATTGGGGCGATCCTTTGTGAGCTACTTCCCTTTTTGCGTGATCCCACCGACCGCTCCTGGATCGCCGACTACAAGGCACATTCGATGGTGCTCGGGCATGCCGTGAGCTGGACGCAAAACGGAGGTGTGACACACGGCGTGGCGCTCGATATCGACGAACGCGGCGGTCTTTGCGTGTGCAACGATGCGGGCGAGCGTTTCACGTTGGCGAGCGGAGAGATCAGCCTCCGCCTCGATTGATCCGATAGCACAACCGTCCCCCCCCGGGCAGTTTGCTTCTATCATCTATCATAGCACATTTCCTTCAATTTTGCAACAAAAAAATGCAAGCTCCCGATCATTTTGCGATGCTCGGGAGCTTGCTTCTCTTTTTTGTGTAGAATCAGTCGATCTCAACCATTGCGCCGGTTTGAGCCGAGCGGAATGCGGCGTGGATCACCTTGAGATCCATGCGCATCTGATCGTGCGTGATGAGCTGCTCCTCCTCACCGCGGATCGCGCGGATGAAGTTGCGGTAGTAGTCATGCACGTCAGACGTGGGTACCTCAATCTGATAGGTATCGGTGGTGAAGTTGTCGCGCGGCGCCATCGTTTTGGTAAGACCTGCAGCGGTTTCCACAGGGGTGACGTTGTGCTCCTGCCACATGTCGCATTTAACCACGTCAACGGGCGTTTTCCAAGCCTGCATGCAAGCCGAGCCACCCTTTGCGCGCAGATACCAGCGAGGCAGGTTGATGAAGTTGTAGGTTCCAACCTCAACGGTTGCGCGAACGCCGTTTTCAAAATAAATATCGAGGCGGAAGCCGTCATCGCACTCGCTGTTGGTGATGTAGTCACAGATGCAGCTTACGCGCTTGGGACGGAAGCCAAAGATCATCAGAATCTGGTCGATCAGGTGAATGCCCCAGTCATAGAGCATACCGCCGCCGCACTTTTTCATGCCTCTCCAGTCGCCGGGGATTCCGCGGCTGCCATGCACGCGCGACTCCAGGCTAATCACCTCGCCCAGCTCGCCCGACTCGCAAAGCTTTTTCATTGCGAGAAAATCTGCGTCCCAACGGCGGTTCTGATGAACCGAGAAGCGCACGCCGTTCTTCTCCGATGCCGCGATCATGCGCTCAAGGGAATCGAGCGTGATCGTAACCGGCTTTTCGCTGATAACGTTCTTGCCTGCGTTCATAGCAGCAACTGCGATCTCCTCGTGCACGTCGTTCGGCGTTGCAACCGTAATCAGCTCAACCGACGGATCCGCCAGAACCGCCTCCAGCGATGCATATGCGTGAATGCCGCGGCTCTCTGCCAGCTCGCATCTTGCGGGGTCAATATCGTAGATACCTGCAACCTCGGCAACGTCGCTCTCCAAAAGCTTTTTTACGTGCCAGCCGCCCATTCCGCCGTAGCCAACAACGGCAACCCTCATTTTTTTCATCGTGATCAAGTCCTTTCTCTGCATTTTCTACCGTGAAATTTCGTCTTGCCAAAAAACACACTTGATTTCAATGGTAGTATATCGCATTTCCTCTTGCTTTTCAAGATATGTTTTGCTTTTTTTTGGACATTTTTTGTCATAAAAAAGGCAATTCCCCAATTTTAGCAGAAAAATATTGCAAAGCCCTTGTCACGGGACAAAAAATAATGTATAATAATATCAATATCATGATCCTATTTTTCGGAAAGGTACGGTTTATAAGCGTGCAACAGTCAGATCGTCAGAAACACATTCGCAATTTCTCAATCATTGCTCATATCGACCACGGAAAATCCACCCTCGCCGACCGCATTCTCGAGCACACGCAAACGGTTGCGAAGCGCGACATGGAGGAGCAGATCCTGGACAATATGGACCTGGAGCGCGAGCGCGGCATCACCATCAAGGCGCGTGCCGTTAAGCTCGACTACGAGGCGCAGAACGGTGAAATCTACACCTTCAATCTCATCGACACCCCCGGTCACGTGGACTTCAACTACGAGGTCTCGCGCTCGCTCAACGCCTGCGACGGTGCTCTTTTGGTGGTCGACGCAACCCAGGGAATCGAAGCGCAAACGCTGGCAAATGCCTACCTCGCCGTGGACGCCAACCTGGAAATCGTGCCCGTGATCAACAAGATCGACCTCCCCTCCGCCGACGTTGACCGTTGCCGCGCCGAGGTGGAGGACATCATCGGCATTCCCGCCGAGGGCTGCCCTGCCGTTTCGGCAAAAACCGGACAGAACATCGAGGACGTGCTTGAGGCGATCGTGCGCGATATTCCCGCCCCCGTTGGCGACGAGAACGCCCCGCTCAAGGCGCTGATTTTCGACTCCTACTACGACAGCTATCTCGGCGTTGTGGTCAACATCCGCGTGATCGACGGCGAGATCAAGAGCGGCGATAAAATTCTGCTCATGAGCACGGGTGCCACCTTTGAGATCGTGGACGTTGGCACGATGGAGCCCTTTGGTCTGAAGAAATGCGACTGCCTGCGCGCGGGCGAGGTTGGATACTTCACCGCCTCGATCAAGAGCGTTTCGGACACCCGCGTGGGCGACACCGTCACGCTTGCGACAACTCCCACCGCGCAAGCGCTGCCCGGCTTTAAGGCGGTGCAACCGATGGTTTACGCGGGTATTTACCCCGCCGACGGTGCACGCTATCAGGACCTGCGCGAGGCGCTTGAAAAGCTGCAGCTCAACGATGCGGCGCTGCTCTTTGAGCCCGAGACCTCGATTGCACTCGGCTTCGGCTTCCGCTGCGGTTTTTTGGGTCTGCTTCACATGGAGATCATTGAGGAGCGACTCGAGCGTGAGTTCAACCTCGACCTCATCACCACCGCGCCGAGCGTTATCTATGAGATCAAGCTCAAGAGCGGTGAGCTGGTGCGCATCGACAACCCTTCCAACTACCCCACCCCCGATACCATCGAGGTGGCGTACGAGCCGCTTGTGAAGGCAAACGTCATCACGCCCGTGGAATACGTTGGCGGACTCATGGAGCTCTGCCAGAACCGCCGCGGCGTGTTCATCGACATGAAATATCTCGACCCCACGCGCGTGGAGCTTCACTATAACCTGCCGCTCAACGAGATCATCTACGATTTCTTTGACGCGCTCAAGAGTCGCTCGCGCGGATACGCATCGCTCGACTACGAGCTGCACGGCTACGAGCCCTCCAAGCTCGTCAAGCTCGATTTCCTGCTCAACGGCGAGCAGGTGGATGCGCTTTCCTTCATCGTGCATGAGGAAAAGGCGTACGCACGTGCAAGAAAGATCGCCGAAAAGCTCAAGGACAACATTCCGCGTCAGCTCTTTGAGGTCCCGATCCAAGCCGCGATCGGCACCAAGATCATCGCACGCGAAACCGTGAAAGCAATGCGCAAGGACGTGCTTGCAAAGTGCTACGGCGGCGACATTACCCGAAAGAAGAAGCTGCTTGAAAAGCAGAAGGAGGGTAAGAAAAAGATGCGCCAGCTCGGCTCGGTTCAGGTTTCCCCCGAGGCATTCATGGCGGTCCTCAAGCTCGACGACGATCAGTGAAAACGGATTCGGGTTTTGCAGGGGGAACTTCTTGAAAGAAGTTCCCCCTGCACCCCTTCAAGAACCTTCCCGAAGGCGGATCAAGGCGTCAAGGGGATGTCTTTTGACTCAAGACAGGGGTACTGCCGATAGGCGTTGCGATTATCACACATCCAAAACGCACTTTCAAAGTTGGGTATCAATGGCAGAGGAGCCCCTGCCCTACGAGGTGGATTTTGATTTGGCGAACGGCTGATGGGGCGCCCTTGTGACCGTCCTCGCTTTTTCTTCAAAAAACAAATTCTCTGCCTGAAAATATAAAACACTCCCTTTAGGCTGGTTCTCATAAGGATGTTTGGGTTCTTCGTAGGGGCGATCATTGATCGCCCGCAAACAACCGCAAAAAAACGGGCGACCAATGGTCGCCCCTACAAACAAATTTAGGCAAAGATATTGTTTTCTCTGCCGATTTGTGTTATAATGGGGTTACATCGTAGGGCGGGGCTTGCTCCCGCCGCAATTTAGGCCACGGCGGCACCAAGGCACCGCCCTACAAGGGGTATGGGCTTTGCCCTATGCCTTTGTAATACAAAGGCGAAACTGGCGATAA
>CAJKPX010000048.1 GCA_905201895.1 uncultured Eubacteriales bacterium | reverse complement strand
AAGTTTCCCCTGTAAAAAACAAAATATCGCAAATCTTACGCTAACGGAGCTTATGCTCCAAAAGCGCCCCTTCCCCCACAGACACACCCACTCCTCTCTTACAATCTCACGATCCTCTCGCAGAGGTCGGCGTAGGGGATGCCGGCGGTTTTTGCGGCGAGGGGGAGGAGGCTGGTGGGGGTCATACCGGGGAGGGTATTTGCCTCGAGACACCAGAGCTCGCCCTCGGCGTCGAGCAGAAAGTCAAAGCGTGCATAGCCCGAGAGGCGGAGAGCCGCAAATCCGCGGAGCGCGAGCTCGGCGGCGCGAGCGGCGATTTCGGGGGGGATTTCTGCGGGGCAGACCTCACGCGTGGTGCCCTGATATTTGTTTTTGTAATCGTAAAAGCCCTCGGTGGGCAGAATTTCAACCGCAGGGAGCGCCTCACCGTCGAGGATACCAACCGTGAGCTCTCTGCCAAAGATCCTGCGCTCCACCAGCACGTGCGAGCCCCAGCGAGCCGCCTCGGCAAGCGCGGCGGTGAGCTCACCCTCGGTGTCTGCCATCGAAACACCAACGCTCGAGCCGCAATCACAGGGCTTGACCACGCAGGGGAGTCCCAGCTCGCGCAGAGCGGCGGGTGGCGTTTGGTTGGTTGCAAAATAGACCCAATCGGGGGTAGGGATGCCCGCATCGCGGAACAAGCGCTTGGCAATGTCCTTATCCATCGCGAGCAGACTGCCCGCGTAGCCCGAGCCCGTGTAGCGGATGCCGTGCGTGTCGAGCGTTGCCTGGAGCTGTCCGTTTTCGCCCATCGAGCCGTGCAGAGCGAGGAAAACGCGGTCTGCCGCAGCACAGAGGGCGAGGACGTTTGCACCGATCAGGGCGTCACCGTTCCCGCAGCGCGCTTTGAGCGCCTCGAGGTCGGGAACAAGCTCCGAGATGCTGCGTGTGGGGTAGGGGTTGGTAGAAAAAAGCGAAAGCGGATCGGTTGGGATGCTTGGCACGCCCTCGTAAACGTCGAGCAGGAGCACGCGATGACCGCGACCGATCAGCGCGTTTGCGATCAGCGTGCCCGAGGTGAGCGAGACCTCGCGTTCGGGCGAGAGTCCGCCCGCAAGAACAACGATATTCAATGTAGGAGTCTCCTTGGTCATTCGGAATTTTCTAAAAGGGTATGCCGCGCGTCAAGCGTTTGTGCGGCGAAGAAGGACGGCGCGGTTGCATCCGCCGAGATCGCGCAGCACCGCCTCGGTGCAAAAGCCGAGCGGCGGCAAGCGCCTTGAGCGCGTCTGCCTGGTCATATCCGATCTCCAGCAGCACAAAGCCGCCCGGGGCAAGGTGCGCGGGTGCAAGGTCGAGAATTCGACGGTAAAAGCAGAGCCCGTCCTCTCCTCCGTCGAGCGCCGCGATCGGCTCGGCGGCAAGCTCGGGCTCGAGCGTTTCGATCACGTCGGGGCGGATATAGGGGGGATTGGACAAAATGGCGTCAAATTTTGCGCCGACGGGCAGGGGAGTGGGGTCGAACAGGTCGGCAAGCTGCGGCGTGAATCGGTTGGATACCCCGTTGCGTGCGGCGTTTCGCTCGGCAAGCGCAAGCGTGCGCGGGAATTTCTCAAGCGCGAGGGCGGTGAGGTCGGGGCGCTCGGCAAGCGTGGAAACCGCAATGCATCCGCTCCCCGTGCAGAGGTCGGCAAAATGCGCGCCGCGCGGCAGAAGCCGCAGGGCAGTCTCGACGAGCAGCTCGGTGTCGGAGCGCGGAATGAGGCAGTCGGGGCTCACCTCGTAGGTCTGGCGGTAGAATTGCCATTCTCCGAGCAGATATTGCAGGGGGTAGCGCGCGGCACGGCGCTCCACCGCCTCGGCAAGCGCGGGGGAGGAATAGTCGACGTCGGGATTGGAGAGAATAGAGGCGCGGCTCACACCGCAAAAATGACCGAGCAGCAGCTCGGCATCCCATTCGGGGCTATCTACGCCGGCATCGCGCAGACGCCCACAAAGCTCTCGCCACGTCATATTGGTATCCCTCCCAACTTGCATTATTTTTATAATATACTACTATATTAGCATAAAAAGGCGAAAAAAGAAAGAGGTTCTGAAAAAAAACGAAAAAAATTTTGCAAATCCTATTGAAATTTCGGGAAAAAGTGGTATACTTATAATAGCAAAGACTCTCCTGCACCCCCGTGTGCAGGGAAACGGAGGAATATCATGGAAAAATCCAATGTTGTTGTAACGAAAAAGAAAAGCACGTTTTGGACGGTAGTGGGCATTCTGCTCGCAGTGGCAGCCGTCTGCGTTGTTGCGGCAAAGCTTTATCAGAAGTTTTTTAAGAAGAAGCAGACCGAGGAGCTCGCGCCCGAGGCAGACGAGGCTATCCTGCTCGACGAGGTGACCGAGGCTGACGATGCCTCCGAAGCCGACGACGATGCGCTTGAGGTTCCCGCCGATGCGGTGATCGTAAACGCCGAGGACATGGAGTGATTTTGTGCAAGAGCACGTGGTTTGGGACTGCCGAAGGGCAGTCCCATATTAAATGAAGGACCCCTGATCGAAAAAAGGAGAACGAAGATGGCAAAATACAGACGCGATCGGATCAACGAGGAGATCCAAAAGGAGATGACCTCGATTTTGCGCCGTGTCAAGGACCCGAGAGTGAGCGAGGCATTCATCAGCGTCACTGCGGCGGATTGCACGGCAGACCTCAAATATGCAAAAATTTATTATTCGGTGCTCAGTGGCGATGCAAAAGAGATCGCCAAGGGGCTCAAGGCGGCAAACGGCTTTATCCGCCGTGAGCTGGCGCGCTCGCTCAACCTGCGCATCACGCCCGAGCTGACCTTCCTCACCGATTCCTCGATTTCCTACGGCGCGCACATCGCGTCGATCCTGGAGGGACTTGAGATCACCCCCGAGGAGGACGAAGAAGGGGAGGATGACGGAGATGCGTGAGGATATGGCGGAGCTTTCCTTTGAGGACGTGATCGAGCGGCTGGTGCAGCCTGCCGACACGCTCATTCTCTTTCACAGAAATCCCGATGCCGATGCGGTGGGCTCTGCGTTTGCGCTGCGCGAAATCCTGGAGGGTCTGGGCTCGCGTGCATGGTGCGTTTGCGAGAGCGAGCTGCCCGAGCGCCTGCAGTTTATCACGGGCGGCGTGCAGGAGAGCGTGCTTCCCGACTCGGTTCCCGAGGATTTTGAGGACGTACGCATCATCAGCGTCGATTCCGCATCCCCCTCGCAGCTCGGCGAGCTGTGGGATATTTACGGTGGCGAGGTGGATATGATGCTCGACCACCACGAGATGGGATGGCCCTATACCGATTACTATATCCGCGAGGGCGGCGCGGCAACGGGAGAGATTTTGTTTGACCTTGCCAAGCGCCTTGCCACCGACGAGCTGATTACCATTACCGATGAGCTCTGCATTGCGATCTATGCGGCAATCAGCGCGGACACGGGCTGCTTCCGCTTTTCCAACGTCACCGCAAAAACGCACATGCGTGCCGCCGAGCTGACGATGCGCGGCATCGACTGCGCCGAGATCAACCGTCGCCTGTTCGACACCTATTCGCTCGAGCAGCTCCGTGCACGTGCGGCGGGTATTTCCAACCTGCATCTGTTTGCGGGCGGTAAGATCGCGGTGATTACCTTCCCCTATGCACTCAAGGTTGCGCTCGGACTTGAGGACGATCACCTCGACACGCTTGTGGACGTGGCGCGCTCGCTCAAGGGCGTGTGTGTGGCGGCGTCGATCCGTCAGCCCGGAACCGAGGGCAGCTTCCGCGTGTCGGTGCGCTCCTCCTGCAGCTATTCCGTCTCCGACCTCTGCGTGGGCTTTGGCGGCGGCGGACACACCAAGGCGGCAGGCTGCACCATTGAGGCTGCCGATGCCGACGAGGCGATGCAAAAGCTGGTGGCTGCAATTGACGTCAGTGCGCTCGATTGATCCCCAAAAAGAATTTTCCCAAAGCTGAATAAAAGACCTCCCGAGCGGTGAATGCTAATGGCATCACACCAAAAGGGAGGTCTTTTGTTATGCAAAGAAGATTACTTATTGCCACGCTCGCACTTTGTGCGATCCTGCTTTTCGTCGGTCTTTTCCCTGTCCACGGAGAGGACGAAATCTACGATACGGTGGTGCGCCTGCACGTGCTTGCCGATTCGGACGGAGAGGAGGACCAGGCACGCAAGCTCCGCGTGCGTGACGCCGTGCTTGCCGTCACCTCTCCGCTCCTTGCCGACTGCACCTCGCAGGATGAGGCACGCGCGGTGATCGAGGCAAACGTTGATGCAATCCGTGCTGCCGCCGAGGGCGTTCTTGCCGCCGAGGGCTGCTCCGACCGCGTGGAAATTCTGCTCGGCGAGGAGTCATACCCCACGCGCGATTACGACGGCATCTGCTTCCCCTCGGGGTCCTATCTCTCGTTGCGCGTTTGCATCGGAGAAGCGGCGGGACAAAATTGGTGGTGCTGTCTCTTTCCGCCCATCTGCCTCGGCTCCGCCTCGGTCTCGCCCGAGGACGCCGAGGATGCCTTCATCGCCGTTGGACTCACTCCTTCGCAGTATAAAATTATCACCGAGTCGGAAAAGCCCGTCTATCGGGTCCGCTTCAAAATTCTGGAGCTGCTGCAGAATTTGTGGTAAGAGCTCCTGCAAGGGGACTGACCCCCTCATAGCATTTGGTCGCCCCCTCCGAGGCTTTTTCCGCCCATCGCGTCAAAAAAGGTAAGCATCCCGGCAACAAAAAAGCCTGCCGTTGCCTGTTTGCTGCGAGGGGCACCTGCTCGAGGCGATGCGTTGAGAAAGCGGTCCCGGCAACACCGCAAGCGCAATCCGAACAGCACCTAAACAGTCCCAAGGACCGCCCGTTCCATCGGATGCGGCTCTGTATTGGGGCTGTTTTTTCGTTTTTCTGCAAAAAACTTGATTTTTTGGTCGAATTATGATATAATGAAATTTATTAGTTAAGTCCATGCAAATCATCCGGCGTGCGCGGGACGAGGGAAAGGTGAGCCCGAGGACCTCTCCGCACTTTTTCTCGGCGCAAGGACAAACGGGCAGTGACCCTTGAGTGAAATCTGATCTATTGAATCTGCGAAACACTGACAAGGAGAACAAGCATTGAACAAATCTCTCACACTCGGAATGGACATCGGTTCCACCACCGCCAAGCTGGCGCTCATGGATGGAAATCGGGTCATCTATCACAAATATCGCCGCCATCTTTCGCGCGCACGCCAAACCGTGCTCGAAATGATCGAGGAGCTCTGCCGCGAGCATCCGCTCGAGCAGGTGTGCGTCACCGTTTCGGGATCTGCCGGCATGGGGCTTGCGCAGAACGCGGGGCTGCCCTTCGTGCAGGAGGTCTACGCCACGGGTGAGGTGGTGGAGCGCCTTGCTCCCGACACGGGTGTTGTCATCGAGCTGGGCGGTGAGGATGCAAAGGTCATTTTCTTCCGCGGTGGCGTGGACGAGCGCATGAACGGCTCCTGCGCGGGCGGAACGGGCGCCTTCATCGACCAGATGGCGGTGCTGCTCGACATGACGGTTGACGAAATGGACGCGGCAAGCCTTTCGGCAACGCGCATCTATCCGATCGCCTCGCGCTGCGGCGTTTTTGCAAAGACCGACATTCAGCCCCTGCTCAATCAAGGCGCGAGCAAGGCAGACGTTGCCGCGAGCATCTTTCAGGCGGTGGTCAACCAAACGGTCACGGGGCTGATCCAGGGGCGCAGGATCGAGGGCAAGGTGATGTTCCTCGGTGGACCGCTCTACTATTGCCACGGTCTGCAAAAGCGTTTCTACGAGACCCTGCAGCTGACCGAGGAGACCGCGATCTTTCCCGACTACGCGCTCTATTCGGTTGCAATGGGTGCCGCAATGGCGGCGCAGGGCACCGAGCCGATCACAGTGCAGGCTTTGCTTGACGGCATCCGTGCCGAGTCGGGGGGACAGGTGCAGGGATCCGATCGTCTCGCTCCGCTCTTTGCCACCACCGAGGAATACGACGCCTTTTGTGCCAGACACAGCCGCGCGTCGGTTCCCAACACCGACATCAACACCTACCGAGGCAGAGCATGGCTCGGCATTGATTGCGGAAGCACCACAACCAAGCTCATTCTCATCGCCGCCGACCGCTCGATCCTCTATTCATTTTACAGCTCCAATCGCGGAAACCCCGTCACGCTCGTGCGTGAGCAGCTATCCGAGATCCGACGCCTTTGTGCCGATCGGATCGAGATCTGCGGCAGCGCGGTCACGGGATACGGCGAGGAGCTGATCCGCCATGCCTTCCACGTTGACGAGGGCATCGTGGAAACCATTGCACATTACACCGCCGCAAAGCATTTCTGCCCCGACGTCGATTTTATTCTCGACATCGGCGGACAGGACATCAAATGCTTCCGCATCCGCAACGGTGCGATCGACAGCATCATGCTCAACGAGGCGTGCTCCTCGGGCTGCGGCTCGTTCATCGAAACCTTTGCCAAGGCAATGGGGCACACCATTGAGAATTTCGCGCGTCTGGGGCTTCGCGCTCCCGCGCCCGTGAACCTCGGCTCGCGCTGCACCGTGTTTATGAATTCCTCGGTCAAGCAGTCCCAAAAGGACGGCGCCACCGTCGAGGATATTTCGGCAGGTCTCTCGATCAGCGTGGTCAAGAACGCGATCTATAAGGTCATCCGTGCCGTGTCCCCGAAGGAGCTCGGCAGCCGCATCGTGGTGCAGGGCGGAACCTTTTATAACGACGCCGTGCTTCGCGCCTTTGAAAAGGAGATCGGCTCGGACGTGATCCGTCCCTCGATCGCAGGCGTGATGGGGGCATACGGCGCGGCGATCCATTGCATGAGCGTGCAGACGAGCACCCTGCTCGATGCCGACGCTCTGCGCGATTTCAAGCATACGTCCACCACAACGGTCTGCAAGGGCTGCGCAAACCACTGCCATCTCACCGTCAACCGCTTTGCCGACGGCAAGCGCTATATCTCGGGCAACCAATGCTCCAAGGGGCTCGGTCAGGAGGCTTCCGAGAGTCTACCGAATCTCCACGCATGGAAGCGCGAATATCTCAATTCGCTCACGCCCGTGCGCGGACCGCGCGGCAAGCTCGGCATTCCGATGGCGCTCTCCACCTATGAGCTCGCACCGCTCTGGCACGCGCTTTTCACCGCGCTCGGCTTTGAGGTGCATTTCTCCAAGCAATCCAACCGACGCACCTATGAGAAGGGGCAGTTCACCATTCCCTCCGACACCGCCTGCTATCCCGCCAAGATCATGCACGGACACATGCTCGAGCTGATTATGGACGCAGGCATCGAAACGCTGTTCTACCCCGGGCTCACCTACAATATCGACGAGGGCGCGTCGGACAATCACTATAACTGTCCCGTCGTTGCCTACTACGCCGAGCTGCTCAACGCCAACATGGAGGCGCTTGAGCAGGTGCGCTTCCTCTATCCCTACCTCTCGCTCGATTCCGAAAAAGGCCTGACCGACACGCTTCTGCCCTGCCTGAAAAAGCTCGACCCCGCGATCAAGCGTCGCGAGGTAAAGCGGGCGGTTGCCGAGGGCTTTGCGGCGTACGAACGATATAAGGCGGCGATCCGTGCCGAGGGCGAGGCGGCGCTCGCCTATGCGCGCGCAAACGGCAAGCGGATCATGATCCTCGCGGGCAGACCCTACCACATTGATCCCGAGATCGGACACGGCATCGACAAGCTCGCATCGGGCTTGGGCTTTGTGGTGGTGAGTGAGGACGCGGTCTGCCATCTGGCACCGATCCAAGAGGTCAAGGTGCTCGACCAATGGACCTTCCACGCGCGGCTCTACCGTGCGGCGGCGTACGCCGCCGAGCATGCCGACACCGAGCTCGTTCAGCTCGTTTCGTTCGGCTGCGGGGTCGACGCGATCACAACCGACGAGGTGCGTGCGATCCTCGAGCGGAGCAACAAATACTACACGCAGATCAAGATCGACGAGATCACCAATCTCGGTGCCGTGCGCATCCGACTGCGCAGTCTGCTCGGCGCGCTTGAAGAAAGGGGACTGTGAAAATGCAGGATAAAAGCTTCATTCCCTTCACCGAGGAGATGAAAAAGGACTATACCATCCTTGTTCCAAACATGCTCCCCATGCATTTCAAGCTGATCGCGCGTATCCTTTCCACCTATGGGCTCAATGCCGAGCTGCTCACCACAACGGGACCGCAGATCGCCGAAACCGGTCTTAAATATACCCACAATGACACCTGCTATCCCGCGGTGGTTGTGATCGGACAGTTTATCGACGCCCTGCAATCGGGAAAATACGATCTGAATAAGACCGCGCTGATTATGTTCCAAACGGGCGGCGGATGCCGCGCCTCCAACTACATCTCGCTCATCCGCAAGGCACTCGTCAAGGCGGGCTATGGGCATATCCCCGTGATTTCCTTCAGCTTTTCGGGGCTTGAGCGTCACCCGGGCTTCAAGCTCACCGTTCCGATGGTGCTCAAGATGGCGTGCGCCGTGCTCTACGGCGACATCATTATGAACCTGGTCAATCAGGTGCGCCCCTATGAGGTTGAAAAGGGAGCAGCCGAGCGGCTTGCCGACGAATGGATCGAGCGGCTCGGACGTGAGCTGGGTGTGGGCGGTCGCCTGCGCTATGGGGACGTCAAGCGCAACTACGAGCGCATTGCCGCCGATTTCGCCGCAATTGAGGTTGCGAAGCGCGACGCGGTGAAGGTTGGCATCGTTGGCGAGATTTTCGTCAAATATTCGCCGCTTGCAAACAACGAGCTCGAGCGCTTTCTCATCAGCGAGGGCGCGGAGCCGGTGGTGCCGGGGCTCTTTGACTTCATTTTGTATTACGTTTACAACGAGATCATGGAATATAAGCTCTACCGCCGCCGCTGGGTGCGCTCCACGGCGTGCCGTTTGCTCTATCCGATCCTCTGCCGCATGAAGGACCGCATGTCCCAAACGATCGAGTCGCATGGCTTTGCGGCACTCACGCCCTTTTCTGACGTTGTGGATATGGCGGGCAGCGTGATCAGCCACGCGGTGAAGATGGGAGAGGGCTGGCTGCTCACGGCGGAGATGATCGAGCTGGCGCATTCGGGATGCAGTAACGTTGTTTGCACGCAGCCCTTCGGATGCTTGCCCAATCACATCTGCGGCAAGGGCATGATGAAGCCGATCAAGGAGCTCTGCCCCAACGCCAACATCGTGGCGATCGACTATGACGCAGGCGCGAGCCGCGTCAACCAGGAAAACCGCCTCAAGCTCATGCTTGCCAACGCAAGAAAGCAAAAAAGAGCGAACGTACCCGCCGACGCAGAAACGTCGGAGGACGCAGCACAGGTTACGGTTTCACAAAAAACGATACGAAACAGATAGAGAGGTTGCCTCAAATGCGATACGCATTTGAGGCAACCTCTCATTTTTTTGAAAAGGTGGACAAGGTTCTCGCCCGACGTTTCGTTTCAGAACGGGCGCAGATTCATGTCCTCTGTGCAGCTTGCAAAGAACTCTGCCAGAAGATCAATGCAGCCCTGCACGTCTGCAAGCGCCGCTACCTCGTTGGGGTTGTGCATATAGCGCAGCGGGATCGAGATCAGCGCAAAGGGCACGCCGATGCCGGTCTTGTGCATCACGTCGCCGTCGGTACCGGTGCGACCGCTTGCTGCCTCGGTCTGGACCTCAATGCCCAGCTTTTCAGCGCATGCGCGCAGGCATTCGTTGACCTTTTTGTGGATCGAGGGATTGTTGCAGAGCACGGGGCCCTTACCGAGAGATACGTCACCGGTCTCTGCCTCGCTGATGCCGCAGTTGTCCGAGGTGTAGGTCACGTCAACCGCAATCACGATGTTGGGGCGGACGCGCGACGCGGTAAAATACGCGCCGTTTCCCGTGGTTTCCTCGCCTGTTGTCGACACGGAATAGCAGCCCACGGTGGCGCCCTTTTCCTTTGCCTTTGCAAGCGCCTCCATCACGATAAAGGCGCCGAGGCGGTTGTCGAGCGCTCTGCCGCTGATGCGGTCGTTGAGAAGCTCGCGCACGTCGGTGTCAAAGGTTACCGTGTCTCCGAGCTCCACGTATTTCATCGCATCCTCGCGATCCTTCGCGCCGATGTCGATGCGCAGAGCGGACGCCTCCAGATCGCGATTCTTGGAGATCGAGCGGGAATTTGCAACCGCCCCGAAGAGGACGCCGTTTTTGGTGTAGACCCGAACCTTTTGCCCGAGGTAGGTGGTGGAGTAGATTCCACCGATGCGCGTTACCATTAGCGAGCCGTCGCCGCCGATTGCCGAAACCATCAACCCGATCTCATCGGCATGACCCGCAGCCAGCACGCGAAAGGGGGCGGTGGGATTGATCGCGGCGGTCACGTTGCCGAGCTCGTCCACCGTTACAAGCTCTGCCTTGTCCTGCATATAGTTGTAGATCTTCTTTTCCAGCTCTGCCTCATTGCCCGAAACCGAGCCTGTTCTCAAAAGCTCGAATAAAAATTCCTTGTTCATCCTGTACCTCCGTTTGCTCAACGTAATTCGATGGAATGATCCTTCGCTAAAAAAATTATACCACAGTTTGGCGCGCATTGCAACCGCTTTATGCTGCAAATCGGTCAGATTAAAAAATATTGGACGTTGGACGCAGAAAATCTTCCCGTGCAGGGCGGGGCATGCGATCAATTATGAATTGGACCCGGACGCCGCGATGATGTATTTTATCAACCGTGAGATTTACAATATGAAATACATTTGCTCCGTTCTCGGAAATTTCAGCGACGTGACAAACGGATTGGACTGCTTTGCTTTTCAACCCGACCCCGATCAGAAGAAGCCCAAGCGCTCAAAAAAGAAGGGCTGAACGTAAAAAAGACTGTCTCAATTTGCCGATTTGGGACAGTCTTTTTTCTCGTATTGAATGCCTGGTTGACGCGCGAGGTCTATGCAGAAATTGTCTGTTTTTGATTTCTTGATGCAATCCACAAAACAAACAGACTAATCACGTCCGCGTAGAAGAAGAATTGGCATATCAGTGCTGCAACAGAAAGCATTTTGTTGTTTTTTACGTTTTTCGCCAAAGCAAAAACCGAAATAAAATTGCTGGAAAGCAGAGCAATGTAATCGAACAAAATAAGCATCAGAATGAGCGGCAGCGTCATGAAAATCATAATCGCTGCAATCGCCCCGAAAATAAAAATCACGATGTATGCCGGGATATGAACAAGCTTCACGAGAAATGCCGCACGGATAAGACCACGGGGATCGTCTTTCCGTGACAGAATCATAAAAATGATGTTACAGACAGGCGTTGCCAATGCAAGAAGAGCAAAAAAGACTCCAAACACAGTGGAGTCTGTGTTTTCAGGAAAAAGCTTACCAAGCAACACACCCAAGGCGGGCAAATATGGAAAGATGATAACGGGTATAAGCAGTAGCTTCTTCATCACATCACCTCTTTTACATGCTGAGCGAAATCAGCCTGAAGTTTTTTCTATTATACCACAAATCCGTGAATATCGTACAAAAACAATCCAAGATTTTCGCCGTAAAGGTACACCTGTCCCTTGGCGATGATGGGAGCAAAAAGTGATCCGAGGTCTTTCGGGATTTCGCGCCAGGCTTGCAAACGAAGCTATGTAATTGATTAAATAATCTCATGATTAAATAATCTCAAATAATTTTAAAATTCCCATAATTGGAAGTCCTATAGAAAATAGAATTAAACATATTGTTCCGAATGCGCTAAAAATTTTGATTTCTGACAGATCTTTTTCTCGCGTTTCTTTACTTGTGTATTGTCTAAGATTAGGAGTATCATACCAAAATAACGGTTGCCACCCTTTTTTGTCTATGTAAACGTGAAATATGGCAGACGGAATAGAAATCATTCCCATAAATATCAGTCCCCAACCAACAATTACATTGTTAAATTGATTGAGTCCGCAAATTAATATGCTTAACAATAACAAAAAAACATAAGTTCCGTCAACCGTTTTGCGAATGCGCTCTCTCTTTTTTGCAAGCTCGTATTTTTTATCTCTCGGCCTAATTGCTTTATATCGCGCCAAAAAAACACCGCCTTTCTTTGTTCCATTATATCACAAAGCCGTGAGGATTTCAACCGTTTCGCGCCAAATCACGCCGAAGGAATGCACCCTCGGAGGATTCAGAACCTAAATTTGCCCCGTTGGGGCAAATTGCGAGTTTGCTCGGCGGCTGAACACCGCCGTTTCACAAGCGAAACCGCAAAGCTCGCCGCGGCGCGCGGTGCGCGCGCACGACTTCGTCGTGTCTCCTGCCCCTGCCAAAACAAAAAGGTCGCCAATCGGCGACCTTTTTGTTTTGCTTTAAACGAGTGAAAAGGTCAAAAATCGAGGTAAAACCGAAGAAAAGGTCAACTTTTACTTCTATATTTTCGTCTTTCTGTTTCATAATACTTCGTATGATAAAAGCAGTTTCTGATTTTAAAGAAACGATAAAGTCACCTCGCGGAAAGATTTTAATTATTCAATGCCCATTTCAAAGCATCCTGAATGTGAAGATCCCACCATTTCCAAGAATGATTTCCCTCTGAAGTTTCAAACACGTGAGAAAGACCCAATTCCGTAAGATGATTATCAAACAAGCGGTTAACACCAAGAAGATAGTCCTCCGTTCCGCACCACATATAAATATCGGGACATATCCTTCCTTCGTTCTTGATGCTTGAAGCCAGGGCAAAAAGATCGTGGCGGCTTCCCTCAAGCTCATCAGCGCTCTCCATCTCGAAGTCGAAAATAGCCTTCCATTCATTCAAAGGGTATTCCCGCCCTTTTCTCGTTATATCCATAGAGCCTGAAAGTGAAATACATTTACCGTACTGCTCGGGACAGGTCAGCGCAACCTTCATAGCACCGTAACCACCCATAGAAACTCCCGCCACTATATTGTCCTCGCGTTTTTCGCTCATTTGCTTAAAGGTATTGCGACAAAGCTCGGGCAATTCTTTCGCAACAAACGAAAAATAGTTGGCATCGTAAGCGGTGTCCGTATATCTGCTTCTGTCCACATTCGGCATGACCACCGCAATCCCGTTCTTCAAGGCATATCGCTCGATAGACGTCTGCCGAATCCAAGACGTGTGATCGCCTGAGAGTCCGTGAAACAGCCACAGGGTCTTGCATTTTTGGTTTTTTTCGTCTTCACAACGAGGAAGCAGGACATATACCTGCATATTCTTGCGCAATTCATGTGAATAAAAGCTCATCTCCAAGCACATATTGTTAAACATATTTGCCTCTCCTTTTAAATACATTTTCACCTGTCCGGCGTAGCAATATTTTCCAAATCACATTTGACTACATTATATCACACTTTCGCAGATAAATCAAGGCGTAAGCCTTGTGTCTTTAATGATGCATCGCCTACGGCGATATGATGTTTTTCGCTTCGCAAATATGATGTTGCTCCATTTCGTTCCGCAATGATGCGATGTTTGCCTCCAAATGTGGCGAAGCCGCGCATCATTAGGCGAAGCCGTCATCACTGGCGTAGCCAACATCATTTGCCGAAGGCAAACATCATTCAAAAAAGCCTAATTTGTCTTGGTAGACAAAAGTGCGTTTTTTGTTGGCAGGAGGATTCTGAACCTAAATTTGCCCCGTTGGGGCAAATTGCGAGTTTGCTCGGCGGCTGAACACCGCCGTTTCACAAGCGAAACCGCAAAGCTCGCCGCGGCGCGCGGTGCGCGCGCACGACTTCGTCGTGTCTCCTGCCCCTGCCAAAACAAAAAGGTCGCCAATCGGCGACCTTTTTGTTTTGTGATAGCACTACAAAATAGATCCATATAAGGCTACCGTACAAAAACAGTCCGTAATTTTTGCCGTTAGGGTACACTTATCCCTTGGTATTGACGGGAGTTGACAGTAACCGCTATCTTCCGGGCTGTCAGCACCATGCTTGCAAACGAATCTATGTATTATAATCTAACTGACAAATTGGAATTTGACAATTGGTGTTTTAATCGACCTTCTCAATTTTAAATACATTGATCGTATCGACATCAGGGCAACAGAAAACATTACTCTTTAGCTCTCCACCGTAGCGCAAAATATCGATCATAGGAAAAAGAACGTGTGCAGCCATTGGACATAGCTTTCCTCTTTCCGTATCAAAATCAAACGTATCTCCAACTTTATGTCCCCTGTGGCATGGACAAGTACCTTTTTGTTCTACCAAAGTTATTTTGATTTTCATAATTTGCCCTCGCTTATGTAACGCTCAATATCAACGCCGTAAAATTTTTCGTTTTTATCGAGGTTATCAATAATAATATTGCTTACCGTTTCCATTGCGTGTTGAGTAGCAGTATAGAGACACTCACCGTTCAGCACATCGCTTACAAGAACTGCGGAAAAGATATCACCCGTTCCGGGAAAACGAACGTCTATCAGTTCAAATCCGATTTTGAATTTTTCATCCTTTGTATGATCATATCCTATGACGCAGTTTTCACCCTCCACAGAAGCACTTGTGATGACAACCGATTTACAGCCAAGCTGACGTACTCGCTCAATCAGCTCATCTGATTCGCACAGACTTAAAGTATCTCCGCTATAAAACCAGTTTGTCAAGAAGCATGCTTCGGTAAAGTTAGGAATCAAAATATCTGCGTATGAGCTGAGTTTTCTCATAATCGCCACATTATTATCGGTCATTCCATTGTATAGCTTTCCTTCGTCACCCATGATCGGGTCTACAACGACCAACAACTTGTCCGTGTCTTGATTATTGATCAGGCGCTCCACAATGTCAATCTGTTTAGGGCTGACCATAAAACCCGTGGCAATACAATCAAACCGAAAACCAAGAGCCTGCCAAATATCAACGGTCTTTTCCATATATTCGGTGGTATCGAGAATATCGAACCTGCCGAAATCAAGAGTATTGGAGACCAAAGCGGTCGGCAAAGAAGCAACATCAATCCCTCTTGCGGAAAGGATCGGTATCATAGCAGACAAAGCAATTTTACCCACACCGGGCATATCGTTTACACAACAAATTTTTTTCACAACAAATTCACCACTTTACAATTATAATCTTCCTATTACAGGATATCTACCATTTCATTATTGAGTGCTTTGTTCATGCTTCTGACTGCGCAGAACTTACCACACATCGAGCAAGTATCCTCATGCTCGGGCTTACGCTCGTCACGAATACGCTTTGCTGTTTCGGGATCAAGAGCGCACGCCCATTGTTCCTCCCAATCGAGCTTGCGACGGGCGTCTCCCATACGGTCGTCGATATCCCTTGCGTGCGGTATCTTCTTTGCGATATCAGCTGCGTGAGCTGCAATCTTAGATGCGATAATGCCTTGCTTAACGTCATCTACGTTAGGAAGTGCCAAATGCTCAGCAGGCGTAACGTAGCAAAGGAAGGCTGCTCCCGATGCTGCTGCGATTGCTCCACCGATTGCAGATGTGATATGGTCGTATCCGGGAGCGATATCGGTAACGATAGGACCGAGCACGTAGAAGGGTGCTCCCATACAGATGGTCTGCTGAAGCTTCATATTGGCTTCGATCTGATCCATCGGCATATGTCCGGGACCTTCTACCATTACCTGCACATCACGCTCCCAAGCGCGCCCCGTAAGCTCCCCAAGGCGCACAAGCTCCTCAATCTGACACACGTCACTTCCGTCCGCAAGGCAACCAGGGCGGCAAGCGTCACCGAGAGAAATCGTCACGTCATACTCACGGCAGATCTCAAGAATCTCATCGTAATATTCGTAGAAGGGATTCTCCTCGCCTGTCATGCACATCCAAGCGAACACGAGAGAGCCGCCACGGGAAACGATGTTCGTCTTTCTCTTGTGCTTCTTGATCTGCTCAATGGTCTTACGGGTAATGCCGCAATGAAGGGTGACGAAGTCCACGCCGTCCTCTGCGTGAAGTCTTACCACATCGATAAAATCCTTTGCAGTGAGCGTTGCAAGATCGCGCTGATAGTGGATAACACTATCGTACACGGGAACCGTACCGATCATCGCAGGACATTCACTCGTCAGTTTTCTGCGGAAGGGCTGTGTATTGCCGTGAGAGGACAAGTCCATAATGGCTTCCGCGCCGAATTTAACAGCCAGATCGGCAAGCGTACGTGTACCCGATACATTAATCTG
>CAJKPX010000047.1 GCA_905201895.1 uncultured Eubacteriales bacterium | reverse complement strand
GGGGCGGGGCGGCGAGCCGCGCTCGGAAAGGATGACGCGATGTTTGATTTTCACATGCACAGTCGGCTCTCCTTCGATTCGGATGGAGACGCACGCGAGATGGTGGCGGCGGCGAGGACACGCGGACTGCGCGAGATTTGCTTCACCGACCACTACGATTTGCATGAGCGGGCAGACGAGGCGCCCGATATTTTCACGGTTGAGGAGTACCGCGCGGCGTATGCAGGACTCGATACGTCGGGGCTTGCCGTGCGATTTGGCGTAGAGTGCGGTCTCACGCTCGGCAACCGTGAGCAGCTGGAGGCGCTTCTTTCGTCGCATCGCTTCGACTTTGTGGTCGGGTCGGTACATTTTACCGACGGCTACGATATTTATTATCCCGATTTTTGGCACGGCAAAACGCTTGACGGGGCGTTTCGGCGCTATCTGGAGCACACGCTCGACTGCCTGCGCCTGCACGAAAATTTTGACGTGCTGGGTCACCTCAACTATATCTGCAAATGTCCGCCCAATACCGCGCGCACGCCGCTTCGGTATGCCGACTATGCAGAGATCGTTGACGAGATTTTGCGGATTTTGGTTCGACGCGACAAGGGGCTTGAGGTGAACACCAGCGGCATCGACGCCGTTGGCGTTCCTCTGCCCGACGCGGCTTTTCTGCGCCGCTTCCGCGAGCTCGGTGGCGAGGTGGTGACGGTGGGGTCGGATGCGCACAGCCCCGAGCGCGTGGGACAGCACGTGAGCGAGGCGCTTGCGCTGATTCGCGAGACCTTTGGCTGCGTTTACACCTTTGCCGACCGCAAGCCGATCTGCCATCCGCTTTGATTTTTGAAGATAGTTCCACAAGACAAAAATTTGATCCACAGAGGTTTGACCATGAAAACGTTTCAACCAAAGCTTTTCACAATTTTCAAGCAGTACAGCAAAAAGCAGCTCGTTGATGACCTGATCGCGGGTCTGATCGTTGCCATCATCGCCTTGCCGCTCTCGATCGCGCTTGCGATCGCATCGGGTGTTGGTCCCGAGCAGGGGCTCTACACCGCCATTTTCGCGGGCTTTGTGATTGCATTGCTTGGCGGTAGCCGCGTCAACATTTCGGGTCCCACGGCGGCGTTCGCAACCATCGTGGCGGGCATCGTTGCCACCGAGGGCATGGGCGGACTCGTGCTTGCAACCGTGATGGCGGGCATTCTGCTCGTTCTGTTCGGCGTCTGCCGTCTCGGCTCGCTGATCAAATACATCCCCTACACCATCACAACCGGCTTCACCGCGGGCATTGCGGTCACCATCGTGATCGGTCAGCTCAAGGACTTTTTCGGTCTCACCCCCGCCCCCGGGACGCACGCGGTCGAGACGCTGGAAAAGGTGGAGATGATCGTGGAGAGCTTTTCCACCTTTAATTGGCAGAGCTTCGCGGTTGGTGCGGTCTCGCTTGCAATCCTGATCGTCTGGCCGCGCATCAGCCGCAAAATTCCGGGCTCGCTGATCGTGGTTCTGCTCGGCGCGCTGGCGGTGGGGCTGTTGAATCTGAACGTGCCCACGATCGGAGACCTTTATCAGATTTCCTCGTCGCTCCCCGCACCCGCGCTTCCTGCGTTTGACCTCTCGCGCGTGCTGCATCTGTTGCCAAACGCCTTCACCATTGCGCTGCTTGCGGCGATCGAGTCGCTGCTCTCCTGCGTGGTGTCGGACGGCATGATCGACGACAGGCACAACTCCAACACCGAGCTGATCGCGCAGGGCGTTGGCAACATCTGCTCGGGTATTTTCGGCGGTATTCCCGCAACGGGTGCGATCGCACGCACCGCCGCAAACGTCAAAAACGGCGGACGCTCGCCGATCTCGGGCATGGTGCACGCCGTTGTGCTTCTGCTTATCCTGCTCGTGCTCATGCCCCTGGCGGCATGGATTCCCATGCCTGTGATCGCCGCGATCCTGCTCATGGTGGCGTATAACATGTCGGAGTGGAGACGCTTCGTGCGCATCTGCAAAACGGCGGCACCCTCCGAAATTCTCGTTCTGGTTGCAACCTTTGTGCTCACCGTGGTGTTTGACCTGGTGGTTGCGATCGCGGCGGGGCTGATCATCACCGCCTTCCTCTTTATGAAAAAATCGGCAGAGCTTGCCGAGGCACACGAATGGTCGGCGGCAGAGGGAGAGGGCAGGGACCTGCCCTATGGCACCGTGGTTTATGAGATCAACGGACCGATGTTCTTTGCGGCGTCCGACAAATTCCTGCAATTTCCGATCCACAGCGACACACGTGTGATGATCGTGCGCATGTCGGGTGTGACGATGCTCGACGGCACCGTGGAGCAGAGCATTGAGCGCATCTGCGACTACTGCCAGGGTCACGGCGTGCATCTGCTTTTTGCCGACGTGCACGAGCAGCCGCTGGGTGTACTGAAAAAATGCGGTATTTACGAGCGCATGGGTGAGGCGGCGTTCAGCCCCGACACCGACGGCGCGATCGCGCGTGCACGCGTTCTGCTTGCCGAGGCGAGCGCGCCTGCGGATGTGGAGAAACCCGAATAAAACGAACCAACAGAGAGGGTCCCGATGCGGTACGCATCGGGACCCTCAAGCTGTATCAAAACGAACGGGCTTCATCAAATTATTGAAGGTTTTGGTCAAGCTTTTTTCAAAAGCTTGCGCGGTGGAGGGCGCGTAGCCCTCCTCGCCCTCCGCAGAGGGCGAAATCACTCCCTCGGCGTTCTCTTTTGCGAGCTTTTCTCCGGCGCCCTTTCCTGCAAGAGAAAAGCGGTGAGCGACCTTGCGCAGACTTACAAATCGGAGGTCTTTGCTCGGCTCGACAAAAGTTTTCGCCCGCCTTTTTCAAAAGGAGGCGCCGAGGACAAAAAATTCTTTGGCGATAGCGCTTGCAAACAACCTCACCACCGCTAACGCGGTCTAATTTGCTTGCAAGTTTCTTCCACTTACACAAGGAAGGCTAAAGGTTAGTTTGCCTATGGAAAAGATGTTGTTTGAAGAAAAAGATTGTGTCGAATGGGATGAATTCGTTTGCGGTAGAACAACCCTTCCACCGCTGACGCGGTCCCCCTCCCCTGTGCAAGGGGAGGTGGCACGCGAAGCGTGACGGTAGGGTTGTTTGCAAAATGGTTTCAACACGGAAAACAACCCTTCCACCGCTAACGCGGTCCAATTTGCTTGCAAATTTCTTCCACTTGCACAGGGGAGGCTAAAGGTTAGCTTATCCGTGGGAAAGATGCCGTTTTGAAGAGGAAAATTTCGGTCATGCGGTTTGAATTCGTCTTATTCCAACTCTACTATTTCCATAGCAAACGATTCTTCAAAGCCTCCCCTGTGCAAGGGGAGGTGGCACGCGAAGCGTGACGGTAGGGTTGTTTTTTCCGTCACGACCGTTTGAAAAGACCCCCACCATCGCTGTCGCGGTTCCGCTCTTTGTTGCAGGGGCGATTCGTGAATCGCCCCTGCAAGATCGGTTTTCTCTTCGGCGGGCGATCAATGATCGCCTGTTCGATCTTTCCAAGACTTATGGCGGGCGATCAATGATCGCCCCTACTTTTCAATGCAAATGATTCTTCAAAAGCCCCCGTGCAAATTTTCTCCCGCTGTGCACTGTGGGAGGCTAAAAAATCGCTTATCCGTAGAGATTATCCGTAGAGTTTGTCCGTAGCGGTTACCCGTAGAAAAATGTTGCTTCAAACCATCTCCTCGGGGCGGAACACTTCGTCGAAGCGCTCGGGCGTGAGGAATCCCAGGCGCAGGCATGCCTCGCGGAGCGTGATATTCTCCGAATAGGCGAGCTTTGCGGTCTTGGCGGCGTTCTCGTAGCCGATGTAGGGATTGAGGCAGGTGACGAGCATGAGCGAGCGCTCCAGATTTTGGCGCATGCGGTCGCGGTCGGCAACAAGCCCCGAGAGGCAGTTGGCGTCAAACGAGCGCATCACGTCGGCGAGCAGGCGCGCCGATTGCAGGAAATTGCAGGCGCAGACCGGCATAAAGACGTTGAGCTCGAAATTGCCCTGTGACGCCGCAAGACCAACCGCCGTGTCGTTGCCCATCACCTGGACCGCCACCATCGTCACCGCCTCGCATTGCGTGGGGTTGACCTTTCCGGGCATGATCGAGGAGCCGGGCTCGTTTTCGGGGATGCGGATCTCGCCAAGCCCGAGGCGGGGACCCGAGGCGAGCCAACGCACGTCGTTTGCGATCTTCCAGAGGTCCGCCGCGAGTGCTTTGAGCGCACCGTGCGCAAACACCAGCTCGTCCTTGGAGGTCAGTGCGTGAAATTTGTTCTCCGCGGTGCGGAAGGGCAGACCCGTGAGTGCGGCAAGCTCGGCGGCAACGCGCGTGTCGAAGCCTGCGGGGGCGTTGAGACCTGTTCCAACCGCCGTTCCACCGAGGGCGAGCTCATAGAGCTCCTCGGTTGCGAGACGGAGCATTTTTGCGTCCTTCTGGAGCGAGGATCGCCAGCCCGAGATTTCCTGCGCAAAGGTGATCGGTGTGGCGTCCTGCAAATGCGTGCGACCGCATTTGATTGCGTCAACGTTCTCTGCCTCCAGGCGCAGCAGTGTGCCGATCAGGGCATCAAGCGCGGGCAGGACCTCACGCGTCACCGAGAGCACCGCCGAGATATGCATGGCGGTGGGGAAGGTATCGTTGGAGGATTGCGACATATTCACGTCGTCGTTGGGGTGGAGCAGCTTCTTGCCGGCAAGCTCGTTTCCGCGGTTGGCAACCACCTCGTTGACGTTCATATTCGATTGCGTGCCCGAGCCTGTCTGCCAGACCACGAGAGGAAAATGCGAGGCGAGCCTGCCGTCGATCACCTCATCGCATGCAGCAGAAATCACGCGGCATTTTTCGTCGGTCATGGCATTGGGGCGGATCGCGGCGTTGGCACGTGCCGCTGCTTTTTTGAGCAGACCAAAGGCATGAATGATCTCGCGCGGCATCAGCTCGCGCCCTTCTCCAATACGGAAATTGTTGCGGCTTCGCTCGGTCTGCGCGCCCCAATAGCGGTCGGCGGGCACGCGCACCTCGCCCATCGAATCGTGCTCGGTTCTGTATTTCATGGCGTTTACTCCTTTGCGGGGGCTTTTCTTTATCATTTTATATCATACCACAAAAGTCGACCAAAAGCAAGAGCGCGCGGTGGATTTTGAAAAAAAGCAAGCCCTCCCTCGTGTTGCAGGGAGGACTCGCTGGATTGTATGATTTGAAGGGGCGCTGTTACCGCTCCTCGCGGAAGTAGGATTGACCGAGCGAGGCAGGCGGTTGATTTTCGCGCTTTTTGCGAATGCTGGAGATGATCAGAACGAGAATGGTGACCGCGTAGGGGAGCATCTTGAGCAGTGGGGGCGCGTAGCGCGGCAGAACGAGATTGAGAATACTCGGCAGATAGGAGTTTGCCACGTAGAGGAATCCGAACAGTGCCGAGCCGAGAATACTCAAATGAGGCTTCCACAATGCGAAAATAACGAGCGCGATCGAAAGCCAGCCGAGGTCCTCAATCTGCAGGAATGCCTCGGGAGAGCCCGAGTAGTCCATGGTGTAGTAGAGTCCTCCGAGTGCGGCGATTGCGCTGCCGATGCAGGTTGCGCCGTACTTATACGCCGTGACGTTGATGCCCACCGCATCTGCCGTTGCGGGGTTTTCGCCAACCGCACGCAGATGGAGACCCACGCGTGTTTTCGTGAGGATCAGGGATGCGAGGATTGCGATCACAAAAGCGAGGAAGAACATAATGCCCCATTTCTGCAGGTCCAGGGTGAGGTCTGCAAAGGGATAGCGGAAATATGCAACCGAGCCGCGAACGGCGTTGACGTAGCGCACCTGGTCGAGCGCCTTGATGATGAATTTTGAAATACCCGCGCCAAAGATCGTCATGGCAAGACCCGTCACGTTCTGGTTGGCGTGCAGGGTAACCGTGAGGAAGCAGTAGAGCGCACCCATCAGGGCACCCGAGAGAACGGTTGCAAGCATTGCAAGGAGCACGATCAGAAAGGCGGGGCAGCCCGAGCCGTAGAGCGCGTAGAGCGCGATACATCCGCCCATGCCGCCAACGCACATGATGCCGGGAATTCCGAGGTTGAGGTGTCCCACCTTCTCGGTGATGATCTCACCCGTGGAGCCGTAGAGGAAGGTCACACCGAGTGCCA
Organism: uncultured Eubacteriales bacterium; assembly: GCA_905201895.1. Classification (GTDB taxonomy): domain Bacteria; phylum Bacillota; class Clostridia; order Oscillospirales; family CAG-272; genus UMGS1865. Next base: position 10,182 of record CAJKPX010000047.1, on the reverse strand, counting down.
TTGCATTGAACAGATAGTCTAAAATCATCGTCATTTTGCGTCACCTCCCTTTTTGCTCTTGCGGAACTGTACGCGATAGTTGATAAAGAATTCACATCCGATGATAAAGAACAGGATCAGACCAACGATCAGCCCCGAGAAGGCGGGGTTGGTGTTGTAGGTGTCCGAAATATGCGATCCGCCTCTTTCGAGAAAGACAATGAGAGCCGAGGTGAGGATCATGATCAGAGGGTTGAATTTGGCGAGCCAGGAAACCATGATCGCGGTAAAGCCGAGTCCGCCGATCGTGTTCGCGGTGATCGAGTGGTCGAACGCCGCAACGATCAGAAAGCCCGTCAAGCCGCACACAACGCCCGAGAGGAGCATCGTGCGGATGGTCACCTTCTTGACGTTGATGCCGATATAGCGAGCGGTGTTTTCACTCTCTCCAACAACCGAGACCTCGTAGCCGTGCTTGGTGTAGTTGAGATAGATGAACATCAGAACGGTCAGCACGAGCGAAATGAGGATCATGAGCAGCTCCTCGTTGTAAACTCTGGGCAGATGACCGAATTTGATCTCCTGAAGGGTGGTGGAGCCGTCACCAACCAGCCATCCGAGCAGCGCAAAGGTGACCAGATGGGTGGCAACGTAGTTCATCATGAGCGTGAACAGCGACTCATTTGTGCCCCAGATCGACTTGAAGATCGCGGGGAGAACGCCCCAGACCGCGCCTGCGAGAATCGAGGTGGTGAGCATAATCAGAAGGAGCGCCCAGCCGGGAACGGCGCCGCCGATCATCTTGGCGCAGAATGCTGCGGCGAGTGCACCAACCAGAGCCTGTCCGTCGGCTCCGAGGTTCCAGAATCGCATGCGGAAGGCAGGGGTGATGGCAAGTGCCAGACAAAGCAGCTTGGCAACGTCCTTTCCAAAGGACCACCAGGGCTTGGTGATCTGGTCAAAGGAGCCGTTGTAGAGCGTTTTCAGAAATTGAAGGGGGTTGGGGTGCCGCTTAATCAGGAAAAAGGCGAGCAGCGAGCAGATCAGAAGCGCGATTGAAACGGCGGCAACGCGAACCAGGAGCGACTGGTAAAACGGAGTCCCGTCACGCTTGACCACATGAAAAAGCGGCTCGTGAGATTCTGCTTGATTGGGCTTTTTACTCATGCGTTTTGCACCTCGCTTTCTTCGGAATTGTCGGAGTCCTTCGACTGCTGTGCCGTCATCAGGACGCCGATCTGCTCCTTGGTGGCGGTTCTTCCGTCCACGATTCCCGTGACGCAGCCGCCGCAAACGACCAGGATACGGTCGCAGAGCTCAACCAGCACGTCAAGGTCCTCGCCAACGAAGATCACGGCAACGCCGCGCTCCTTCTGCTCGGTGAGCAGGTTGTAGATGGTATAGGAGGAGTTGATATCCAGACCGCGAACGGGATACGCTGCCATGAGCACCGTGGGCGATGCGGCGATTTCGCGTCCCACCAGCACCTTTTGCACGTTACCGCCCGAAAGACGGCGAACGGGGGTGTGAGAGTCGGGCGTTGCGACCTCAAGGTCGCGGATGATGCGCTCGGCAAGATCGCGCGGCTTTTTGCGGTCAACGAACACCGAATGTCCGCGACGGTAGCTGCGGAGCATCATGTTGTCCACGATGTCCATGTTTCCGACCAGACCCATGCCGAGACGGTCTTCCGGGACAAAGGAAAAGCGTACACCGAGCTCACGGATCTGCAAGGGGGTCTTTTCACGCAGATTGATGACCTCGTCCTCCTTGAAGAAAACCTTTCCCGCCTCTACCTGTGCGCGAATGGTCCTCTTGGAGAGCGATCTTCCGCTCTCGTCCATTCCCGTAAAATCTCTGCCGTCCTCGTAGCGAAGCATTCCTTCTTTTGCAAGCTCCATCACGCGCTTGTAGGTTTTGTGATAGAAGGTAATCGGCTTGTCCTTTTTGGGATTATAGTAGGTAACGGATCCTCCCTGCAGGTGCTGCAATCCTGCAATCGACTCGAGCAGCTCGCGCTGTCCGCTGCCCGCAATGCCCGCGATACCGAGAATTTCTCCCGCACGCGCCTCAAAGGAGACGTCCTTGAGAATCTGAATTCCCTCGGCATCCGCGAGGTTGAGGTTTTTAACCACCAGGCGGTCGCAGGTGTTTTTCGGCTCGGGACGGTCGATGTTAAGCTCCACCTTTTTGCCGACCATCATCTCGGTCAGCTCCTCCGAGGTGGTGCTTGCCGTTTCCACGGTTGCAATGTGCTCGCCGCGGCGGAGCACCGCCACGCGGTCGGAGAGCGAGAGTACCTCGTGCAGCTTGTGCGTGATGATCAGGATCGACTTGCCGTCGTCGCGCATGCGACGCAGGATCGCAAAGAGCTTTTCGGTCTCCTGGGGGGTGAGCACGGCGGTGGGCTCGTCGAGGATGAGCAGATCGGCGCCGCGATAGAGCACCTTGATAATCTCAACGGTCTGCTTTTCGGAAACCGACATCTCGTATATCTTCTTCTTGGGGTCGATATGGAAACCGTAGCGCTCGGCAATTTCGGTCACGCGCTTGTTGGCAAGCTTGATATCGAATTTCTCATCCGATTTCGTGCCCAGCACGATATTCTCGGCGGCGGTGAACAGATCAACCAGCTTGAAGTGCTGGTGGATCATACCGATACCGTGTGCAAACGCATCCTTCGGGGAGCGGATCACAACCTCCTCGCCACCCACAAAGATACTGCCCGAATCCGGGAAATAGATGCCCGCGATCATGTTCATCAGGGTTGTTTTTCCGCATCCGTTCTCGCCGAGGATCGCAAGGATCTCGCCTTGATAGACCGTCAGGTCTACGTCTCGGTTTGCTGCCAGCTTGCCGAAATGTTTGGAGACCTTTCGCATTTCCAATGCAATTTCTTTACTCACGCTTTTACCTCCGTGTGATAGGAATGATACAAAGACTGAAGAAAGGGGACGAATGCTCTGCACTCGACTCCTTTCTTCGATCCTTGTGTCAACGAAAACCAAGACGAGGCGGAGCCGAGGCTCCGCCCGCCTGTTTGTTGGGGTGAAAAAATTAACCGAAATTGGTGTTTACGAGGGTGATACCGTCGATCTGGATATCAAAGTAAGGAGCCGAACGGTACTCGGACTCGTGGAAGTAACCGTCCTTGATAACCTCGGTTTCCTTCTGGTAGTCGCCCATGTCGTCAACGTCAGCCAGGTAGGTGGTGAGCTTCTCGCCGCCAACGGTGAAGGTATCGGTGTCAAACACCTTGATCTCGCCGCTCTTGAGCTTGCCTGCAACCTCCTGTAGCTTTGCGAGAGTGCCCTCTGCTGCAGCCTTTTCGTTGATACCGGAGAGAACAACCGAGCCAACGGTTGCGTCGCCGCACCAGTCGTCAACGATAGCGGTGCCCTCGCACACGCACTTGATGATATACATGTAGTAGTGAGACCAGTCGATCTTCGAGGAAACGATGAAGGTGTTGGGACCAACGTTCGCGGTGCTTCCGTTGTAGGAAACGTTGGGGATCTTCTTCTCCTCGCAAGCCGTGGGAGCGCCCATCGAGTCGGCGTGCTGGCTGATCAGAACGCAGTTTCTGTTGATCAGAGCGTTTGCAGCGTTCTTCTCCTCGATTTCGTCATACCAGCTACCGGTGAACTGAACGTCCATGGTAACGGTGGGGCAAACAGACTTTGCGCCGAGGTAGAAGGAGGTGTAGCCCGAGATAACCTCTGCATAGGTGAATGCGCCAACGTAGCCCATCTTAGCCTGGTTAGCGGTGATCTTGCCGTCTGCGATCATCTCGTTGAGCTTGAGACCTGCGGCAACGCCTGCAAGGAATCTGCCCTGATAGATCGAAGCGAATGCATTGTGGAAGTTGTCAAGACCCTCGGTGTGAGCCTTGGTTCCGGTTGCGTGGCAGAACTGAACGGCGGGGAATTCCATTGCTGCCTTGATCATGAAGGACTCATGACCGAAGGAGTCTGCAAAGATGATATCGCAGCCTGCGTTTGCGAGCTCCTTTGCTGCCTCGTAGCAAGCATTGGACTCGTCGATGTTCTTCTTCAGGATAACCTGCTCGTCGGACAGACCAAGCGCTTCTTTCACAGCGAGAGCTGCGTTGATGAAGTTGAGGTCGTAGGTGGAGAGCTCGTCATGAAGCAGAATAAAGCCAATCTTGAAATCGGCGGGGATGTCGAAATCTGCCTTGAGAGCGACTGCGGGGAGCGGAGATGCGGTGAGGTTCTTGTCGGGATCGTCGGTGCCGTTGCAGGACGCAAAGGTGAGAGCCAACGAGAGAACCATAACAACCGCAAGACTCAGAGAGAGAAGCTTCTTGAACATGTTACTGTTCCTCCTAAAAATGTTTTTTATTTACAAAAGCGCAAGGCTCTTATAAATCAACAGAATTTGATTCCCGTTTCGGGATCCATCGAAATGACGCGTGCGAGTGATTCTACGCGCACACCGGTTGAGCGAATTCTCTGACCGCCCTCCTGATATGCCTTTTCGATGGCAATGCCCGCGCCCACAACCGTGGCGCCCGCCTTGTTGCAAAGGTCGATCAGGGCGTCAAGTGCCGAGCCCTTTGCGAGAAAATCGTCGATGATCAGCACGCGATCCTCGGGGCCGAGGTAGCTCTTGGACACCACCACGTCATGGTCGGTGTTATGCGTGTAGGAATGCACGCGGGACGCCCAGAGGTTGTCCCCCACGTTGCTGCTCTTGGATTTTTTTGCGAACAGAACGGGGCAATGAAAAAATTGCGCTGTAAGACAAGCGATCCCGATACCACTTGCTTCGATGGTGAGGATCTTGTTTACACCGCATTTTCCATAGAGACGATAAAATTCTTCTCCGAGCTTGCACAACAAATCCACATCCATGCGGTGGTTGAGAAAACCGTCCACCTTCAGGATGTTACCGGGGAGGATTTTGCCTTCTTTACAGATCGTTTGTTCCAACAGCTTCATGAGACGCCTCCTGCTTTGCTCGGGTGAAATATTTACCTATTATAAAATATTATATAATAATGCCGATCAAAAATCAATCTGGTATTTATACAAATTTCAACATCGGCACATGCGAAACTTGTGCGAATTTGACGAAAACAGAGACGCCCGAGACGGGACGCGCGGGGGCGGAGTCATCTCGGGCGTGCAGCTTCAATCCTTGACGCAGATCAGCTCACCGGCATAGGGCAGCGAGAGAATCCAATCGCAGAGCGTGTGCCATTCCGCCAGCTTGTGGGTGCGGCGGGCATAATACATGTTGATCAGATTTTCGTAGTTCATCGTCACGGTGCGCATTTGATTGAAGGAGGAGGGGAGGAGCTGGATCATGTTGTGCCAGCTCTGGCGGTCGGTCTTATCCGCCACAAATTTTTGGCGCTCGCTCTCCAGATACGCGATCAGCGCGTCGAGTGCGGCAAGACCGCCCTCGTCGAGTCGGTCATGAGAGAAATCGTCGCGGTCAAACGCCTTTGCATGAATCTTGTGCATGGTGGAGCAGGAGTTTGCAACCGTGCCCACCTTGTAGGTATCAAATTCCTTCCACCAATAGAGGGGAGCGGTGATATCGACCGAAACGAAAATCTGGCGCAGGAATTTGCGATGATCGGGACCTGCGTGTGCGAGTCTTTTTGCCAGGTCGAGGTCATTTTCTCCGAGGATATAGTTGCCCTCGGCGTCAAAGGCGCTGTCGCTTCGCGCCCAGCTGTTGAGGGGATTGCGCGCGCCGCGGATGGCGTTGTCGAGATTCATCACGGAGGTTCTTTCCACTTTCAGCATATCAGTTCGATCCTTTCTGTTCTATCAAATTGCGGGAAGTCAAGGGGCGTTACCGACCGATCAGGGGGTGTTGATCAGGTCCAAGAGGATTTTGCGCAGCTCGTTCGGCGTTGCGGCAATGTGCTCCGCGCCGTTTGCACGCAAAAACGCCTTGTCGCGGTAGCCCCACGAAACGCTCACGGGGACCATGCCCGCGTTTTTCGCCGTGCGGATATCCACGTCGCTGTCGCCAACCATCACGCATTCCTCGGGGGAAATGCCGAGCTTGTCGGCAACCAGATGGCAGAGATAGGGGTCGGGCTTGGAGGGCTTGCCGAGGATCATGCCTTGCACCGCGTCACACGCACCCGCAGGGAGGATCTGCGCGCAGAGTCCTTCCATATAGAGGTGGGGCTTGTTTGAGAGCACGGCAATGCGCAGCCCTCTCTCGCGCAGCTCGGAGATCAGCTCGGGGATGCCCTCGTAGGCACGGTCGGTGTGCAGATAGACCGCGCGGTAATTCTCCAGGTAGTCTGCAAGCACGCCGTCGAGCAGCGTCTCATCATCCTGCAGCGTGGTAGGCAGGGCGCGACGGACAAGATCGCGTGCGCCGTGGTTGATGAAGCTGCGAACCTCATCGGCAGAGCGCTCGGGGTAGCCGTGTTGGCGCATGGTCATATTGATCGCCTCGCGCAGAGCGTCAATGGTGTCGGCAAGTGTGCCGTCAAAATCAAAAATAATTGCTCGGATCATGTCGTTCCTCTTTTTTTGTACTATGTTACAGTATACCACAGCGCCGCCCGAAAGTCAAGCGGTTGAGGGGCTTTGGCTATGTAATTTTTCGTGTGGATATGATATTTTTACCGTATGATGTCGATGTGATCGCACTTTTACGGAAGGCTCCCAAGTGTCGCGGGAGCTCCCGCCGAAGGCGGGTGAGGGATTGTTTTTTTGGGTGATTTTTGCTTTTTACAACCCTTCCGTCTCGCTCCGCGAGCTAATTTGCTTGCAAATTTCTCCCGCTTACACAGGGGAGGCGCTTTATGCTTCTGTCTTTGTAATACTCCACACAATTTGAAAATTGGAAATCATGAAAATTTTTCTTCAATTCCACACAAGAATTTATATAGCCGGGGCTTTTCAGGGAGATTTTTCGCCCTTTTCATCGAAACCCGTAGTTGTTCAGAAATTCACGGACGCGTGAGACGGGGATGCTGTATCCGGCGGAGAACTGCTCGGAATGACTGCCGGCGTAATTGATGCCCACCACCTGAAGGTCGGTGTTCAGCAGCGGACCTCCGCTCGAGCCGCCGTCGGTAAATGCCGTGTGCTGCAAAACGTCAAAGCGTACGTCACTTTGCGAGACAGAGGTGTCGCTGAGCGTGATTTTGCGGTAATCGGCGGCGCGCCCGTAGGTGATCGCGTTGGTTTGCCCCTTGGGCTGACCGAGCGCCACCAGATGGTCTCCGATCACGGGGTCGGCGGGAGCGAGCTCGAGTGCGGCGAGTGGATTTTCGGTGTCAAAGCGGAAAACGAGAAGGGCAAGGTCATAGGCGGGCGCGATCGCCTTGGGGGCTGACGATGCCTTCCAGATGCTTGCCGTGTAGGTGTTGCCGCGGTAGTCGGTCACCGAGAGCTCGGAATGCGTGCGACCGTCCTCGGTTGCCGCCACGTGGCAGTTTGTGAGCAGGTAGGCGGTGTTTCCGTCGACGCGGATGATTACGCCCGAGCCGTTCGTTTGGCTCACGTCCTTGCGTCCGATGGTGATGCCGAGAAATTTCTGCTCGTTATAGCTGACGTTATGCACCGTCACCACGGCGCGGATCGCGCTCGTTGTGATCTGATTTGTGATCGAAACGGCGTCGGGGATAAAGGACGCGTAGAGGTTGATCGGTGCTTTGACCGCAACCGAAAAATCATATTCGTAGCCGCCGCCCTGCGCGCTCGTCCAGGCGTCAAAGAGCAGGTTGTTCTTCTGCGGCTCGGCGGGGGGAGAGACGGTTGAGCCGTGCGGAACCGTTCGCTGCTCGTAGACCTCGCCGTCCACGTAGAAGGTGACAACGTGGCTTGTGGGTGTTGGGGCGGAGGGCTGCCCGGCGCTGTCGCAGCCGAGGAGCAGGAGGGGAAGGGCGAGACAAACGCAAAGGACAAACGCAATCAGCCTCGTTCGCATAACATTCTCCTTTCGGGGGCTTTTCGTGCCCGATTGAGATCATTGTATCACAAAATCGGCGTGTTGTCAATGCGAAAACGCTCGATTTTTGCGCGTCGGGTGAGCGGGAGAGGTGTTTGCGTTTCGTCAAATCGACCAAAAAGAAGGCGGTGAAGTTGGTGAAAATCAGTTGTTCTTCGTCTTTTACCGAGGGCGAAAAATGTGATATAATATATTGTTAAAGAAAATTTTGCGAATTTTGAAAATGGGAGAATAAGGCATTGGTAAGAGAAGATTTGCGCAACGTGGCGATCATCGCACACGTTGACCACGGAAAAACGACGCTCGTTGACGGCCTGCTCAAGCAGGGCGGAATCTACCGCGACAACCAGGAGACCGTTACACGCGTGATGGACTCGGGCGACCTTGAGAAGGAGCGCGGCATCACGATCCTTGCAAAGAACACCGCAGTTTACTACAAGGACGTTAAGATCAACATCATCGACACCCCCGGCCACGCCGATTTCGGCGGCGAGGTGGAGCGCATCCTCAAGATGGTAAACGGCGTTATCCTGCTCGTTGACGCAGCAGAGGGACCCATGCCCCAAACGCGCTTCGTGCTCCAGAAGGCGCTTGAACTCAACCACCGCGTGATCGTTTGCTTCAATAAAATTGACAAGCCCGATGCACGTTTGGGCGAGGTGGAGGACGAGATCCTCGAGCTTTTGATGGACCTGGGTGCCAACGACGAGCAGCTCGACAGCCCCATGCTCTATTGCTCGGGCAGAGCAGGCACCGCCACCGAGGACCCCTCGGTTCCCGGCACCGATCTGACCCCTCTCTTTGATAAGATTCTTTCCTACATGCCCGCCCCCGAGGGCGACGAGGATGGCGAGCTGCAGCTCCTGGTTTCTTCGATCGACTACAACGATTACGTTGGACGCATCGGTATCGGACGCATCGAGCGAGGCAGCATCCGCGTGGGACAGGAGGTTGCGGTCTGCAACTATCACAACCCCGAGCAGGTCAAGCGCACCAAGGTTGTCTCGCTCTATCAGATCGACGGTCTGATCCGCAAGCCCGTGGAGAACGCAAAGGTTGGCGACATCGTTTGCTTCTCGGGCGCGGGTGACATCACCATCGGCGATACGCTCACGCTTCCCTCCAATCCTCAGCCGCTTGAATTCGTCAAGGTTTCTGAGCCGACCATGGAAATGACCTTTATGGTCAACAATAGTCCCTTTGCGGGCAAGGAGGGCAAATTTGTTACCTCCCGTCAGATCCGCGACCGACTCTACCGCGAGCTGCTCAAGGACGTTTCGCTCCGCGTGAGCGACGGCGACACCACCGACGAGTTCCGCGTTGCGGGCAGAGGCGAGATGCACCTTTCGATCCTGCTTGAAACCATGCGCCGCGAGGGCTTTGAGCTCGCCTGCTCGAATCCCCGCGTGCTCTATAAGGAGATCGACGGCGAGAAATGCGAGCCGATGGAGCGCGTCACGCTCGACGTGCCGATGGATTTCGTCGGAACGGTGGTTGAGAAGCTGAGCCAGCGCAAGGGCGAGCTGCTCACGATGAACCCGGTTGGATCGCGCACGAGAATTGAGTATTCGATCCCCGCGCGTTGCCTGTTCGGCTATCGCTCGGAGTTCCTCACCGCAACTCACGGCGAGGGCGTGATCAACACGATCTTCGACGGCTACGCTCCCTATCGCGGCGAGGTTGCCATGCGCTTCACGGGCACGCTGATCGCATCGGCAGACGGTGAGACCACGCGCTACGGTCTTTATAAGACGCAGGAGCGCGGTCAGCTCTTCGTTGGTCCCCAGACCCCCGTTTACGAGGGCATGATCGTTGGCGAGAACCCCAAGAATGATGATATTGCGGTCAACCCCTGCCAGAAGAAGCAGCTCACCGCGATCCGCTCTGCGGGCGCAGACGAGAAGCTGCTGCTCACGCCCCCCAAGATTTTCACGCTCGAGGAGGCGATCGAATATATCACCGACGATGACCTGATCGAGGTCACGCCGAAGTCGATCCGCCTGCGCAAGAAGATTCTCAACACCGAAATGCGCATGAAGGAAATGATGCGTCGCCGCCGCGCAATGGAGGCGCAGAAGAAGTAAGCCGCCGCGTTTTTTGACGCGACAGGCATCAAAAATGGCGCTGTTTAGCCATCAAGTAAACAACAACGTGGGTGAGTCGAATGCATTTTTGCATTTGGCTCACCCGCGTTTTTATTGTGAAACGAAAACCACCAGCAGTGCTGGTGGTTCCAAAAAGCTTTAGCTTTGC
>CAJKPX010000046.1 GCA_905201895.1 uncultured Eubacteriales bacterium | reverse complement strand
CCTTCACCCCGCAAGCTTTTGAAAAAGCTTGACCAAAACTTTTAAGCAATTTGACAAAACATGTTAGTTTTGTCTACAATCTCAAAGGGCTGCCTCAAATTTGCAATTTGAGGCAGCCCTTTGTTTTTTTGTCAGCGCTTGGTGCGAACAAGCCTTTCGATCTCGCGCGAGAGTGACTCGACCAGCGTGTCGACGTCCTCGCGTGTGTTTTGTCTGCCGAAGCTGACACGGATCGACGCCTCCATCTGCTCACGGTTGAGTCCGAAGGCAAGCAGGGGGGACTGCGTTTTTTGTCCGTGTGAGGAGCACGCCGCGCCATTGGAAACACAGATGCCGTCGGTGGAAAGCGCGTGCAGCATCGTCTCACTCCGAATGCTCGGAAGCGTGAGGTTGACGATGTGCGGTGCGCTCGCGCCCGCGGGCAGATTGAGCATGACGGGCAGCTCTGCAAGCCGCTCGCGTGCATAGTCGCGCAGATCGGTCAGATGGGCAAGGTCATGGGCAAGGCTCGACCACCCCTCCTCTGCCGCCGCGCCGAAGCCTGCGATGCCGATGAGGTTCTCGGTGCCCGAGCGGAAGCCGCTCTCCTGTCCGCCGCCGTGAACCGTGGGGGCAAGATCGCGACGCTTGAGTGCCTCGGGCGAGACGTAGAGCGCGCCAACGCCCTTGGGTCCGTGGATCTTGTGCGAGCTGACGGTTACGAGGTCCGCCTTGATCGTCTGCGGCGTAAATCTGCATTTGAGATAGCCCTGCACCGCGTCGGTGTGCGTGACGATCTCGGGACGCTTTGCCTTTGCCATTGCAAACGCGCGTGCCACGTCGTAGAGCGCACCCGTTTCGTTGTTCACCATCATGATCGACACGAGAAAGGCATTGGGCGTGAGCGCCTGCTCGAGCTGCTCCATGTCCAGCACGCCACCCCTCGTTGCAATGCGCACCACCTCAAAGCCGTCCGCCTCGAGCGCCTGCATCGCATGCTCAACGCCCGCGTGCTCGGAATCGGTGCAGATGATCCGACCGCCGCGTCGACGGGGCTTGGCATACGCCGTGCCGAGAATGGCGAGGTTATCCGCCTCGGTTCCGCCCGCAGTAAAGATCAGACTCCCCGCCCCTGCGGTGACGGAGCGCACGCCCAAGCTTTGCAGCACGCGCCGACGCGATTGCTCCAAAAGGCGATGTGCCGCCTGCCCGACGGGATGGAGGGAGGAGGGATTTCCGTAGACCTCCATCGCCTCGTGCATTGCCTCCTTCACGTGCTCCGAGAGCGGTGTGGTGGCGCTGTTATCCAAATAAATTTCTTTCATAGCTTCTACCTATATTTTTCTGTTCTTTGATCATTTTTCATGCGATCCGATTCAAAAAAGCGGTCGGAGCCCACCTGCGTCGGCTCCGACACTGCCCTTTATCGTTTATCGGAATGCAAAGGCTTCAATGATGCGGTCCACCTCGTCCAGATGCGCGTCAAAGCACTCGGGCGTGGCGGTGTAGGTCACGCTGTAGATCATGCTACCGTGCGCGGCAATCACCTGCATGCAGCGCACCTCCCTGCCGCCAACCGTATAGCGATAGGTATACGCCGTTGCAACCTCGCCGCCCATATCCACGTCGGTCTTGGTTTCGAGCAGCTCGTAGCCATCCTTGTCGGCACTGTTCTCCAGCATCTCGGCGCAGAGCTCAAAGAATTCGCCCACGCGCATCTCGGTCTCGGGCATATAGGGGGTAACGCACACGCTTGAGCGATCGCTCTCCACGTATGCCGCATAAACCTGCTCGAGATTGTTCAGCGTCCAATCGGCGGGCACGAAGAAGCGGTAGGGCACCTGATCGTTGGAGGCGAGCTTCATCCCCTCGGGCGCGTCAATGCCCTCGGTGGGGAGCTTGGCAAATGCGTCGGGATCATAGGGCTCGGCAAACACAAAGCAGCCGATGATCTCCCCGATATTATCCTGCAAAGCCCCGTAGAGATTGTCGGTCACAGTAAAGGTAAGCACGAAAAACGCGCCCCCACGCTCGGCAATCACGTGCACGAAATGCAGAGTTTCGCCGCGCACCGTTGCGGTGACGTGGTAGCGACGGGCATTGCATTCGCCGAGGAGGAGTCCCTCGTTTTTCTCTCCGCTCTCCGTCTCTTCTCCTTCGTTCTCTTTCTGCTCCACCTTCTGCAGGCTGCCGCCAAGCGAGACCTGCTCCACGGCAGGAAGACAGTTGTTCTCCCAGAACCAATCGAGACGCGCGCCGTCGGCAACGCCTGCCGCATTCATTGCTGTGCTCATGTCCTGCGTAATCTCATATTTGACCGCGCTCACGTTCGAGGGCTCGGACATGGTAAAATACGCACCCGAGACGCCGTACGCCGTGTTGACCGTCCAGACCGACGGCACGTAAAGGCGGAATTCGTCGCCTGCCGCGGTTGCCGATTTCATGCCCTCGGGCACGCCCGGCTCGGGGATTGCCGAGCAGGAGACCGCCGCGAGCAGGATTGCGGCGAGGGTGAGGATCAGCATCGCCGTTTTGTAAACTCGTTTCATTTCGTTGGGTCCTTTCGCTTTCTTCTGAAAAGGACGCTTGCATCCTTTTCCGCATTGCAGAGTCTATTTTACCACATCGCAATGCAAACATCTTCAATTTTCTGTAAACTTTTCGTGCGTCAGCTCTTGCCGTCAAGCATGCTCTGCGCTGCGGCGAGAATGCCGATCTTGCCGCTCTCATAGGTGAGTCCACCCTGGAAATAGGCGGTAAAGGGCGGACGGAGCGGACCGTCGGCAGAAAGCTCGATCGAGCTGCCCTGCGTAAATGCGCCTGCCGCCATAATCACGGGATCGCTATACCCCGGCATTGCCCAGGGCTCGGGGGTGACGAAGGCATCCACGGGGGAGCCTGCCTGAATTCCGCGACAAAATGCACAGAGCCCCTCGGCGCTTCCCGTGATTACGGTCTGGATGATGTCGTGGCGCTCCTCGTTCCAGCGCGGCTCCACGGCGTATCCCAGCTTTTCAAACACGTAGGCGGCAAGGCATGCGGTTTTGAGTGCCTGCGCGGTGGTGTGGGGGGCATAGAAAAGCCCCTTATACATGGATTTGTTCTGCCCCATCGTGGCGCCAACCTCAGCGCCGATGCCAACCGAGGTGAGGCGGTAGCTTGCCAGCTCGACCGCGCGACGCGAGCCTGCGAGATAGCCGCCCGACTCTGCCATGCCGCCACCCGGATTTTTGATGAGTGAGCCGATCACGAGGTCGGCTCCGACCGCCGAGGGCTCCAGCGTTTCCACAAATTCGCCGTAGCAGTTGTCCACCACCACGAACACCTCGGGGCGGATGCCCTTGACGAAGCGCACCAGCTCCCCGATCTCGGCAACGCTGAGCGTGCGGCGGTTGAGGTAGCCCTTGGAGCGCTGAACAAAGACCATCTTGATCCGCTCGCCCTCGGCAGAGCGAAGCCGCTCTCCGATCGCGTCGAAATCAAAGGTACCGTTCGCGTCGAGCTCGGTCTGTGCATAGGAAACACCGAAATCGCGGAGCGAGCCGTTGCCCGCCTCACCCGACAATCCGATGACCTCCTCGAGCGTATCGTAGGGCTTGCCCGCCACCGAATACATCACGTCTCCGGGGCGCAGGATGCCGAACAGGCCGATGGTGAGCGCATGCGTGCCACTCACAATGCCGTGACGCACGATCGCCGCCTCGGCGCCCATCACGTCAGCCCAGATCTCGTCGAGCGTATCTCTGCCGCGATCGTCATAGCCGTAGCCGCTGGTCGATTGGAACATGCCGTCCGACACGCGGTGCTCGCGAAAGGCGTCCATCACCTTTTGGGTGTTCTCAAACGCAACGGCGTCGATTTTTGCAAATTGCTCGGCAAGCGCTATCTCCGCCTCGCGTGCCAGGGTGTTGATCTTTTCCGAAAATATCATATGAACTGTCTCTTTCTCTCTTTTGGTATTCCTTTTTCTCGGTATGCGTTCGTTCCGCTCCCTGCTCAATCCACGGTGTAATCGTCGGGATCAAGGCTCGGGAATTCGGTCTCGCGCGCGGCAGCACGGTTTGCAATCTCATCGTAGAAGGCTGCGGCGGATGCGTCGATGTAAGGGGTGAGGAAAAGCATGCCGAGTCCGCAGGTACAGAAGGATGCGAGCAGAATCCATCCGATGAAGCTGATGTTCAGGCAGAAAAATCTCCACTTATTGCCCTTCATCAGGCTTGCAGAATTGCGCAGCGCGTCCATCACGCCCATCTCGGGGTATTCGGCAAGGATCATAAAGCAGAAAACGTAGCGATACTGCACCACGGTCTGTGCCAGAACGGTCAGGATCGCCAACACCATGATCGCAAGCATGACCAGCAGCATCACGGCAAAATCATCCGTGCTTGCACGCGAGAGCATCACGTTGAGAATGGCACCGCGATTGAGCCAGAACAGAAGCAGAGTCAGCGCGGTGAGCGGCAGACCGACCAGGGAGACGATCAGATCGTGCATAAAGCGCAGAGCCACCGCCTTGCGGTAGCATTTGCCGAAATAGTCGAAGATGGAGGACACACGCACGATCTTGCCGTCAACCAGGTCGAGGTTGAGTTTTTGGTAGCCGAGCGTAACAGGGGCACCGACAAACAGGCTGAACGCCACGCCGAACACCGCACCCACAAGCACCGCAACGAAGGCGAACATGATCAGGGGATTGGAGTTGAGCACCGCCATCACCCCGCCATCACGGAAAAGCTCGATCAAGTGCTCCAGCTGATCGCCGCTGACGTTGATCTCGGTTGAGCCCGACGAAAAGCTGACACTCGCAGAGTATGCCGTGCCTCCGAGCAGACCTGACACGAACGATGCGACAAACATCGTCCAATAGGAGGGCTTGAGCACCATTCTTGCCTTGGCGCGAAAATCCGCCGCGGTCTTTTTCACACGGAAGGGGGTGTAGCCCGCTTCATACTGAACATGATTCTGATCCATATCCAAATCTCCTTTTTGTTTTGTTTTTTTCGTTTTTATTGATTGCTTTTTGATAGACCTGATTGCGTTTGAACGGATCACCGTGGCACGGGTCAACGCTCCTCAAAGGACTCCACGATGCGGCGGAAGGTGTTGCCGCGCACCATGAAATTGGGAAAAGCGTCGAAGCTTGCGCAGGCGGGTGAGAGCAGAACGGTGTCTCCCTCGCGTGCGATCGCACGGGCTCGGCGCACAGCCCCCTCAAAATCGGGCTCGGAATAAATCGGCAGCTCGCCCTGCCACGATTGCATATATTCGTCGAGCGCCTCGCGAATTCTCCCTGCCGTGGCACCCGTGAGCACCACCGCTGAAGCGTGCTCGCAAAGAGCCTCGGCAAGCGGCGCAAAGGAAAGCTTTTTATCATATCCGCCGCAGATCACGATCGGGCGCTCGGAGAGTGCCGAGAGAGCAGCCGCCGTGCGTGCGGGGGAGGAGTCGATCGAGCTGTTGTAATAGCGCACGCCCCCAACCGTTCGGATCAGCTCCAGGCGATGCTCCACACCGCGGAAGGAAGTTGCCACCGCGCGGATATCCTCGGGCTCCGCCAGCCCCTCGGTCAGGGCAATGGCGGTCATGTAGTTTTCCAGATTGTGCACACCGGGGAGCAGGATCTCATCGGCGCGAAGGATTGGGTGCTCACCGTCCGCGTCGAAGCGCGTGATCCAACCGTCAGATAGTCCGATCGCACGGTCCCCTGCGCGCAAAAGAGGCGCGAACGCCTCGCGTGAGGAGCGCCGTGACGAAAACCAGACCACGGCAGATCGGCAATCGCCGCCCACCCTGCGCGTGACTGCGTTCTCGGCGTTGGTGACGAGCAATTGATTTTCCTCATGGCGGAACAGATTGGTTTTTGCCGCGATATATTCCTCCATGCCCGTGTGCCAATCGAGGTGATTTTCACTCACGTTGGTCAGCGCGGCGCGGTGTGCCGAGTGCTGCATGGGCTGGAGCTGAAAGCTTGAAAGCTCTACCACGGCAAAATCGTCGGGTGTCATCTCGCCCACGCGACCGATCAAGGGGTCACCGATATTGCCGCCCACGAACACGCGCCCCCTGCCCCGCCGCGCGCACGCCACTTCCAGCATCTTACCCGTGAGCGTTGTGGTTGTGGTCTTTCCGTCGCTCCCCGTGATGCCGATCACGGTGGCAGGCGTGAGCGAGAGCGCAAGCTCGATCTCACAGGAGAGGGTAGCTCCGCGTGCGGTCGCCTCGGCAAAGGCAGGCAGGTCGGGGCGCATACCGGGCGAGCGGAAGATCAGGTCCCCGTCGATGCCATCGAGATAGCCCTCCCCAAGGATCAGGCGCACGCCGGACCGCTCGAAGCGTGCAAGCGTCTCGGCACTCTTTTCATCGAATGCGTCACGCGTTTTTTTGTCGCGCGCCGTGACCGAAAAGCCCTCTGCAAGCAGAAAATCAATCAAGGGGAGATTGGACACGCCAAGCCCCACGACCGTTACTGCGGCGCCGCTCCATTTTTCTCTCCATTCGCTCACCGTCAAGCCCGTTCGCCTCCTCCGTTTGATACGCATTGTTATACACAATATATTATATTCCTTTTTCGCGCAACTTGCAATAGAAAAACCGCGAAAAAAGAGAAAATTTACAAAAAATCAACGCACCCCCCTTTTCAAATTGATTTTTTTCTGCTATAATGATAGAGAATATACAGAAACAGAGGAAACGCAACATGTCAGTTGAAGCCGTGCGCAATGATCTGTCGGCATTTGGTCTTGCCGAGCGCGTGATGGAATTTGCGGCGTTCGACGTCATCAATAACCGAAAATACAACTGACAAGTAACACGGAAAGGATAACGAATGGCAAAGCAAGAAACCGCAAAGCAGCAATACGATAACCAAAGCATCAAGGCGCTCAAGGGTGCCGACCGCGTGCGCAAGCGTCCTGCGGTCATTTTCGGCTCGGACGGGTTGGACGGGTGCCAGCACTCCTTCTTTGAAATTCTCTCCAACGCGGTCGACGAGGCGCGCGAGGGTCACGGAAACGAGATTCGCGTGCGTGTGTTCCGCGACCGAAGCATTGAGGTTGACGACCACGGACGCGGTGTTCCGCTCGGCTGGAACGAGCGCGAGGGCAGATGGAACTGGGATCTGATCTACTGTGAGCTCTATGCGGGCGGTAAATATGAAAACAACACCGACGGCGCATCCTACGAATATTCGCTCGGTCTGAACGGTCTGGGCGCGTGCGCAACGCAATACAGCTCGGAATATATGACGGTTCGCTCCTACGACGGAAAAATGGAGCGCTCGATTCAATTCCGCAAGGGTGAGGTTGACGGTGAGCTCGCAGAGCGCCCCCTCTCGCCCAAGGAAAAGCGCACGGGCACGGTGGTGCACTGGAAGCCCGACCTTGAGGTATTCACCGACATCGCCATCCCGCACGAAAATTTCAAGGACGTGATGCACCGCCAGTCGGTGGTCAACCCCGGGATCGCCTTTCTGCTCTACCTGGAGCAGGAGGACGGCAGCTTCACCGAGGATCGCTATTTCTATGAGAACGGCATCATCGACTATCTGCGCGAAACGGTGGGCGACGCGGCTCTGACCGAGCCCGTGAGCTGGCACCTGGAGGCGCAGGGTCGCGACCGCGAGGACCTGCCCGACTATAAATTCAAGGCGGACATCACCTTCTGCGTTTCCAATACCGTCACCATGCAGGAATACTACCACTGTGCAAGCTATCTCGAGCACAGCGGCTCGCATGACGATGCGGTGAAGTCGGCGTTCGTTTACGCGCTCGACAAATATCTCAAGGCAAACAACCGATACGGCAAAAACGAAAAGGGAAAAATCTCCTTTGCCGACGTTTCCGACAGTCTGGTGCTGGTAATCAACAGCGTCTCGACCATGACCTCCTACGAGAACCAAACCAAAAAGTCGATCAAAAACGCCTTTATCGAGTCGGCGCTCAACGAATTCCTGCGCCGCAAGCTCGAAATCTATTTCATCGAAAATCCCAAGGCAGCCGACCTCTTTGCCTCGCAGGTGCTCATCAACAAGCACAGCCGCGAGAGCGCGGAGCGTGCGCGCGTGGATGTGAAAAAGAAGCTTTCGGGCTCGATCGGCGTGGACAACCGCGTGGAAAAATTCGTCAACTGCCGCTCCAAGGACCCGAGCATCGCCGAGCTCTATATCGTGGAGGGCGACTCGGCTCTCTCCTCGTGTAAGCAGGGACGCAACGCCGAATACCAGGCGATCATCCCCGTGCGCGGAAAAACCCTCAACTGCCTCAAGAGTGATTTTGACAAGATTTTCAAGAGCGAGATCATCACCGACCTGCTCCGCGTGATCGGATGCGGCGTGGAAATTCACGGCAAAAAGAGCTCCGATATGAGCGCCTTCAGCCTCAAGGACCTGCGTTGGTCCAAGATCATCATCTGCACCGATGCCGATGAGGACGGCTTCCAGATCCGCACCCTCCTGCTCACGCTCTTTTACCGTCTCCTGCCCACCCTGCTCAAGGAGCACAAGGTGTTCATCGCTGAGTCGCCGCTCTTTGAGATCACCACAAAGGACGAGACACTCTTTGCCTACGATGAATTTGAAAAGGCAGAGATTCTCAAAAAGCTGGGCAACAAAAAATACACCCTTCAGCGCTCGAAGGGTCTTGGTGAGAATGAGCCCGAGATGATGTGGCACACAACCATGAACCCCGAAACGCGCCGTCTCATTTCGGTCTCTCCCGCAGACGCGGCTGCAACCGAAATCATGTTTGATACGCTGCTTGGCGATAACCTCCCCGCGCGTAAAAAATTCATCACCGAGAACGGCAGTCGGTATATGAAGGACATCGACGTATAATTTCACAATCAACGGGGAGACACCGCCGATCGGTCGTCTCCCCGCTTTCTTTTTTCTTTCTGTTTTCAAAGCCCACCTGCCGCAAAGCCGTTCGTCCCGAAAAAAATTCGGAAATTCCAAAAAATTTTCGCAGAAGCTGTAACCGATCGGCGCAAGGGAGCGACTGATTGAGTGAAGCCCACGACAGGAGTGTTGACATGGAGGACCACAGGATCGTTGATCTCTATTGGTCGCGGGATGAGAACGCAATTCGCGAAAGCGACGCCAAATACGGACGCATGCTGCAAACGCTCGCCTATTCCCTGCTCTCCTCGCACGAGGATGCCGAGGAATGCGTGAACGATACCTATCTTGCCGCGTGGGACGCGATCCCACCCGCACGTCCGAACCACCTTGGTGCCTTTCTCTCCAAGATCACCCGCCGTATTGCGATCGACCGCTGGCGTGCCCTGCATCGGCAAAAGCGCGGCGGCATCGGTACGGCGATCGAGGAGCTGACCGAATGCGTCCCCGACCGAGAGACCCCGCAAAGCGAATACGATAACCGTCGATTGAGCGAAGCGATCAACGGCTTTCTCGCCATGCAATCTCCCGAGCGGCGCGCCATCTTCGTCCGACGGTATTTCTGCTCACAGAGCACGGGCGAGATCGCACGGGCACTCGGAATCGGCGAATCCAAGGTCAAGGTCACACTGCACCGCATGCGCGAAAAACTACGAAAGGAATTGGAGGCGAAGGAGCTGCTATGAAATCGAATAAAGAACAAAAAGCACGCGACCTGTTTGAGTCGGTCGGCGAGATTGACGACGCGATCCTGCAGGAAGCGCTCACCTATGTGCCGCAAAAGCGACGCCAACTGCAGTGGCGTCTGCTCCCCCTCGCCGCCTGCCTGATCCTGTGCACCGCGCTTTTGCTCGCGTCGCTTCGCTTTCTGCGTCCCCCTCAACCCACAACACCCTCGAACGATGGGCTTCAAAGCAATGGTGTCTCGGGTCTCGACACACTCCTGCTCGAGCTGCGTGACCGAGATGGTGGACAATCGGTCACAAATGAGCAGGCGGTTCCCTTCTTCGACGGCTATGCCTACCTCGTTTGGCAGTACCGCGACAGCGGCGAGCTCTGCATCAGCCAAGCCTTGAGTGGGAAAGAGCTGGCAAGCCTTTCGGCAGAGTTCGGCAAGGGCGAGCGCATCGAAGCCGACTCTGCTCCGCAGGCATGCCGCCTCTGGCTCGTGCTCGGCAACGGGGAGGTCTACTCTCCTTACCTCCCCCTCTCGAGCGGCAACGTGGGGCAGGCAGACCTCTTTGACTACGAGGCAGAGCTCCGGCTGAGCGATGGGCTCATCGCAGCCGTCACAGGCATTCTGGAGGCTCATACACGCTAAAACCCGAAAATGAACGAAACACGAAAGGATGGATGCATCATGAAACACACGGCAAAATTTCTCGCACTGCTCCTCTCTGCTCTGCTCCTGCTCACAACCCTCTCGGCTTGCTCCGAAAAAATCAACACCGACAACATGCAGAGCGGCGGCTACCAAGGGGGGGTGCTCGATTGGATAGGAGACGAAGGCTTGCCCTCTCCCGGCGCTCCCAATGAAAGCTCCCCCGACTCCGATAATCCTGATTTTTACGGCGGGATCATCACGGACGCAACTCTCGCGGGTACCAATTCCTCGGAGAGCGAGCAAGACCGCCCTCCCCGCTTCACGGAAACCGCGATCCAAGCGACCTCCACCTTCTCCGCCGACGTTGACACGGCGTCCTACTCCTATTTCCGCAAGGTGGTAAACGCTTCCTACGGGCTCCCCGATCTGCAGCGCATCTCGTCGGCATTCCGCGTGGAGGAATTTCTCAACTATTTCCGATATAACGTCTCCGCCCCCACCGAGGGCGAGCTCTTTGGCGTGACAAGCGAGATCGCGGTCTGCCCGTGGAACCCCCAAACGATGCTCCTACGCCTCTCTCTGCAGGCTCCTGCGCCCGCACCCACGGCAGGCAACAATCTGGTGTTCCTGATCGACGTTTCGGGCTCGATGATGAGTGAGGATAAGCTCCCGCTTCTCAAAACCGCCTTCACCTATCTCGTTGGCAATCTCGGTGCCAACGACACCGTTTCGATCGTGACCTATTCGGGCAAGGAGGAGGTTGTGCTCGACGGCTGCTCGGGTCTTGAGAGCGCACGCATCCTGGAGGCGATCAATTCGCTCTCCGCCTATGGCTCCACAAATGGCGAGGCAGGGCTGACCGAAGCATACCGCATTGCCGAAAAGCACATGGTTGCGGGCGGCAACAATCGCATCATTCTTGCATCAGACGGAGATTTGAACGTTGGCATTGCCACCTCTGCCGAGCTCAAAAGCTTTGTGGAGGGCAAGCGCAACGCAGGGGTCTACCTCTCGGTGCTCGGCTTTGGCGGCGGAAACTATCGCGACGCCAACATGGAGGCGCTTGCAGACAACGGCAACGGCGTCTACTACTATATCGACGGCACGAGTGAGGCGGAAAAGGTCTTTGGAAGCGATCTGCTCGGCACGCTTTACACGGTTGCAAAGGACGTCAAGCTCCAGATCAAATTCGACCCCGAATATATCTCGGAATACCGCCTGATCGGATATGAAAACCGCATGCTGAACGCCGAGGATTTTGAGGACGACACCAAGGATGCAGGTGACGTTGGAGCCGGGCATCAGGTAACGGTTTGCTATGAGCTCAAATGCACCGAAAAAGCGCTCTCCACCCCCGGTTCCGATTGGATGGAGCTCTCGATGCGCTATAAGCTCACCGACGCGCTCATCAGCAGCGAGAGCAAGCTTCGCCTCGGTGCCGCAAACCGCGTCAGCACCCCCTCCGATGATCTGCGTTTTCTCTCTTGCGTGATCCGCACCGTGAGCATCCTCCGCAGCGACTCCGATAGCGCCGCAGAGGAGCTTGCACAGGTTCTGGCAGACCTCAATGACCTCAACCTGGAGGATCACCCCGACCGCGCAGAATTCCGCGACCTGATCGACAAGCTCGTTTGACACATAAAGAAGGGGCTGCCTCAAATTTGAGGCAGCCCCTTTTGGTACAAGCTGATCAAGCTAGGCAAACGTTCACAGCTCTGAGCTTTGCGCTGTTCTTGGGATCGGGCTCGGTGTCAAACGTCACCTTCTGACCCTCGGTCAGAGTCTTGAAGCCCTCAACCTGGATTGCCGAGAAGTGAACGAACACGTCGTCGCCACCCTCGTCGTTGGAGATGAAGCCGTAGCCCTTCTCCGCATTAAACCACTTCACTGTACCTTTATTCATCTTCGGGTACCTCCGTAAAATATTTGTGTACCCGGAAAAAAACAAAAGCCCCCCGAAATTCGCAAATCGGTGTCGTGCACGATTCGCAAATCAGTGGGACAGGGATGTTATCTCGAATACAGTGGTAAGTATACCACAAAAATTACGCATTGTCAAGACTTTTTGGGAAAAACAAGGACGAAAAAATCCACCAAGCCTTTCCTTTTCCGTTCCTTTCTTGTGGCATAATCAACAAGAAATGCGGATTGGCTTTGAACAGGATTGTAATTTTGCCGACTTGACAATTGCCTTTTTTTCGATTATAATTATAATGCGAGAATGTGCCGATGCGTTTGGCACGTTCATGAAGAGTAAAAGCATAGGCGTTGGACGCTGTTCCTTTAGTGCCGACCGAACGGGGAGTTGTCGGGCGGACGAAAAGAGCAAGGGAAGCCTTCCCTGCTTCTTGCGATCTGTGCTTTGCATCCCGCTTCATAAGGCTCGATCGGAGACCGTCAAACGGGCGCACGGGTGTGACATGCCGTTGACTTTTCCTCCTTTTTTGCCGTATGGGTGGAAAAAAGGAGGTATTTTTATGAGTCGTCCTGTTTCCGCACGCTCCCACGTTTACCGCATCACCCTCGATGCGATGTTCGTGGCGCTCTACGTGATCCTCGGAACGTTTTTCTCGTTCAAGATTCCGGGAGCGGTTCAAATTTCGTTTTCAACCCTGCCCATTCTGCTTTGCGCATTTCTGTGCAAGCCAACCGATGCCATTTCAGTTGCAGTGATCGGTACCTTTCTTGAGCAGGTGATTGATCCCTCGCCCTATGGGTTTGCAACCCTTCCGCTCTGGCTGATTCCCAACGCGTTGCTGGCAATCATCGCCGCAGTTGGCGCATGGCATATCACGCGGATCAAAAAGCGCAGCCTCGCTGTGGTGCTCACCTGCGTCACGATCGTAATCGCGGAGCTTTTTCTCACGCTTTGCAACACGGGTATGCTTTATTTGGACGGGTATCTCTTGCATTACCCCGTGAAGGCACTTCATCTCCTGCTCCCCACCAGAATCATCAACGGGCTTGCTCGCAGCGCAACCTCGGCTTGTTTGGTTCCCCTGCTTGTCCATCCCCTGCGAAAAGCAATGGCAAAATTCGTGACACTTTAATTTCCATGCGGCAGCCTTGTGTGACTCCCCTCATTCAACCTGCCGCATAAATTATGCCCATCGCGGCACGCCTGCCGCATCGCGTTCCCCGAAGATTGTGAAAGAAGGATTTTTTATGACCTGCCAAGAAGCCATCCAATATATCCACGCCTTTCCGTGGCACACGAATAAGCCCGGACTTGAGCGTATCACCGCACTCCTCGACGCCATTGGGAATCCGCAGAACGCGGTGCGCTGCATCCACGTTGCGGGGACCAACGGCAAAGGAAGCGTTTGTGCCATGCTCGATTCGGTTCTGCGTGCCGAGGGCTATCGCACAGGGCTCTTTACCTCGCCCTATATCCGCAATTTCCGCGAGCGCATCCGTGTGGGTGGCGAAATGATCGGCGAGGACGAGCTCGCCGAGATCACCGAATTCATCAAGCCCTATGCCGAGGCACTCGACGAAAAGCCCAACGTGTTTGAGCTGATCACCGCCATCGGCTTTGAGTGCTTCCGTCGCCGCGGCGTGGAGATCGTGGTGCTCGAGGTTGGCTTGGGTGGCAGACTCGACCCCACCAACGTGATTCGCGATCCGCTCCTTTCGATCATCACCGACATTGATTTCGACCACACCGAGCAGCTTGGCAACACCCTGCAGGCGATCGCTGCCGAGAAGGCGGGAATCGTCAAGGAGGGGCGCCCCTGCCTCTACGGTGGACGCGAAAGCTCTGCCAGCCGCACGGTCCGCGCAATCGCCGAGCACCGCCACGCCCCCTTTTACACGGTGGACCGAAGCGACTACCGCGTGACCGAAATGACGCTTGAGGGCACGGTATTTGATTTTCAGCAGTATGTCGGTTTGGAGCTGCCGCTCCTCGGCTCCTATCAGCCCTTCAACGCCGCCATCGTTCTCACCGCGCTCGGTATTCTCGAGAGCGAGGGCGTGTGCGGCAAGGAGGAATCGCTCCGCCGTGGACTCCGTGAGGTGCGTTGGCCCGCTCGTTTTGAGCTGCTCGACCATGACCCCGTGATTATCTGCGACGGCGGACACAATCCGCAGGGCATTGCAGCAGCGGTCAAGAGCCTGCAAACCTATTTCCCCGAGCAGAAGGCATGCGTCCTCACCGCGGTAATGGCAGACAAAAACTACGATGAGATGATTGAGCTTTTGCGTCCCGTTGTTGCCACCGCCTACACGGTCGACCTCGGCAATCCGCGTGCACTTTCTGCCGCCACGTATGCAAAATATCTCAACAACCACAACATCAATGCCCTGCCCTTTGAGAGCGTGAAGGACGCGCTCGCACGTGCGATCGACGATTGCAGACGCGACGGCACGCCGCTGCTCTGCCTCGGCTCACTCTACCTCTACAACGCCGTGCTCGATGCATTGGGAAAATAAAATCAAAAAGCAGACCGTTGCCACCGCAGCGGTCTGCCTTTTTCATCTCCGCCCACCCGTCGCAAGAAAAAACGAAAAAAGCCTTGACGGGGACGCAAAAATGTTGTATAATAGGAGAACATACAGTCATGGCGTCAGCACAGATGACTGACGTGAGTTCGGAACCATCCTCACGTTAAACAAAACTAAGGAGAACAAAATTATGAATCAGCTGAAAAACCACCGTCGAAGCACGCGCTTTCTCTGTCAGGCGGGTCTCATTGCCGCGATCTACACGGTGCTCACCGTTTACGTCGGAGCGCTCGGACTTGCAAACGGTGCCATCCAGTTTCGCATCTCGGAAGCACTCTGCGTGCTTCCCTTTTTTACCCCCGCAGCCATCCCGGGGCTCACCGTTGGGTGCCTGCTCGCCAACCTCTTTACGGGATGCATCTGGCAGGACGTGGTGTTCGGAACGCTGGCAACCCTGATCGGTGCGATCGGCGCACGGCTGCTGCGCCGCCTGCCCTGGCTTGTGCCGCTCCCCACCGTTCTGGCAAACACCACTATCGTGCCGCTCGTGCTTGCCTACGGCTATCATTTTGAGGACGGGCTGCCATTTCTGATGCTCACGGTTGGCATCGGCGAGGTGCTCTCGGCATATGCTTGCGGCATGGTGCTGCTCCTCTCCCTGCGACGCCACGGAACGAGGCTGTTTGCCCTGTAACACAACACGTCCCCCAAAAATCGAAATCTAACACACCAAAAAGGATAGAAAGGAGTGAACGCCATGAATTCGATCAGAATTACCCTGCCTCCGTCGGTGCTCTTTGCAATCGAACGCCTGGAGAGCGCAGGCTTTGAGGCTTACGCCGTTGGCGGATGCGTGCGCGATTCGCTCCTTGGGAGAGTCCCAAACGATTGGGATATCACCACCTCGGCGCGTCCCGAGCAGACCGCGGCGTGCTTTTCGGACCTGCGCACGATCGAAACCGGCATTCAACACGGCACGCTGACGGTGCTTGTTGACGGAGAACCGCTCGAGATCACAACCTACCGCCGCGACGGTGCCTACGCCGACAACCGGCATCCGGTCTCGGTCACCTTCTCCTCTCATATTGAGGACGATCTCTCGCGCCGCGATTTCACGGTCAACGCCATGGCATACCATCCCGCGCGCGGCATCGTCGACCCATTTGGCGGTCGCACCGATCTTGCCCGCTCGGTAATCGCCTGCGTCGGGGACCCGACCACGCGCTTTTGCGAGGACGGGTTGCGTATTCTGCGTGCGATCCGCTTTGCGTCGGTGCTCGGCTTTTCGATCGAGTCCGAGACCGCACAGGCGGTCCATGACTGCCGTCACCTCCTCTCCAACATTGCCGCCGAGCGCATCCGCGTGGAGCTGGTCAAGCTTCTGGGCGGCATTGGCGCGGTGGAAATTCTGCGCGCATACCGCGACGTGATCGCCGAATTCATCCCCGAGCTTGCAGCCTGCTTCGGCTTTGACCAGAACTGCCGCTACCATTGCTTCGACGTGTTCGAGCACACCCTGCACGCGCTTGCCGCCGAGCGGACGGGTGACCACATCACGCGCCTTGCAATCCTGCTCCACGATATCGGAAAACCGCATTGCTACACCGAGGACGAGCTGGGCGGACACTTCAAGGGGCACGGCCCCATCGGCGTGGAGCTTTCAGAGCGCATCCTTCACCGCCTGCGCTTTGACAACGCAACGGTCAACTCGGTTGTGCGGCTGGTTGACTACCACGATCGCATCTTCCCTGCCGAGCCGCGCACAGTCAAGCGCCTGATGCAAAAGCTCTCCGACGAGAATATCCTGCGCCTGATGGAGGTGCAGCGCTGCGACCGCATCGGTCACGCCGCGCCCTACAACGTCCCCTCCCCCACCCTGGAGGAAATTCCGCGCATCATGCATCAGCTCCGCGCGGAGGGTGCCTGCCTCTCGCTGAGCACGCTTGCCGTGAACGGCGCAGACCTCATCGCCCTCGGATACCAACCCGGTCCCCAAATCGGCGCAACCCTGAATACACTCCTCGACGCCGTGATCGACGGTCGCCTCCCAAACGAACGCGAG
>CAJKPX010000045.1 GCA_905201895.1 uncultured Eubacteriales bacterium | reverse complement strand
CCGTCCTCAAAAAGCTCGTCGGCATCGGCAAATGCGGGCTCGGCATCGGTGTAGTCCTCACCCTCTCCGTCGGTCGCCCCGACGTCCTCAAGAGCAAACTCACTGTCGGATTCATCGTCGATCAGATCAACCACGATCTCCTCGACCTCCTCCGATTCGTCATCATAGCCCCAAGCATCGGTCTCCTCCTCGCTCTCCACAGGCGCCTCCTCGGCATCCTCGCCGTCGGGGTCAGCGTCGAACTCGGCAAAATTGGAATCCTCTGCCGCTTCATCATCGGGCAAGGAATAACGCGTTTCTGCTGCAGGCTCGATAAAGCCATACTCGTCGTCAAAATAGGAATAGCCTTCGTCATCGGCATCTGCCGCATCATCGGCTTCGTCGGACGCCTCCTCGTAGGCCTCCTCGATTGCATCCTCCTCGGAGAGTTCATCCTCCCCTTCTCCCTCGGCATCAACCTCTCCGTCGCCAAAATAACTCATGGCAAGCAGAGTCTCGTCATCGTCGGTGGGAGTGGTGTCGGTCGGCTCGTCGGCAGGAATCTCCTCGGGGAATTCCTCTGCAGCGGTCGCCGCAACGGGGGTTGCGGGCTCCTCCTCACGCACGGTGCGTACCCGTCTCTTGCGACGGTAGAACACCTCGGAGGTGAGAAGCAGGTAGATCAGAACAATTTGAAGCAGGATCGCCAGACCGCCAAGAATTGCCACCAGCATCGGTGCGTTTTCGGGCAGGAAGCGAATGGTGAGCAGGAGCGTGGGCAGCGCAACGGCATACGAGCGAGCCTCACGTGCATGCTTGCTGCGGCGCGCGATCAGCAGAATGATACCAATGAGTTGGCAAAGCAGGATCAATCCGAGTGCCGCGATCACGCCAACGAGATTGACGGTGGGATCACCCAAAATGACGAAGTCGCTCACATAGGGCGTGCGGAACACCAAATCGTTTCCGTCACGCTTGGTCTCAAGCACCTCAACAACACCTGTTTTTGCGTTGTAGCACGCCACCTGCAGACCACTGACTCCACGGAGCTCCTCGGGCAGCGTGAGACGAATTTCATACTGTCCCTCGAAATTGGTAAAGACTGCGCTGTTGAGCGCGAGCTTTGCCGTGTAGGCTGCCATCACGTCGAGCGAGCGAAGCGATGCAACCGCGTCGGCAAGGAGCATCGGGTTGCCGCTTGCAACCGAAATGCTGCCGCTCTTGATCGCCGCATCCACAAGGGCGGTGAGATTGTCAATATCGGGCAGACGGAGCTGCGAGAGCAGCGTTCCCTGCGGGAGACCCGCAAGGCTGGTCAGTCTCATGTCGCCGCTTTGCAGATAGGTGATGCGAACCGCCTTCATTGCGGTGGATTTCGTGGTGTAAACTGCGGTGATTTCATCGGGCGTTTTTGCTGCCATGATGGACGCAACTCCCTCGGAACAGAGCGAACGAAGGAGATTTTCGCGCTCCTGATCGAACGCCTCGGTTGCAAGCAGTCCGTCGCGCAGCGCGATCAGCTCGGCAATGCGGTTGTCCTGCGTTTGTGCAAACGCGATCTCGCTCAAAACACGATTGTAGATGCCCTCGAGGTCATTATAGAAGGTTGCGGAGGGCTTCTCCAGCGCCTTTGCCTGCTCAATGGCGTCGCGAATCAGGGCATCCACCATTTCACCGTCGCCGTAGGTATCCTTCAGCTTTTCCAGCGCGCTGATCTTTTCGTTGAGATAGTTGCCAACGTAGGTCTTTTTCTCAAAGATGTTGACCGCGCCGTGCGGATGCTCACCGTCTGCCGCCTGCACGCGGACGTAGACGTAGTAAATGGTTCCGGGGTTGAGGTTATCGAACACGTAGGCACCGTCGGCAGAGACCGTCATATCGTCCTGCGAGTACCAAACCAGACCAACGCCGTCGGACTTGACCGAAAGCGCAAATTCATACTTGTAAACCGAGGGGAACAGCTTGATCGAAATGGTGCGATCGAGCTCGGTGATCACCTCGATTTGATTGTTGAGCACAGGAAGCGCGGGGCGTGCCGCGAGCGTGAC
Source organism: uncultured Eubacteriales bacterium (assembly GCA_905201895.1). Lineage (GTDB taxonomy): Bacteria > Bacillota > Clostridia > Oscillospirales > CAG-272 > UMGS1865. Next base: position 14,765 of record CAJKPX010000045.1, on the reverse strand, counting down.
CGCTTGCGGATCGCTGTCGGCGGTGTTCACCTTGTCTCCGAACATCATGATCTCGATTTCGCGTCCGAAGAAGCTCTCGGGAATCGCAATCACGGTCACCTTTTCATCATTGACGGTAAAGGCACCGCCCTGCACCGTGATCATGAGCGTTTCACTTCCGCAGCGGATGCGGTAAGAGCCATCGGCGATCGCGCTATCGGGCTTGAATATCTCGTTTACGTAGTCAACCGTGAATGCAGGTGTGGTAATCATGCGCAGAACGGTGGCGTCGAGCTCGCTTGCTGCGGCGGGGATCACATAATCGTAGGTAAAGATCTTGGTGTGTGCAACCGCGTTGCCCTCCCATGCCGTCACCTTGAAGCCCGTGTTTGCCTCAATGCGAATGCGAACGGTGGTGCCGTAGTCAAAGGTCATGGGCGTGCCGCTGTATTCCACGTCGTTGAGGAATATCTTGGCGTTGACCGCATTGACCGAAACCTCATAGGAAAGGACCTGCCACTTGGCGTAGACCACGGTATCGGAGGGGATGTTCCAAACGCTGCCGGTGAAATTTCCCTCGGCATCGAACAGATAATCGGTTCCATCCTTCGTCAGCGTGAATCCACAGAACTCATGCCCCTCTCTCTCGGGGAGCGCTGCCTTGAGCGCGTCGGCGTTCACAACGGAATCAAAGGTTGCGGTGAGCTGATTGAGCCCTGCAACGGTAGCACCGTTGCCGTCGAAGCTTACGGTGTAGTCATTTGCCTGCCACTGTGCCACCATCGTGATATCGGCAGCATAGGTGAATGCGGGGAGCGTGCCGCTCTCGGGCGTGTCGCCTCCGTTGATCAGCCAACCGAGGAAGGTGTAACCCGAACGAACAGGATCAGGGACCGTGAGGCCCTTATCGTAAACGTATTTTTCAGAGTAGACCGAAACGTCATCGTCGCCGCCAACGTTTCTGTCGAGCGTAACCTGATATTCGTCCGCCTTCCAGGTTGCGGTGAGCGTGAGCTTGGAGTCCTTGTCACCCGCCCAGCTTTCATCCTCGGCGTCAAGCGTCAGCTCGGTGCCGCCGTTCACGCTTGCGTTGGAGCCGTTCTTGACAACCGTTACCGTCCACCCCGTAAACACATAGCCCGTGCGGATCGGATCGGGAATTTCGGTGTCGGCGTTAAAGACGTGCACGGTGGGCTTGACAACGCCCTCTGCAAAGGTGATCTCGCCATCGTAGCCCGAAACGAATTCGAGCGCGTACTCATTCGGAAGGAACAAGCGGTAAACCGTGTTGATCTGCTCACCGGGAAGGCTGAGCGTCACCTTTACATCGGGAGAATAGTAATCCGGCGTTCCGGGATAGTGATAACCGGGATAGGTCTTGTCCGCACCCATGTTGCCGTTGACAAGCGATCCCATCGGTGCCATCCACATGGCAACCTGATCGCGCTCCTTGGAAAGCAGATCACCCTGATGGTTGCCGGCAACGATCGCGCTGTAAACGTAATCGAAGCGATAAACCTCATATTCAATCGGCTTCCACTTGGGCTTGAGGAAGATGGTTCTTCCGTCGGCGGGAACGGTGGTGGAAATCTCCGCGTAGCCGTTCTTATCGGGCTGGAGATTGACCGCGGTGCTCTCGTCGGCATCCTCGCTCGGAAGCAGGAGCCAATATTCAAAGGTGTAGCCGTCGAGCTCGGGAACCGAAATCTGCGTTGCGGTTCCGAAGGTGTAGGAATCGGGGAACAGACCGTCTGCAGGCATTTTGTAAGAAAAGCCCTCGTCGGTGCAATACTCGATGTCGAAGGTTTTAGCGCTGCAGGTGATCAGAAGCTCATCGTCGGAGGTGAGCGTGGTGGTGTGCGCGTTGTTGGTGAGCACGTATTTTCTGCTGTCGATCTTACTCACCATGCTGTCAACCTTGTAGCCTGCGCTCTTGGGCTCGACGAGAATGGTGATCTCGGCGTTGTTCTTGGGAACGTAGCGCGTTTCCCCGTCTGCCATCGTTTCGGTCTTGCCGTTGTAGGTAAGCTTTACGGTGCAGAGCGTGGAATCATAATCGACGGAAAGTGCATAGGAGTCGGTTGTATCCGCCTGTGCCATCGTGAGCATGCCGAGCGATGCACCAAGGATCAGAAGGAACGCCAGACCCGTGACGATCCGTTTATAGAATTGTTTGATCATGTCGTTTCCTCCTCTCAATAAATCACGATGATCTTACCGCCAGCCGCGTCGATGGCGGAAATTGCGGACGGAGTGAATTTGTTTGCCTCCACGGTGAATGCTTTGCCAAGCTCACCGCTGGTGTAAATTTTGAGCTTGGTTGCTGCGGGAAGCACCAGCTCGAGTGCCTTGAGCGACGCCAGATTGATCACGGCACCGTCGGGGAAATGCTCCTCAAGCGATGCAACGTCAACAACTGCCAGATCGGGATTGAGGATCACGCGAGGAGCGGGCTCGGGCTCGCTGATTTCCTCCACAACCTCAACCGACGCAGGGCGGTATTCCTCCTCTACCACGTCCTCGTAAATCTCGTCACCGTCTGCTTCTTCGGTGTATTCGGCATCCTCGGCATCCTCGGCATCCTCGGCATCCTCGGCGGTCTCGTCTGCCTCGGTATATTCTTCGGCGTATTCCTCGGTGTATTCCTCGGGCTCCTCCTCGGAGTCTCCAAAGAAGATTTCCTCGGGCGTTTCGGGCTCCTCAAGGCTCTCCGCCGACTCGTCGAATACCGCGCCGTCCGTTTCAGCGACGAGATCGCCCCAAACGTCGGTCGCCTCGGGAGTCTCCTCGGAGTCCTCGCAGGTGTCATAACCTTCAGCGCCGTCGATCTCGGAACCGTTTTCCGGCTCAATCGGGTCCACAGCATCCGCCTCGACGGCATCCGCAACAGAAGGTGCAACAGGCTCCTCGAACGAAACCTCGGTATCTTCTGCAATCTCGGTGTCCTCGGGAGCGGGCAGTGCCTCTGCCTCGATCGGCTCGGTGGTGGTGACCACACGCTCGTAGATCGGGTCGGCGTTTGCATAGTAGCGCTCGGTGTAACGCATCTCGGTCACCTTCACGGTCTCGCGCGTGACGGTTGCCGCAGGTGCGGCGGGTGCCTCGGGAGCAGGTGCGGGCGTCTCCTCGGTGATCGGCTCGGGCTCGGTCTCATCCACGGGCGCCTCCTCGGGCTCGGGAATCGGGTCGGGCTCCTTTTCCACCATCGCGTCGTTATCAAACTCCCATGAGAAGTTTGCGTTTGCGGGAATCACGCTGTCGTCCTCGGTGGGAAGCTCGGGCGTGTGGTCGGGGGCAAGCTCAAAGCTGGTTGCGGGTTTCTCCTCGCGGATATATTCCTTAATCAGGTTGCGCTCAACCAGATTTTCGGTGGTGTCGAAGGGATACTGTTGCTCGTAGTCAACAGGCTCGATGTCGATGGGCGTGAGTCCGTGCTCCTCGCACACACGCTGAACCAGCTCGAGCGCCCACTTGAACTTGCGGGGCGTGCGGAGCTTGTAGCGGAAAGGCGTGTCGGCGTATTTCTTCTTGCTGCTCACGTCACAGCCGCGGTAAACCGTTCCCTCCAGGCTTGCGGGATCGAGCGCCAAATAAATCTCGAGAATTCGCGTTTTCACGTTGATCTTTGCGATCGGCATGCGGCCGTTGTGGAAGCTATCTGCCGTCCAGCTGATGCGATTTTTGGTTCCCTTGTAGGAAAGCAGAGCGTTTTTGAGACCGCTATAATACTTTTTAATTTCGGGGCGTGCTTGAATCAGCTTCGCCTCGAAGCTCTTGCGGTAGTGTGCCACGATGTAGCATCCCGTTTTTTCGTCGAAGCCAATGATGCGCTCGTTGCCCGTGAAGTGATCACCCTCGGTATCGTTTTCCTCGGTGTCACGGTCCTCATCGTCCTCGTCGGACTTATCGGTGCTCCCCGCGAGCTCATCCTCGTCGTCCTCGTCCTCATCCTCATCGTCGTCGGGAATCGAAGCGCCAACCAAAACGGTTGCGGATCGGCTCGAGGCGGGATCAGCAGACGCAGTGCGGCTTTCCTCGCTCGACTCCGTTGCGTGCAGCTCACGCTCGTTTTGCTTCTGAAGCGCATCGAGAATATCGGTAAGCTTTTCCATCACGGCATCGGTGGATGCTGTGGACGAAGCGGGGGCAGCGGGCGCAGGGGTTTCGGTGTAGACCTCCTTATAGGTTTCGGTAACAACCTTCTCCACCACCTTGTAGGGGCGCGAGCCATCGGCAAAGGCAGGCTCTCCGTCGGCAGGTGCAACGGTGGTTTCCACCATGCCAACAGGCGCAGCTTCGGTTTCCTCGGCAACGGTGATCGGAGCGCTCTCCTCCTCGGATGCGATCACCTCGTCGGTGTCGGGCTCCTCGGCAAAGATATCCTCGGTGTGGTCTGTCTCGTCCTCGACAGGCTCGGTATATTCCTCCTGGCTCTGCTCCTCGTCAAACGCATCGAAGGCATCGTCGGCGTAGCTGTCCTCAACGGACTCGGCTACGGTGTCCTCCGCGGGAAGCTCCTCGGGCGTATCGTCTGCCACGGTTTCCGTGCGACGCTCCCGTGCCTCCGCATAGCGGCTCGCGCTTGCAAAGTCATAGCCCTTAGCACGAAAGATGGCGAGCAGAAGCAAAAAGAGCAGGGCAAAGGCTGCTGTGAGGATAGCAAGAACCGACAGCGCCAGATAGGTGGACTGCGGCACCGCGCCGAGCAGGAGCATCAGCGAGAGCGCGTGAAAGGAAGCACCGCTCCCCTCGCCCTCCTCATCTTCGTGTGCATAGCGCTTGCTGCGTGCACGCATCATTTTGCTAATCAGGATGGCGATCCCCGCAATCTCCGCGCCGAGAATCAGCGCGAGCAGTGCAATTGCAATCGACAATCCCGTGTTTGAGAGCGCGACTCCCAAGCCTGCTGATAAAAACAACGAAAAATGCAATTTCTTCGTCCTCCGTTTCGTAAATTACCGCATTCGGCAGGTCCAAACCGAGCTTTTCGGAAAAAATTTGGTACTGTTAGTAATATTGTACCACATTCGGAACATAGAATCAATAAGATTGGAAAAAATAATTTGATTTTTTTGCGACTTTTTTCCAAAATATACCGCAAAATGCAAGGAAATCCAAGCGTTTTCGAGGTTCTGAGACAAATTCAAAAAGCAGAGGCATCCGCGACGCCCACAGACGTCTCGATCCTCTGCTTTTTGAGTTTAACGAGATCTTTCCCTTACATCCAATGCATCGTGCGCTCCACCGCGCGATGCCAGCCCTCAAGCAGGCGTGCACGCTCCTCCTCGGACATGGAGGGCGTGAAATGACGGTCGACCTGCCATTGCCGACGCAGCTCCTCTGTGTCGGTGTAAAAGCCAACGCCGAGCCCCGCCAGAGTTGCCGCGCCCCACGCGGTAGTTTCCACGCAGGCAGGACGCATGAGAGGCAATCCGAGAATGTCAGATTGGAAGGAGAGCAGAAAATTGTTTGCCGAGGCTCCCCCGTCGACACGCAGCGATGAGAGTGCGACCCCCGTTTCGTCACGCATGGCTTGGAGAACGTCGGCGGTTTGATACGCCATGCTCTCAAGCGCCGCACGCACGATATGATATTTATTGGTAGCGCGCGTGAGTCCCTGAATTCCGCCACGCGCATAGGCGTCCCAATAGGGTGCTCCGAGACCGACGAAGGCGGGAACAAGATACACCCCCGCGCTATCGGGCACGCGGTTTGCCATGCGCTCGCTGTCGGCAGCGTTCTTGAGCAGTCCCAGACCATCGCGCAGCCATTGCATCACGGCGCCGCAAACAAAAACCGAGCCCTCGATCACGTAGCGTACATCCGAGCCGATCTGCCATCCAACCGTTGCAAGCAATCCCTGCTTGGGCAGGATCGGCTTTGTACCCGTATTCATCAAAAGGAAGCCTCCCGTGCCGTAGGTGTTCTTCACGTCTCCCTCGTCAAAGCAGCATTGACCGAATAGCGCCGCCTGCTGGTCACCCGCCACCCCCGCGATCGGAATCGCACCGCCAAACAGGCGCGGATCGGTGTAGCCAAAGAGACCCGACGAGGGCTTAACCTCCGGCATCATACATGCGGGAATGTCGAACAGCCGCAAAAGCTCGGGGTCCCAGGACATGGTGTGAATATTAAACAGCATGGTGCGTGCGGCGTTGGACGGATCGGTTGCGTGCACCCTGCCGTCGGTGAGGCGGTAGATCAGCCAGGAATCAATCGTGCCGAACAGTAGCTCTCCCCTCTCGGCGCGTGCTCTTGCCCCGTCAACGTGATCGAGAATCCAACGCAGCTTGGTTGCCGAAAAATAGGGGTCGATCAAAAGACCCGTCCGCTCGCGGATCATCGGCTCAACGCCGTCTGCCTTCAGGGCATCGCACTCGGTTGCCGTGCGGCGGCATTGCCACACGATCGCATGGCAAATCGGCTTGCCCGTGTCGCGCTCCCAAACCACCACCGTTTCGCGCTGATTGGTGATTCCGATCGCGGCAATATCCTCGGCGGATGCCCCGAGAGCGAGCATTGCCTCAACCGCAACGCCCATCTGCGATGCCCAGATTTCGGTGGCATCGTGCTCCACCCATCCGTCATGCGGAAAAATCTGCGCGAATTCGCGCTGTACCTTTGAGAGAATGTTGCCGTGACGGTCAAAAATAATGCACCGAGAGCTCGTTGTTCCCTGATCGAGCGCCAATAAGTAGTTTGCCATTTTCGTCTCCTTTTCTATCGGCGTGTCCTGAAAGGATCAGCCGATCCTGCCGCACACAGATGCGTATGACGGCATCAATATTGCTTTGCGTGCTCGCGCAAAAGCGAAAGAAGCTCCGCGCAGAGTGTGGAGAGTGCGCGCGGATTGCACGCGGCTCCCTCGTGCTCGAGATCGGCACAGTCACCGATCCGAACGGTGATTGCGGGAAAGCGTTTGGTGCAAAAATCAAGCCACGCCACAGAGGCATCCTCCAAACGGCGACGCAGACTCGCGTTCTCCTCACGTATCCGATAAAGCTCCTCCGCAAGCCCGATAATCGACACACGCAGGGCTTCATCCCCGATGCGATCGGCTGCGTGCTTTGCAAGCGTGAGGCTTCGCAAAACATCATCCTCACGCAAGGCATCCTCACGCATCCGCTCCCATAGCGCGTGCATCTGCGTGCCAAGCTGACCAAGCCGCTCGTAGGACTCGGATGCAAGCGTATAAAATCGGCAGACCGCCGCATGTGCCTCTGTGCGCTCCCGATTTCCAATGAAAAAGCCGTTGGGCTGCGGCAGACTGTGCATAAGCTCATCGCCAAGCGTAACCATGTGCGCCATATCCGTCTGCCATGCCTCGGACAATGCGTTCGACTCACGCATTGTGCAATCTGCGGGGAGCGCCTGCACGGATGCGGAGAGGACGGACAATCCTCTCTCGCGCGTCTCTGTCAGGCATTGCTGCCAATCGGAGATTTGCGACAGCGCTTGCCCGTCCTCAAAATACCAATTCAAATTTTTTCCTCCAAGCCTACCGCCTGCACGACCTCTGCGCCCCCGTTTGCACGCTTTTGCGCCTCATGCGCCTCGCCAATGAGCGGCTTGGCAGATGCGGGAACCGCCAAACGGATCGCACGCGGAACAACCTCCACCGTGAAGCGGTTTCCTTCGATCAGCTCGCCGTCAAGGGCATAAACGAAGCCATCGGGCGCCTCAACAGTGATCGTTTTACCGCGGCGGTACTCCACGTAAGGCGCAAATTTTGGATCGTCGAGATGCTCACCCTTGGTGTATCCGCCTACAAAGCGCGCAAAGGTGAAATGTGACACAGGGTGAACAAGACACACCTCGAGCAGCCCATCGTTATCAAGCGAGCGCGGCGCACAGCGGAAGGAGCCGCCAACGTATTGCCCGTTTGCAAGCGTGCAAAGCAGGATGTGCCCCTTAGGGTTGATCAGCTCGCCGTCAACCGTCACGCGGCAGGCATTCTTCATTGCCTTGACGAGCCCCACAAGGATACCCGTGGTGTAGGCATTTCTACCGCCGATAATCTTTTTGCGACGTACGTTCGTCATCACCTGCGCCACACAGGAGTCAAAACCGAAATGCGCGGCGTTGATCGCATATTTCGAGCCCACGCGGATCAGGTCGATCTCCTCCTCCTCTGCCGCCACCAGCTCGGCAACGTTCAGAAACGAGTCCTTTCCGCCGTAATACTTCACAAAATCGTTGCCCGATCCGCAGGGATAGCATCCGAGCGACGCCTGCGGATAGCCAACAAGACCGTTGACAACCTCGTTGAGCGTGCCGTCACCGCCGCATGCGTAAAAGCGCACGGGCTCGGCATGGCTGCGGCAATAATCGGTGATAAACGCGGTTGCGTCACCGCGCCCCTGCGTTTGGTAGAGCTCGTAGTCAACCGACGTTTCCAGCGCCTCAAGCGCCGCCTTGATCGCTTCAAAGGCATTTTCCTTGCCCGCAGCCGGATTGATGATGAAGATATGTTTCATGGTTCAAAATCCTTTTCCTTACAGATGTTGTGATGAACAGATCAGAGAAGTCCGAAAAGCAACGGTACGGGAAAAATCAAAACAACGTTCATACCAATCGCCAATGCCGATGCGATTCTGCACCAGCGGCGACCGAAAACGATGGACAGCACCGCAAACAAATTGCTGACCAGCGAGACAAGCGCCGCTCCGCAATAGAGAATGAGAACAACGCCAAACGCGGACATCGCTCCAATCAGAGCAAACGGTCCCACGTCGGGCGACTCGTTCAATCCGTCGGCTGTCACTCGCAAGATGCCGAAGGCAGACAGCAGCAAAGTTAGGGCGAGCAGGAAAAAGATCACGCACAACACGAAAAATCCAACGTTTCGTCTCATATACCCCTCCTTGCAATCACCTCGGCGGACAAAGCCTTCCATTTCATTTTTATTGTATCATATCTCTTTGCAAATGTCAAGCATCTCTCACAAATGCTTTTTATATGCCGCAAAAGCAGACGGAATTGCATAATTTGCGTGCAGGTCATCGTTTTGCACCAGCAGCATACCCGACGCGCCGTGGAAGCCGTCGAATTCGGGCGTGATCCTGACGGCATAGGCGATCATGTGCCATTCAATGTGCGTGAAAATGTGCTTGGAGTCCTCAAGTCGCTCGATGCGTAAGGGCTCAAAGCCGATCGAGCGGACGTAACGCGGGAGCTCCTCCTCGGAGAGATGACCATCAACGTTCGGCAGCTCGAAAAGACCTGCCAGAAGTCCCGTTTCGGGGCGCTTATGCAGCGCGGTGCGATCACCGTCGCGAATGAGCAAAACCGTTTTTTTCTCAATGCGTCGCGTTTTTTTTGCCGACCGCACGGGAATCTCGTCGGTCAGATGCTCGCGTGCGGCGCAGCATTCGGACGCCATCGGGCAGCCCTCGCACCGCGGAGGTCCGTTCGGAACGCAAACCGTTGCGCCGAGCTCGATCATCGCCTGGGTATAGTCCCCTGCCGCAGGCGGCACAACGCCCGTAAGCTCCTCACGCCATGATTTTTTGACGGCAGGGAGTGTAATATCCTCATGCGAGCCCTGCAAACGCGCCAGCACGCGCAATACGTTCCCGTCAACGGCAGGTACGCGGATGCCGAATGCGATCGACGCGATCGCTCCTGCGGTGTATTCGCCGATGCCGCAAAGGGCACGCAGCGCCTCATAGGATGCGGGCAGGCTGCCGCCGTGCCGCTCCACGATCTCTCGCGCCGCTTTTTGCAAATTTCGCGCGCGGCTGTAATATCCCAGCCCCTCCCAGAGCTTCATGAGCCGCTCGGTTGGAAGGCATGCAAGCGCCTCCACGGTGGGACAGGCTTTCAAAAAGCGTGCGTAATAGGGCTTGACCGCCTCCACACGCGTTTGCTGAAGCATGATCTCGGAAAGCCAGATGCAATAGGGATCGCTCGTTTGTCTCCAGGGCAGATCGCGTCGGTTTTGGCGGTACCACGCAAGCAGCCGCTCGGTTGCCGCAGGGGAAAATATCTCCGTAATCGTTCTCATGTGGGCATGGGTCTCCTCTCTGTTCTCACTCGACGCGGTAGCGCAGGGAGCGAGTGCATTGGTTTTATCGTTTTTATCGGTTGTTGGTGTGCAAATTGCTATACAGTCCGCGAAATTCGGTTGGCGTAATGCCTTCGTGGTATTTGAAAAACTTGAGGAACAGCTTGTAGTCCCCTCCGCTCGTGCGATCGGCGATCTGACAGAGCGTGAGGTCGGTTTCGAGCAGTAGCCTCCGCATCTCTCGCAAGCGCATTTCGTCGATCTCCGCCTTGAGCCCGTGCCCGTAGCATTTGGAAAACAGGCGTGAAAGGTAATCCACGTTATAGCCAAACTGCGCCGACACGTCCCCCACCGTCAGGTCACGGTCGGAGTTGATGCGGATCCACTCGCGCACGCGCACGGCAAGCGAGCTTCCCTCCCCGCGCATCGAGCGCCCCTGCATGGCGATCTCTCCCAGGAGAGTGTGTAAAAAGGCGTGCAGGACCGAGGGATCGTATCCCATCGTTGCCGCACGCAAAAGCTGACGGCAAAGGAGCAGAACGCTATATGGGTCCGAAAGTCGCATGTGTTTTTCAATTCCGTCTGCTCCAGAAAAATCGAAATCCTCAAAATGAATCCAGTAAAACGATACACGCTCGCGAGACGGACGCCAGCCGCGGTGGCGCTTTTCGGGCTCGAGAAAAAGCACCTCGCCCGCAGAGAGCTCGAAGGCGTGCCCCTCCTCCTCGATCCAAACGCAGCCCTCGGTCACCGCGATCAGCTCAAAGGAGGTTCCCTGCCGATCGGGATGGAGCCACTCCTCACGAGAGGTGAAGCGTCCGCCACTTTGAAATTTTGCCGTTTCGAGTCTCATGTCGGATTTTTTCTCCTTTTCTCGTCTTTTTGGAGTTGCGCCGCGAGGTCTGTCATGCTATAATGATCTTACAGATCGGCGGTTTCTGACATTAGTATAGCATACCGCCGTACATTTTGCAATAGTCAAAGCGATTTTTTATGAAAGGAACTTTTTGATATGAGGTGCAAAAATCTTACTTTTGATAAGGTGGAGATCACAGGCGGCTTCTGGCAGGAGCGCCAGAGCCTGATCCGTCGAACAACCGTTTGGAACGTTTACAAGCGTTTTGCCGAAACGGGGCGCTTTGAGGCATTCAAGCTGCATTGGAAGGAGGGCGACCCCTGCAAGCCTCATATTTATTGGGACTCCGACGTTGCCAAATGGATCGAGGGCGTTGCCTATCTGACGCGTCAGAAGCGCGAGCCCGAGCTCGAGGCGATCGTGGACGAGGTGGTGGATGACATCGCACGCGGACGCATGGCAGACGGTTATTTCAACAGCTACTATCAGCAATTTGAGCCGCAAAACCGCTTCACGGTGCGCAACAACCACGAGCTCTATTGCGCGGGACATCTGATCGAGGCGGCAATCGCCTACGATGCCGCAACCGGCAAGGGCAAGCTTTTGGAGCTGATGAAGGACTACGTTGCACTCATCAAAAAGGTCTTTATGATCGACCGCTCGGCTCCCTACACCGCCCCCGGTCACGAGGAGCTCGAGCTGGCACTTGTGAAGCTCTACGACTACACGGGTGACCGCCAATATCTTGAGCTTGCTCTCCACTTCGTCAACGCGCGCGGTGAGGCAGGACCCGAAAACCAGGGCTGGGCACGCGGCAATGCTCGCGAATACGAGCAGGACCATCTGCCCGTGCGCGAACAGACCTACGCAGTCGGTCACGCCGTTCGTGCGGTCTATCTCTACTGCGCGATGGCAGACCTTGCCGACCGCATCGACGATCCCGCCCTCCGCGATGCCTGCGACAAGCTTTTCCGCGACATCACCGAGCGCAAGATGTATATCACGGGCGCGATCGGTGCGTCGTCCAAATACGAGCGTCTCTTCCCCGCAGGCGACAAGCGCACGGAACAAATAAACGAAGCGTTTGAGGAGGAATACAGGCTCCCCAACGAAAGCTCCTACGCCGAAACCTGCGCCGCTCTCGGTCTTGCGCTTTTCACGCGCCGCATGGCACTCCTCGATCCCGATGACGCACGCTATGCCGACACGGTGGAGCGCGTGATCTACAACGGCTTTTTGTCGGGTCTCTCGCTCGACGGCAAGGGCTTTTTCTATGAAAATGCGCACGAGATCGACCTCGGCGAGCAGAAACGCGCCTTTGAATTCAAGCGCAAGTTCCACTTCCCGATCACCCAGCGCGTGGAAGTGTTCAGATGCTCCTGCTGCCCGCCCAACGTGGTACGCTTTATTCCCTCGATCGCAGATTTCCTCTACCATTACGATGAAAAAACGGTATACGTGGATCAATACATGTCCTCCGTGGCTAACCTCGACGGCATCACGCTCACGCAGGAAACGGGCTATCCCTATGACGGCAAGATCACGCTGACCGTCAAGGGTGGTGCACGTCGCCTTGCCCTTCGAATCCCCGCATGGTGCAAGAGCTACGTGCTCTGCAAAAACGGCACTCCCGTGGCAGCCGACGCGGTGAAGGGCTACGTTGCCGTTGACGCCGCCGACGGAGACGTCCTCACGCTTGATCTGACCATGCAGGTACGCCGCATCAAGGCAGACGTACGCGTGCGCGCAAACCGCGGAAAGGTCGCTCTGACCTATGGTCCCTTCGTGATGTGCATGGAGGGCGTGGACAACGGCGAGGAGCTCTGCGAGGTGCGCCTGGTTGGCAAGGATGCCACCGTTGCCTTTGACGAGGCGCTGGGCATCGACGGCGTGGTGCTGACCAAGCTGGACGGCGACGCCCGCGGCGGCGCGGCGCTGTCTATCCGGGCGGTAACGGGCAAGCCCATCAAGTTCGTGGGTACCGGCGAAAAGCTGGACATGATCGAGCCCTTCCACCCCGACCGCATGGCCGGGCGGATACTGGGCATGGGCGATATGCTCACGTTCATTGAGAAGGCCGAGCAGCAGTACGACGAAAAACAGGCGAAAAAGCTTGAGGAAAAGCTCCGCAAGAACCGCCTGACCCTCACCGACTATCTGGATCAGATGGAGCAGCTGCAAAGCATGGGTGACCTGAGCCAGATCGCCGATATGCTCCCCGGCGGCATGGCTAAGGGCTTCGACCCCAGCCAGATCGACGAGAAGCAGATGGCCCACAACAAGGCCATCATCCAGTCCATGACCCCGCTGGAACGCGAAAATCCGCAGATCCTCAACGCCAGCCGCAAAAAGCGTATCGCCGCTGGCTGTGGGCTGGAGGTGGTGGATGTCAACCGCCTGCTGAAATCCTTTGAGATGCTGCAGCAGATGACCAAAGCCATGACCAAGGGCGGCGGTATGCGCGGCCTGGGCGGCATGATGGGCGGCTTCGGCGGCAAGGTGGCCAGAGGCGCCATGCACGGTTTTGGCCGAAAAAAACGGTTGAAATAAAGTTAAAAAAAGTAGAAAAAGTGTGTAAGTGCAGTCGCATTTAACAGATATAAAACATTTAATTTACATGGAGGAACACAACAATGGTTAAAATTCGTCTGAGAAGAATGGGCGCTAAGAAGGCCCCCTATTATCGCGTCGTCGTCGCCGATTCCCGCTATCCCCGCGACGGCCGCTTCATCGAGGAGATCGGCACCTATGATCCCACTGTCTCCCCCGCCAAGATCAGTATCGACGCTGACCGCGCCCGCGAGTGGATCAAGACCGGTGCCCAGCCCACCGATACCGTTCGCGCCCTGCTGAAGAAGGTCGACGTACTGTAAGTCGGGAGCGCGCCATGAAGGATCTGCTGCTGTATATCGCGCAGAACCTTGTGGAGCACCCGGAGCAGGTCAGCGTGACCGAGGTTGAGAACGGTGACGAGCTGACGCTTCAGCTTCGCGTCGCGCCGGAGGACATGGGCAAGGTCATCGGCCGTCAGGGCCGCATTGCCAAGGAGATCCGCACGGTCGTCCGTTCCTATGCTCAGCGCACCGGCGTAAAGGTGTCTGTCGACATCGTAGACTGAACTGCAAAAACGTTCCCGAGAAGCTCTCGGGAACGTTTTTTATTCTTGCCATCCCCCGCCGATTCCGCTATACTGGATGGATAGAACAAAACAAAGGAGCATGACAATGGGTCTCTTTTCCAAAAAGAGCGCGCCGCAGCCGAGTGCGCGCCCCGAATATATCGAGGTCGGCCAGATTGTGAACACGCACGGCGTGCGCGGCGAGGTCAAAGTACAGCCCTGGGACGTAAGTCCCGAGCTTCTGTGCGGGTTCAAAACGTTCTACATGGACGGTGCGCCCTTCCGCCCGACGAGCAAGCGCGTGCAGGGCGACATGGTGCTCATGAAGCTGCCCGAGGTCGACGACATGGATGCTGCCGCCGCGCTCAAGCGCAAGGTGCTCTCCATCCGCCGCAATGATGTCCAGCTCAAGCCCGGCGAGCACTTCGACGCCGAGATCATCGGCATGAACGTCTACAACTACTTCCCCCACACGTATATCGGCACGGTGGTGGACGTGCTCTCCTACCCCGCCCACAAGCTCTACAAGGTCAAAGGCGAGGAGAAGACCTATCTCATCCCCGCGGTGAAGGATATCTTCATCACGGACATCGACGAGGAAGCGCGTGAGATCAGCGTGCACATGATCGAGGGGTTAGAGACCGATGAGGATTGATATTTTAACACTCTTCCCCGCTTCGGTCGACGCGATGATGAACGTCAGCATCCTCGGCCGCGCGCAGGAGCGCGGCATTCTCCGCATCGAAACGCACCAGATGGTCATCTCCGGAATGGGCGAACAGCATCTTGATGTTATCATAAGCAAG
>CAJKPX010000044.1 GCA_905201895.1 uncultured Eubacteriales bacterium | reverse complement strand
CCCGCAAACAACCGCAAAAAAACGGGCGACCAATGGTCGCCCCTACAAACAGATTTCGGCAGAGAACTTGATTTCTCTGCCGATTTGTGATATAATGGGATTAGCGAAAAGCCTCCCTTGTGTAAAGGGAGATGCCGAGCGAATGCGAGGCGGAGGGATTGTAAATGCAGAAAGGCAGCAAAAAACAATCCCTCGTCGCTACCGCGACAGCTCCCTTTACGCATGGGAGCCTTTGGACACGCTCGTGCATCTTTAGGGGTATGGGCTTTGCCCTGTGCCTTTGTAATACAAAGGCGAAACTGGCGATAAGACAGAACGATAAATAAGAATTTGACGAGGTGATTGTGATGACGGAAGATAGTTTGATCATAACAATCCAAAAAGTTGATAAAGATACAGAAACAGCAGAAGCATTGCTTGGATTTGTAAAAAGTTTCTCTTGGGAAGAAGTGAAAGAGCATACGGTTCGCGTGATCAAAAATTGGGAGTTTAAGGAATGGGAAACGCCATTCGTAGCAATGACAGACGGTTGCATTGTCGGAATGGTAACCATTATGGAGTCGGATTATTATCCCTTGCCCGAGATATTTCCATGGATATCAACGCTGTTTGTTTCCGAAGAATATCGCGGCAAGAGGATCAGTAAAAAGCTAATTGATTTTGCAAATGAGTATGCGAAAGGTATTGGCTTTGATAAAACGTATATCCCATCGGTACATATCGGGTTATATGAGAAGTACGGCTACACCTACATAAAAGATATAGTGAATTACGGTGGAGATATTGACCGCTTGTATGCTAAGGAATTAAGATAGTTATGGATAAATTCCAATTTATCGAACAGAACAAAATAAATACCCCGACAGACCGTTGAAAATCTGTCGGGGATTATTATTTGCTTTCTGCGTATCAAATTTTGCTTACTCGTAGGGGAGATCTGCGGTTTCTCGCGGGCGTTCAATGAACGCCCCTACAAAACAAAATCAAACTTCCTTATGAGAAGCAGCCTTTTCGCTTTCACCTTTCTTCGGGGAAAGTTCTTGAAAAGGGAGGGGTCCGGGGAGGGGAAAACTTCTTGCAAGAAGTTTTCCCCTCCCCGGGGTTATGCTATATAATTATTCGTAAAGCTTGCCCATCTTGAGGAGTCTCTGATACTTCGCCTTTGCGTTGGCGTCTGCCTTTGCAAAGAGGTCAGCGGCTCTTTCGGGGAAGGACTGAGCGAGGCGCGCATAGCGGGTCTCGGTCTTAATGAAGTCAACGTAGTCAGCGCTGGGCTCCTTGGAGTCGATGCTGAGTTTGTTGGACTCGAGGGTAGGATTGTAGCGGAACATCTGCCAGTAGCCTGCTTCAACAGCCTTCTTCATTTCGAGCTGGCAGTTCTGCATGCCGCCCTTCAGACCGTGCATTTCGCAAGGAGCGTAGCCGATGATCAGCGAAGGACCGTGGTAAGCCTCAGCCTCCTTGAGTGCCTTGAGGAGCTGGTTCATGTCAGCGCCCATTGCAACCTGTGCAACGTAAACGTAGCCATAGGACATAGCGATCTCTGCAAGGTTCTTCTTGCCGATTGCCTTACCTGCAGCTGCGAACTGAGCAACCTGACCGATGCTGGAAGCCTTGGAAGCCTGTCCACCGGTGTTGGAGTAAACCTCGGTATCGAATACGAACACGTTTACGTCCTCGCCGGAAGCCAGAACGTGGTCCAGACCGCCGAAGCCGATATCGTATGCCCAACCGTCACCACCGAAGATCCAAACCGACTTCTTGGAGAGGTATTCACGCTCTGCAAGAATTGCGGGAGCGGTGGGGCAGCCTGCAGCTGCTGCCTTCTCGAGCTCAACGATGAGAGCCTTGGTAGCATCTGCGTTCTTCTCGCCGTCCTCAGCGGTTGCGAGATAAGCCTCTGCAGCTGCCTTGAACTCAGCGGATGCCTTTTCGGAAGCTGCCATTTCGGCAACCTTGCCCATCAGTCTCTGACGGATGGTCTTCTGACCGAGCGCGATACCGAGACCGTGCTCAGCGTTGTCCTCGAACAGGGAGTTGCCCCAAGCGGGACCGCAGCCGGACTCACGGTTTACGGTGTAGGGAGTTGCGGGAGCAGAGCCACCCCAAATGGAGGAGCATCCGGTTGCGTTGGAGATATACATTCTCTCACCGAACAGCTGGGTAACCAGACGAGCGTAAGAGGTTTCTGCACATCCTGCGCAGGAGCCCGAGAACTCAAGCAGGGGCTGCTTGAACTGGCTACCCTTCACAGTAGCGTTGATGATTTCCTTCTTCTCGGAAACGTTGCCAACTGCATAGTCCCAAGCTGCCTGCTGATCGAGCTGGCTTGCCTGCGAGGTCATCACGAGAGCTGCCTTTTCGGGGTTGCCGTCCTTGAGAGCCTTCACGGTAACGGGGCATGCCTTGACGCAGAGGGTACAACCCATGCAGTCGAGCGGGCTGATCGCCATGGTGAACTTATAGTTGGTCTTGATCACGGGCTTCGCGGTGAACTTCGTGGAAGCGGGAGCTGCTGCTGCCTCCTCCTCGGTCATAGCGAAGGGACGGATTGCTGCGTGAGGACATACGAATGCACAGTTGTTACACTGGATGCAGTTTTCAGCGTACCAAACGGGAACGTCAACTGCAACGCCGCGCTTCTCGTATGCTGAGGAGCCCTGCGGGAAGGTACCGTCTGCGCAATCCTTGAATGCCGAAACGGGGAGGCTGTCACCGCCCATTGCGTTTACGGGACGAACGATGTTGTTTACGAAATCGACCAGATCAGCGCGTGCGCCGGTTGCGGGAGCCTCTGCTGCCTCGTCGGCAAGGTTTGCCCAAGCTGCGGGAACGTCAACCTTCACGGTTGCGTCAACGCCTGCGTCGATTGCCTTGTAGTTCATTTCAACGATGGCCTCGCCCTTCTTGAGGTAGGACTTCTTAGCCATGTACTTCATGTGGTCAACAGCCTCTTCGATGGGCATGATGTTTGCCAGCTTGAAGAATGCGGACTGGAGGATGGTGTTGGTGCGCTTGCCCATACCGATTTCACGAGCCTTGTCGATCGCGTTGATGATATAGAACTGGATGTTGTTCTTTGCGATGTAGCTCTTAACCGAGTTGGGAAGGTGTGCATCGAGCTCCTCGGGAGTCCACTGGCAGTTGAGCAGGAAGGTGCCGCCGGGCTTTACGTCCTGAACTACCTTGTAGCCCTTGAGGATGTAAGCGGGAACGTGGCATGCAACGAAGTTTGCCTTGGTGATGTAGTAAGGAGACTTGATTGCCTTATCACCGAAGCGCAGGTGCGAGATGGTAACGCCGTTGGTCTTCTTGGAGTCATACTGATAGTATGCCTGAATGAACTTGTCGGTGTAGTCACCGATGATCTTGATCGAGTTCTTGTTTGCACCAACGGTACCGTCGCCGCCCAGACCCCAGAACTTGCAGGAAACGGTGCCGGCAAATGCGGTGTCGGGAGCCTCGGTCTCGGGGAGCGAGTGACCGGTGAGGTCGTCCACGATTCCGATGGAGAAGTTGTTCTTGGGTGCATCCTGATCGAGGTTTGCATAAACTGCAAATACCGATGCGGGAGTGGTATCCTTCGAGCCCAGACCGTAGCGGCCGCCAACAACCTTTGCGTTTACGCCGGTTGCTGCGAGAGCTGCAACAACGTCGAGGTAGAGGGGCTCGCCGAGAGCGCCGGGCTCCTTGGTTCTGTCAAGAACTGCGATCTTCTTCGCGGTCTTGGGCAGAGCCTCTGCCAGCTTTTCAGCAACGAAGGGTCTGTAAAGACGAACCTTAACCAGACCAACCTTCTCGCCTGCTGCGAGCATGTAGTCGATAACCTCTTCGATTACGTCGCAAACCGAGCCCATCGCAATGATGACCTTTTCTGCATCGGGAGCGCCGTAGTAGTTAAAGAGCTTGTAATCGGTGCCGAGCTTTGCGTTAACCTTGTCCATGTACTCCTCAACAACTGCGGGAAGAGCCTCATAGTAGGGGTTGCACGCCTCTCTGTGCTGGAAGAAGATGTCGCCGTTTTCTGCGGAGCCGCGGAGAACGGGGTGCTCGGGGTTGAGTGCACGGGAGCGGAATGCCTTGAGTGCATCCATATCAACCATCTCAGCGAGATCCTTGTAGTCCCAAGCCTCGATCTTCTGAACCTCGTGAGAGGTACGGAAGCCGTCGAAGAAGTTGAGGAAGGGAACGCGGCTCTTGATCGTTGCAAGGTGAGCAACTGCGCCGAGGTCCATGATCTCCTGCTGGTTGGTCTCTGCCATCATAGCGAAGCCGGTCTGACGGCAAGCGTAAACGTCGGAGTGATCGCCGAAGATGTTGAGCGCGTGCGAAGCTACGCAACGAGCCGAAACATGGATGACGCAGGGAAGAAGCTCGCCTGCGATCTTATACATGTTGGGGATCATCAGAAGCAGACCCTGAGAAGCGGTGTAGGTGGTGGTGAGTGCACCTGCTGCGAGCGAGCCGTGAACGGCACCTGCCGCACCTGCCTCGGACTGCATCTCCATCACCTTAACGGTGTCGCCGAGAATGTTTCTCGCGGGTTCACCGAAGATGTTCTTGTCGGTAGCAGCCCATGTGTCGGTCACTTCCGCCATAGGAGACGAAGGCGTGATCGGGTAGATGGCAGCAACCTCGGTGAACGCGTAGGACACGTGCGCCGCGGCGGTGTTACCATCCATGGAAATCTTTTTTCTTTCAATAGCCATGTTTGTGTAATCCTCCTGAGATTTATTGAAGATAAATTATCTTTACCAACCTACATGATACCACATTTTTTGCGAAATGTAAAGACCTTTTTCAAAATTTCAGAGCGTTTGCATGTGAAATTTTTGTCAAGCCTACCATTTTACATAAAAAATGAAGCGTTTTGATCGGGATTGCCCGATCGGTGAGCGAAAAAAGTGTTTTTTGTTTTTTATGGATCGCCTTATTCGATGTGGATATAAGCGACTGTATAGAGCGGAAGCTCGAGCGTGAGCGTGCTGTCGAGCGTGAGCGTTTGCACAAGCTCTGCGTCATGCTCGGCGTCCAGCAGATAGACCCGTGCGGTCCTGCCCGACACACCCTCCGGCTTGAGCGTTACGGTTTGTGCGGGTGCGTTGTCATCGTCTGCGAAATTCGTGAGCAGAATGCCCATTTTTCCGTTCCCGCGTGCGGCGGTGCAGTAAACGGGGGTCTCGGTGAAAACGGGGCGAACGTACTCCCCCATGCGGTAGAGCTCGCCGAAAAAGCGGAAGGGGTAGTAGCCCTTGAGCGGGGTGTAGAAATCGGTGTCGAACATGCCGTTCATGTTGCAGGGGCGCGCATCGTAATACATGAGCATGTCGAGTGCGCTCTCCTGACCCACGCACATGCAGCCCGTTGTGAAGGACGCACCCTTGAGACCCTTTTCGGCACGCAGGCTATACGTCCAGGCGTCACCCACAAAGCTGCGGATATAGTTCCATTCGTTGAGGTGAATTTCGGTGTCCTTGTATCCGTATTCGTCGCAGAGTCGACGTGCATCCGCAATTCGCTCGCGCATCTTGTGGGGCTCGTTGGTGTAGCGATGGAAGGAGAAGAAGTCGAGCGGGATACCGCGCTCACGCATGGTTGTGAAAAAGAGCTTGACGAAGCGCTCCTGCTCGGGGTTGGTGAGGTTGAGCGTGCAGAATGCGGGACCGCCGATTTTGAGATTGGGGAATTTCTCCTTGAGATAGCGCTGCGCGGTGCAGAAAAACTCCACAAATTCCTCCGCGCTGCCCTGCCAGCAGGGATTGGAGCCGTCGGGATTGAAGCAATCGGGCTCGTTCCAGATCTCCCAATATTCGATGCCGTAGGCAAATCCGTTTGCCCAGCCCTCGTTGTAATGGCGAATGATATGCTCGCAGATCTCTGCCCATTTGCGGTAGTCCTTCGGCGGATAGGTGCCCACCTTTTTGCCGTGCTCGATGCGCGAGCCGAGGCGGTAGTAGACCTGCGTGCCCGTTGAGAGGGTGTCGGCAACGCATTGATCGGTGCATTCGAAATCATAGCTTGCGGGGTCGCTCGGGTCTGCGTCAAAATTGCGGAAGATGCGGTGCACGTCAACGGTGTATTCGCCGCCGTAGCTCTGACAGAAGGATGCATCGTGGTTGCGTGCGTAGGGAATGCCCGCCTCCTCGAAGTAGGCAAAGGTGCTGTTCCCCTGTCTGACGCGCGACCCGACGGGGCCGTTGTTGACCGCATGCATGGGCTTGACTCTGCCTGCGCCTTGGTTGAAATTGATTTCAATGATCGTCATGAATTTGTTCCTTTCCTCGTATGCTGAAAAAGACGTTCGGCTCTTCGGCGGGATCACGGTGTAGTCATTCGTGCCGTTGTCCGACACTCGCAACGGTCTACACGCGCTCGCGCCTCGGTGAGAGCTTCCGAGGGGGAGGCTTTTTTGTCAATCCTCCTCGCGGAACTGCTGGCGGTAGAGGCTTGCATAGATGCCGTTGTGAGCGAGCAGGGCGTTGTGGTCTCCTCGCTCCACGATTCTGCCCTCGGAGATCACGGCGATCTCGTCGGCATTCTTGATGGTGGAGAGTCGGTGTGCCACCACGAGCGTGGTTCTGCCGCGGCAGAGCTCGTCGAGTGCCTGCTGGATCAGAATTTCGGTGGCGTTGTCGAGCGCGCTGGTTGCCTCGTCGAGGATCAGGATCGGCGGATTTTTCAGGAACACGCGTGCAATGCAGAGGCGCTGCTTCTGTCCACCCGAGAGGCGCACGCCGCGCTCTCCGATCACGGTATCGTAGCCCTCGTCGAGCGAGAGGATATAATCGTGAATGTTTGCTCTTTTTGCTGCCTCGATGACCTCCTCCTCGGTGGCGTCGAGCCTGCCGTAGAGGATGTTGTCGCGGATGCTGGCGTTAAAGAGGTAGATATCCTGCTGCACGATACCGATGTTGCGACGCAGCGAGGCAAGCGTGATATCGTGAATTTCGGTGCCGTCGATGCGGATGCTGCCCGAGCGAACGTCATAGAAATGCGGAATCAGGTGGCAGAGCGTGGTCTTTCCGCCGCCGCTGGGACCCACAAGTGCAAAGGTTTTGCCCTCCTCAATCTTGAGGTTGACGTTGCGCAGGACCTCGCGGTCCTCCTCGTAGCCGTAGGAGAGGTCGGTGAATTCGATCTCTCCGCGGAGGCGCTCGACGTCGGCAGCGCCGTCAGCGTCGCGCTCGGGCTCCTCGTCCATGATCTCGATGAAGCGCGCAAAGCCCGCAACGCCGTTCTGGTATTGCTCCACGAAGCGGATCAGGGTATTGACGGGACCGAGAAAGAGGTTGATCGAAACGATGAAGGCGGAATAGTCGCCGAAGGTGATGACGTTGTTGTAGACGAACAGACCGCCCGCAATCAGCACCACCACGTTGAACACGTCGGTGATAAAGGTGGTTGCCGAGTGGAACTGACCCATAGCATTGTATGCCTTGCGGCTTGCCGCCTGGAACTGTTCGTTGCCCACCTCAAATTTTTCGGCTTCCTTTTCGGCGTTTGTGAACGCCTTGGTCACGCGGATGCCCGAGATGCTGCTCTCCACGGCGGCGTTGATGGTTGCGGTGGAGACGCGGCGCTCCTGAAAGGCGCTCTGCATACGGCGGCGCGTAAAGAGCGAGACCGCAACGAGCAGGGGAACGCAGGCAAAGATGATGAGCGAGAGCCAGATATTGATGGTGGAAAGATAAATGAACGAAATAATCACCGAGATGCCGCAAATGATCAGATTTTCGGGACCGTGATGCGCAAGCTCAACCACCTCAAAGAGATCGTTGGTCAGACGCGACATGATCTTACCCGTTTCGTGCTTGTCATAAAAGCTGAAGGGGAGCTTTTGCAGGTGGTTAAAGAGGTCGGTTCGCATCTGCGCCTGCATGCGCACGCCCATGACGTGCCCTTGATATTGGATGAAATAGTTGAGCAGCATCCGCACGAAGTAGAGCACAAGAAGACCGACACCCGCGATCACGATCCAGCGATATTTTTGCTCGGGGATCAGATCGTTGAGCATGGTGCGCGTAATCATCGGGTAGAACACGCCGATCACGGCAACCGCGAGGGATGCGAGCATGTCAAGCGAGAAAAGGAGCATGTGGGGCTTGTAGTAGGCGAGAAACCGTTTGAGCATTTGAATAACCTTGCTTTCTTGAATTTTTGGATTTTTTTATGAAAACGGGTCAATTCCGATGGAGAACCTGATAATTTTGGTGCATTTGCAGCTCGAGCGTGTCGAGCAATGCGGTCTGATCGGAGGCGAGCAGGATGCGCATATCGTAGGCACGCAGCCAATAGGCGGCATCGTCAAGCAGCGCCTGTGCCGCGGGGGAAACATCGCCCTCGGTGGGCTCCGCGTCCTCAATCACCTCGGCAGAGAGATCGAGTGCGCAGAAGTCGGCAACCGTGAGCAGCGTGGAAAGGATCTCCCAGCTGCCCTCGGTCTTTGCCACCGAGAGGGGGACCGCAACGCCGAGCGGAATTTTCGGTGCGGCGGACTTGACCGCGCGCAGATAGGTTGTGATGCGATCGAGGTTTTCGACCGTCAGCGGCAGACCGCACAGCAGTAGCTCGTTCGCGCCCGCACCCGTGAACTCACGCAAAAGCGCGGCGTCCTCAAGGGCGGCGGCGTAAAAGAGATCGGGATCGGTTATGGCAAAGGCGGTGGGGGTAAAGACTCCGCACACGTGGGTGACGTAGGAGCAGAGCTCGCCCAGTGTCTCGCCAAGCGGAACGTCGGGGGTCTCGGTGCGCCCCTGATAGGCTGCAACCGCCGAGGAATAGCAAAGGCTGCCGTCGGCGCGGTTGAGCGCAACCGAAACGGCGGGGGTTCCGAGGATTTCGCCAACGTCATCGCCGAGCACGAAGGGGTAGGCGTTCACGCGTCGGACGCTTGCGTGGAAAATTTCCTCGGTGGAGGGCTCGGTTTCGTCGCCCTCGCCAATGAGATCGCGGTAGGTCTCGTCATCCAACCAATAGTAGAGCAGATTCCCAACCGTGAGCGTGAGCAGAATTGCCGCGACAAGGCAGATCGCAACGATCGCGGCAGGGTGCAGCTTGCCCCCTCGGGGGCGGTGTCTGCGAAAGCGTGAGCCAATCGCCATGACGGACAATGCTCCTTTCTGTCAGAATTTGGCGGTCATTTCGGGATTACTCAATGGTGAGCAGATCGAGCGTTTTGCCGTACTCGTTGAGCTCGATCGAGATTTCTTCCTTTTTCGACATCGAAATCTTTTCCGCAATCGCCCATTGATAGGAGGAGAGCAGATCGTCTGCCTGACGCTCGAGCTCCACCTCGTCGTATTCCATGCGCACGAGCACGTAGAAGCCGTCAACCGTGTCGACCACCTCGCTCACGTCTCCCGACGCGTACAGGGCAAAGGCTGCGTTCTCGAGCTCCTCGACGTAAACGTCACGCACCAGAAAGTAGGGGGTGATGTTCATCACGTCCTCGTTAACCTTCGTGCCAACGATATCCTCAATGCGCGTCTCTCCTCGCTCGATCTGCGAGCGGATTTCCTCCGCCTTGGCGCGGTTTGCCTCCACGTCATCACCCGGATCGTTGCGGATCAGAATGTGCTGAACGTAGACAAAATTGCCCTCGCGCAGCCATTCCAGGAAGGGGCGGGGATCGGTCTCGATAAAGCCGAGGTCGCTTGTCAGGATGTATTTGAGCTCGTTCTCCAGATAAGCCACGCGCAGGCAGAAGCGCAGGAAATTCTCGGTCATGTGCATTGCCTCAAGATCGGCACGGAATGCCGATTTGGAGCCGTATTCCTCGATCGTATCGTCGATCTGCTGCTGGACCGCCTCGTTGATTGCCTCGGAGAACATCGACTCGCGGGTCATGCCGTAGTCGAGACAGGTGGCAAGCACGGCGTAGTTGTTGAGCATCATGCTCCAAACGATGGTTTCGAGCTCCTCGCGGTGCTGCTCGGCGGTGGTGGGATCGTCCCAGATGCCCTCGCCGTAGGTGCCCTCGAGAATTTTTTTATAGGTGAGCGTCACGTAGCGCAGCTCCTCGTAGAGCACGTCGAAGCCCGAGCAGGTGCCGATCACGGTTTGCTCCTGCTTGGTTTTTGCAGAGGTACATCCCACGAGTGCACCGGCAAGAAGGAGCAGGGCGAGGAGGAGCGAGAGGGCGCGTTTGCATGTTTTCATGAATCAAACCTCATATCAAGTGGATTTTTTGCATATCAATTGAAAATTATTTCCGCATTTTTTGCAAAAAAGCAGAACGGATCGCAAGGATCTTCCTTATTATACAAGATACATGTGTATTTTTTATGAATATCTGCGAAAAAAAGCGATGAAATTTTCAAAAAGGTATTTCCTTTGGCGATTTTTTGTGGTAGAATATAAGCAGAACCGAAAACGCGAAAGGAGCGAGCAGACCGAAAGATGAAGCAAAACTATTCCATTCCGCTCTCACAGATCGTTTCAGATCAGCATTTTGAGATTGTGGTAAAGCCCGAATGCTATGAGGAAATCAAGATCGTCACCCCCGAGGTCAACCGCCCGGGTCTGGCACTTGCCGGCTTTTACGAGGTGTTTGAGGAGGATCGCATCCAGCTGATCGGAAAAGCGGAGATGCACTATCTGCAATCGCTTGAGCCGAGCACGCGCCGACTGATGCTCCAGAAGCTGGTTGACGCCAAGCCGGTTGCCATCCTTTATACAACGGGGCTGCCCGTGGATGACTTTGTGATCGAGCGCGCGCAGCTTCAGCAGGTGCCGATTCTGCGCACCCAAATCAAAACCAGCCCCGTGATGGCGGCTCTCATTGCCTCACTCAATACCTACCTTGCACCGCGTATCACGCGCCACGGAGGGCTCGTTGAGGTTTACGGCGAGGGACTTCTGCTCCTGGGCGACAGCGGCATCGGTAAGAGCGAGACCGCGATTGAGCTGGTGAAGCGCGGACACCGCCTCATAGCCGACGACGCCGTGGAGATCAAGCGCGTTTCGGATATCACGCTGGTTGGTTCGGCGCCCGAGATCATCCGACACTACGTGGAGATGCGCGGCATCGGCATTGTCGACGTGCGCCGCCTGTTCGGTATGGGTGCGGTCAAGGAGACCGAGCGCATCAACCTCGTGATCCAGCTGGAAAACTGGGTGGAGGGTAAGATGTACGATCGCATGGGCATGGACGAGGAGACCATCAACATCCTCGGCATCAACGTCCCCTCGATTACCGTGCCCGTTCGCCCGGGTCGAAATCTTGCCATCATCCTGGAGATCGCGGCGATGAACAACCGTCTCAAGCGCATGGGCTACAACACCGCCGAGGAATTCAACAAAAAGCTGATGCGGCAAATGGGTATTACGGAGTGATTTTTGATCTTGTGAAAGAATTTGAAAATTATTTCAAAAATTTTAGAGAAAGGTATTGACAATCACGTGACCGCGTGATATAATGTAATCAAGATACCGGGGAACGGTGTCAAAAAATACAGAGGAGGATCTTTGTTATGGATGCTTTGTTTATTGTTCTTGGTGTGATTTTCGGTGTGGCGCTCTTGTTCGGCGTCGGCGGCTACCTCAAGGCACCGCCTGACACAGCCTACATCATTTCGGGTCTGGGTAAGAAACGAATTCTGATCGGCCGTGCGGGCTGGCGTATCCTGTTCTTCGAGCGCGTTGATAAGCTCTCGCTGCGCGTGATGCAGGTTGACGTCAAGACCAGCGAGGCGGTTCCCACCAACGAGTTCATCAACGTCACGGTTGACGGCGTTGCGAACATCAAGATTTCGTCCGACCCCGAGCTGCTCCAGCGTGCGTCCGAGGCGCTTCTCAATCTGCGCCAGGCAGAGCTCGTCACGCTCGTCACGCAGGTGCTCGAGGGTAACATGCGCGAGATCGTGGGCTCGGTAGGGCTCAAGGAAATGGTGCAGGACCGTCAGGGCGTTGCAAAGAAGATTACCGAGAACGTGGTTCCCGATATGGAGAAGCTCGGTATCGAGGTGGTAAACTTCAACATCCAGAACTTTAAGGACGGCGCCGGCACGATCGAGAATATGGGTATTGACAACGTTGAGCAGATCCGCAAGAACGCGCAGATCGCAAAGGCGAACGCTCAAAGAGATATTTCGATCGCAACCGCAAACGCACAGCAGGAGGCAAATGCCGTTCGTGTTGAGGCGGAAAAGAAGATCGCCGAGCAGGATGCAGCGCTTGCAGTTCAGCAGGCAGACATGAAGGTCAAGTCCGAGACCAAGCGCGCAGAGGCAGACGCAGCATATTCGATCCAGCAGGAAAATCAGCGTAAGACCATCGAGATCGCACGCACCAACGCCGACATCGCACGCAAGGAAAAGGAAGCCGAGCTGGCTGAAAAGGAGATCGCGCTCAAGGAGCGTCAGCTCGACGCGGAGATTCGCAAAAAGGCAGACGCACTCAAGTATCAGATCGAAAAAGAGGCAGAGGCAGAGCTGGTCAAGCAGCAGAGAGAGGCAGAGGCAGAGAAGTACCGTGCCATTCAGGCAGCCGAGGCAAAGAGAGCCGAGGCAGAGGCTCTGCGCTACATGATGGAGCAGGAGGCAGCGGGTATCCGCGCCAAGGGTCTTGCCGAGGCAGAGGCGATCGAGAAAAAGGCGGAGGCTCAAAAGAAGATGGGCGAGGCGTCGGTGCTCGAAATGTACCTCACCGCACTTCCCGAGGTGGTCAAGAACGCCGCATTGCCGCTTGCACAAACCGATAAGATCGTGATGTACGGCGACGGCAACTCCACCAAGGTTGTCAAGGACGTTATGAGCAGTGCCAGCCAGATTATGGAGGGCATGAAGGAGTCCACGGGTCTGGATCTCTCCGCTCTGCTCGCAGGCGTGGTCGGCGGCAGGCTCGCATCGGCGGCACCCGCAGACGACGGCAAGAAGGACGCTGACGCATAAGCTGCGTGGCGTTACGCATCTCCGATAAGAAATGAATGGGGGAGGGGCATTTGCCCCTTCCCCAAAGCCCGATTTTTCCCCTGAAGAAAGGAACCCCGAAATGGCAAAGGAAAAGCAAGAGAAAAAGCTCTCGGCGGAGGCAGCCGAGCTTTTGCGTGACAGTGAAATCCGAAACGGCGAGTTCATTCGCTATTTTGGCAAAAAAAGTGAGATTGAGCTGCCCGAATCGGTCACGGAGATCGCCGAGGGTGCCTTCCGCGGCAACCATCATCTGACCCGTGTGACGCTCGGACGTCGCGTAACGGTCATTCAGAATAATGCATTTCGCGACTGCACGCAGCTTCGCGCGGTTGTTCTGCCCGCAAGCCTGCGCTTCATCGGAGAGGATGCCTTTCACGGATGCCGTGAGCTGGTTTCCTTTGTGCTGCCCCGTGCGGTTGTTTCGATCGGCGCGGGCGCCTTTCGCGGATGTCGCTCACTCTCGCATCTGGTGCTGACCGAGGGCCTGGAAAATCTCGGTGCCTTTGCATTCTGTGATTGTGAGTCGCTCGAGGAGGTCACGTTGCCCGAGTCGATGGTATCACTTCACCGCGGAACCTTTTTCAACTGCCGCTCGCTTCGCAAAATCGTCCTACCCGATGCGTTGCGCACGATTGGACGCTATTGCTTCGGCTCCTGCTCCGAGCTTGAGGAGCTCGAGCTGCCCGATTCGGTGGTGTATCTGGGAAGCGGAGCGCTCTCGGAGTGCAGCAGTCTGCGCCGATTCCGCGTGCCCTCGCAGGTGCGCTTCATCGGTGACTATGCCTTTTCGCGCTGTGAGCTGCTGGAGCAGATCGAGCTTCCCGACAGCGTGACCTATATCGGCGTGCACGCCTTTTGCGCATGCCGCAACCTGACCGCGATCAACTTGCCCTCCAAGCTGGAGCGTATTGCTCCCGCCGCCTTTTTCAACTGTATCAGCCTCACGGAGGTGGAGCTTCCCGCGAGCGTCCGTGAGATTGGCAAGCGTGCCTTTGCGTTCTGCACGTCGCTTCGCTCGATCGAGCTCTCGGATGCCCTCACCGCAATTGAGGAGCAAACCTTTGCGGGCTGCTTTGCGCTCGAGGCGATTGAGCTGCCCGACGGGGTCACCCGTATCGGAAAAAAAGCGTTCTATCGCTGCCTGGCACTCTCGTCGCTCTACCTGCCCGCCGCGTTGCGGAGCATCGGCACGCGCGCGTTTGCCGAGTGTGAGGCGCTCGTTGAGATCAGCTTGCCTGCCACGATCGAGCAGGTCGGCGCGTGCGCATTTGCCGATTGCATCGCTCTTAAAACCGTACTCTTTCCCAACCATCGCGTGGGAACGGGAGAGATGCTGTTTTTGGGCTGCGAGGCAATCGAGATGATGGTTGTGCCCGACGCATCGGCGTGGCTCATGCGCTACCGCGTCAACCGTTGGTCGGTTCCGCACACGGCAGAGGTGGTCACGCGCGGTGAACTGCGCCTGACGCTCTTGCTTTCCGAGCTTGCCGAGCCCACGCTCCCCGAGGAGAGACGGCGCGAGCTGGAGGAGGAGATTCGCCGTTGCCGAAAAAAGCTGCGCGGACGCAAGCTTGCAACGAAATAATCCCGAGAGGAAACGGAATATCAAATGGGACCGCCGCAGAGCCGATTGAGCCGCAGGCGGTCCTCTTTTGTCGGAATTGGAGCATCGGAGGTGCGAAAAACCTCGGTGCACGTATTGACAAGACAGCTTTTTTTTGATATAATAGTAAAATCGTTATAAGTACAATCGTTTACACGTTCCGGAGGGCAGTATGTATCAGATTGCAAGCAAGAAAATACTCAATCCAACCGTGACGCAGATGGAGATCGTGGCGCCGCGCGTTGCCAAAAAGGCAAAACCAGGGCAGTTCATCATTCTGCGCGTGGACGGGGAGGGCGAGAGAATTCCGCTCACCGTTGCGGGATGTGACCCCGAGCGTGGAACGGTCAAGATCATCTTCCACGTGGTGGGGGCCACCACGCTGCGCCTCAATCAAAAGGAGGCAGGGGAGTCGATCAGTGATTTTGTCGGACCGCTTGGCGTTGCCACGCCAACCGACGGCGTGGAGCGCGTTTGTATCGTGGGCGGCGGCGTTGGATGTGCCATTGCTCTGCCGCTTGCCGAGGAATTTCACCGCCTCGGTGCTCACGTCACGGCGATCATCGGCTTCCGCAATGCCGATCTGCTCATTCTTGAGGACGAGTTCCGTGCCGCAGCCGACTCGCTCACCGTGATGACCGACGACGGCTCCTACGGCAGAGCGGGCAACGTCACCCTGCCGCTGGGCGAAATGCTCGCGGGGGGTGCAAAATTTGACCGCATCATTACCATTGGACCGCTCGTGATGATGAAATACGTCACCGAAACGGCGCGCCCCTACGGCGTTCCCGTCACGGTTTCGATGAACCCCGTAATGATCGACGGCACAGGTATGTGCGGCGGTTGCCGTCTCACGCTTTGCCGCAACGGCGAGCGGATCACGAAATTTGCATGTGTCGACGGTCCCGAGTTCGACGGCTACGAGGTCGATTTCGATGAGGCGATGTCGCGCGGCAGGATGTATGCCGACTTCGAGCGGCACGCTTATGAGGCAACCTGCAATCTGTTTCGCAAGGGATAAAGGGAGAGAAAATCATGTCAATCAACCCCAAAAAGAATGAAATGCCCACGCAGGACCCTGCGGTCCGTGCACATAATTTTAACGAGGTCGCAACGGGCTATCCCGAATGGGTGGCGCGTGCCGAGGCGGAGCGCTGTCTCAACTGCAAGAACAAGCCCTGCGTGAGCGCCTGCCCCGTCAATATTCAGATTCCCGATTTCATCACGCAGATCAAAAAGGGAGACTACGAGGGGGCATACCAAATTATCACGCGATCCTCCTCGCTACCCGCTGTTTGCGGTCGTGTTTGCCCGCAGGAAACACAATGCGAGAGCAAGTGCACGCTCGGCATCAAGTTTGATCCCGTTGGCATCGGCAGACTCGAGCGCTTCGTTGCCGATTGGCACAACGAAAACGTCACCGAAACTCCAACGCCCCCCGCTCCGAACGGGCACCGTGTGGCGATCGTCGGCTCGGGACCCTCGGGGCTCACCTGTGCGGGAGACCTTGCAAAGAAGGGCTATGACGTCACGGTTTACGAGGCGTTGCACACCGCAGGCGGCGTGCTGGTTTACGGAATTCCCGAATTCCGTCTGCCCAAGTCGATCGTGGCAAAGGAGGTGGAGACCCTTCGCGCGCTCGGCGTGAAGATCGAGACCAACGTTGTCATCGGCAAAACGCTCACGGTCGACGAGCTCTTTGAGGAGGGCTTTGAGGCGGTGTTCATCGGCTCGGGCGCAGGTCTGCCCACCTTTCTCGGGATTCCCGGAGAGGGGCTCAAGGGCGTTTATTCCGCAAATGAATTTCTCACGCGCAGCAACCTGATGAAGGCATACCTTGCCGATCCGCAGACCCCGATCATGAAGGGTGGTCGCGTGGCGGTTGTCGGTGGCGGAAACGTAGCGATGGACGCCGCGCGCACTGCCGTTCGCCTCGGTGCGGAGAAGGTCTATATCGTCTACCGTCGCTCCACCGAGGAGCTGCCCGCTCGCCGCGAGGAGATCGAGCACGCCGTGGAGGAGGGAGTGGAGTTTTGTCTGCTCACCAACCCCATTGAAATTCTCGGTTATGAAAATCCCGACGATCCGCGCGATCCCAAAAACGGCTTCGTGCGCGGCATGCGCTGCATCCGCATGGAGCTCGGTGAGCCCGATGCCAAGGGTCGGCGTCGACCGATTGCAATTCCCGACTCCGAGTTTGAGCTTGAGGTTGACACGGTGGTGGAGTCGATCGGCACCTCGCCCAATCCTCTGATTAAGAGCACCACCGAGGGGCTCGAGGTCAATTCGCGCGGTGGAATTATCGTCAACGAGGACGGTCTGACCTCGCGCAACGCCGTCTATGCAGGCGGTGACGCCGTCACGGGCGCCGCAACCGTTATCTCCGCCATGGGTGCCGGCAAAACCGCCGCCCGCGCCATTGATGCGTTTTTGAGTAAGTGATATATGGATATGCAGGGGGAGGGAGAAACTTCTTGAAAGAAGTTTCTCCCTCCCCCTGC
>CAJKPX010000043.1 GCA_905201895.1 uncultured Eubacteriales bacterium | reverse complement strand
CCGGGCGTGTCATATTGTTTTTTTAGCGCAAACGCATTTCGCGTTTGCCTCCCCACAATTCAGGCGCTTTTGGTTAATCTGTTAAACCTTTTCAAAATACTCCGCGCCGTGCTTGCAGAGTGGGCAGATATAGTCCTCGGGGAGCTCCTCGCCCTCGTAAACGTAGCCGCAAATTTTGCACACGTAGCTCTTTTTGGGGCTGTCCTCTGCCTTCTTTTGGGGCTTGGGCTTGACGTGTGCGTGATAGTCGGCGTAGGTCATGGTCGGTTTATCGGAGAGCACCTTCGACTCGGTCACCGTGCAGAAAAAGACACCGTGCGTGCCGAGATCAACGTATTTCTTGACGTAGAGCGAGAGAAAGGCGTTGCAATGACGGGGAAGCACCACCAGCCCGTTTGCCGAGCGGTTGGGGGTGCAATCGGCAAATTTGTTGGTGTCGCGTCCGCTCTTGAAGCCAAACGCCTCAAACACCGCAAAGGGAGCGGTGGACTCCAGACAGTTGACATTCATCAAGCCGCTTTTGAGAATGACGTCATGCGAATAATTGCTCTTGTTGATGGCAACCGCAACCGTCAGCGGCGAGTCGGTGATCTGCATCACGGTATTCACGATCAGGGCGTTGTCCTTGCGTTCGTCGTGGCAGGTTACGGCGTAAAGCCCATAGCCGAGCTTAAAGAGTGCGGTAGGGTCAACGGTGGGCAGCATAGCTTCCGAATTCATCTTTTCTTCCTCCAAGAGGTTTTTCGCGGTGTGGGACACGCGCGTTCTGTTTAATAGTATTGTAACACAATCGAATCAAAAATGCAAGATGCATTTTTCTTTTTTTACTGCTTTTTCCGACAGATGCGCACACGCATAAGAAAGAGGCGTGGGGCATATCGTGAAAGTATGAGAGAGGAGGGGATCGGATTGCAGCTGCCCAAAATACGGATCAAGCCGGCGGTGTGTGCGATTTTTCTTGCCATGCTCGTTTTTGACCGTGACCGAGTTTGTCTGCTCACGCTCACGGCGGCGCTTTTGCACGAGCTGGGACATCTCGCGGCGGCACGGCTTTTGGGAATTCCTCTGCGCACGGTTCGCCTCGGCACACTCGGCGCACGGATGGAGGTGGGTGGCGGTATGCTTTCCTATGGCTCGGAGTGGCTGCTCGCCGCATCGGGACCTCTGTGCAGCCTGCTCGCCTCCGCGCTCGCGGCAACGCTTTGGAGTCTCACTCCCTACGCGCGCATCTTTTCCTGCGCCTCTCTTGTTCTGGGGCTGCTCAATCTGCTGCCCATTCGCACCTTCGACGGCGGCAGGATGACCGAATGCTTCCTGCGCTGCTTTTTGGGCGAGGGTTGGGTTGAACGCGTGATGCGCCCGATCTCACTCGGCTTTCTGCTTCTGCTTTGGCTCTGCGCGGTTTATTTTCTGCTTCGCGCGGGGGACGGACTCTCGCTTTTTTGCTTCTCCATGAGCCTGCTCGTCCGCTTCTTTGACGGAGATGGCGTGGCTCTTGGATGAGTGAAGAAAAAAACGGAGCATACGGCAGAATGCGCGAGAAAAGCCGAGAAAAGCGCCGTTTTTTGTGCGATAAATTCATTTTATCCTCAATAAAGCCGATTTATCATATTTTATGACGAATTTTCCGTATTTTTTTCGGAAATGTATTGCAATTTCCGACGTTATCTGTTACAATATACTCTGTAAATTTGTGGTCATAGTGCCGAGCAGAGGAGGTCGCTCTGTTTTCAACCGCAGAGGGGCTGCTTGGCAGCGGGCGTGTGTCCGTTTTGTTCCA
Source organism: uncultured Eubacteriales bacterium (assembly GCA_905201895.1). GTDB lineage: Bacteria > Bacillota > Clostridia > Oscillospirales > CAG-272 > UMGS1865. The sequence goes on along the minus strand of CAJKPX010000043.1, from coordinate 15,465 downwards.
TGGATATTTTCTTATTTTCTTCCAAAAGGAGTATTTATTCGGAATGAACAAAAATGTACTGATTCGGTTGGATGGAATCTCCAAATCTTTCGATGGAGAGACCGTTCTGGACAACATGAGTCTGGAAATTCACGATAAGGAGTTTATCACGCTTCTCGGTCCCTCCGGATGCGGAAAAACCACCACCCTGCGTATCATCGGCGGCTTTGAGACCCCCGATGCGGGTGACGTTTTCTTTGACGGAAAACGCATCAACGATATCCCACCCTACGAGCGCCAGGTCAACACGGTTTTCCAGCGATACGCGCTTTTTCCTCATTTGAACGTTTTTGATAATATTGCCTTCGGTTTGCGTATTCACAAGCGTCCTGACGCCGAGATCCGCACAAAGGTCAAGGAGATGCTGGCGCTGGTTAACCTCAAGGGCTTTGAGCGCCGTCGCGTGAGCACGCTCTCGGGCGGTCAGCAGCAGCGCGTGGCAATTGCGCGTGCGTTGGTCAACCAGCCCAAGGTCCTCTTGCTCGATGAGCCGCTCTCGGCACTCGACCTCAAGCTCCGCAAGGACATGCAGAACGAGCTTAAAAACATCCAGCATCAAACCGGCATTACCTTCATCTACGTCACGCACGATCAGGAGGAGGCACTTTCGATGTCGGATACCGTTGTGGTTATGGAGAACGGACACATCCAGCAGATCGGCTCTCCCACCGATATTTATAACGAGCCGGTCAACGCCTTCGTTGCCGACTTCATCGGCGAGTCGAACATTGTGGACGGCGTGATGCTTGCCGACAAAAGGGCAAAATTCTCGGGTCACGTGTTTGAATGCGTGGACGGCGGCTTTGCGCCGAACGAGGCGGTCGACGTGGTGGTGCGTCCCGAGGACGTGGACGTGGTTCCGGTTGAGCGCGGCATGCTCCGCGGTCTGGTAACGGGTGTCACCTTCCGCGGTGTGCACTATGAGATCATCGTGGACGTGGCGGGCTTTAAGTGGATGATCCAAACCACCGATTTTGTGGCGGAGGGAGAGACGATCGGACTCTCGATCGACCCCGATGCCATTCATATCATGAAAAAATCCGAATTTTCGGGCATGTTCGGCGACTATTCCTCCTTTAGTGACGAGCTGGACAAGCTTTCTGATGTGACGGAGGAAAATGAAGAAGAATGAAAAAGAAAACCTCGATCTTTGAACGGATGGCGGCGGCACCGCACATCGTTTGGTCGGCAATGTTTATCATTGCACCGCTTTTGTTCGTGGTGTACTTTGCCTTTACCGACCGCAACGGCGCGTTCACGCTGGAGAATATTCTCTCGCTCTCATCCTATTCGCACACCTTTGTGATGTCGCTTGGCTTCTCGCTCATTGCCACCACCGTGTGCTTTCTCATTGGATATCCGCTTGCATATTGCATGTCGCGCATGTCCGAGCGTGCGCGCAGCATCTTGCTCGTGATGCTCATGCTTCCCATGTGGATCAGCCTTCTGATCCGCACCTATTCGCTCATGGCGCTGCTCGACAACGGCGGTCTTGTGAGCTCGCTGCTTGTGTCGGTCGGGCTCCCCAAGCTCACCTTTATCGGAACCGACGGTGCCGTGATTTTGGGTATGATCTACGATTTTCTGCCCTACATGGTTTTGCCGATCTACACCTCGATGACCAAGCTCGATAGCCGCTATCTCGAGGCAGCGGCAGACCTCGGCTGCCACAACCGTCAAACGCTCCTGCGCGTGATCCTACCCCTCACCGCCCCCGGTGTGATCTCGGGCATCACGATGGTATTCGTTCCCTCGATCAGCACCTTCTATATCTCGCAGAAGCTCGGCGGTGGCTCGTTTGATCTGATCGGTGACACCATCGAGCGCCAATTCAAGAACGCCGTCACCTATCACACGGGTGCAGCGATCTCTCTGGTGATGATGGTTCTGATTTTGATCTCGCTTGCCGTTATGAACCGATTTTCGGATAGTGGGGAGGATATCATCGTATGAAATTTCTGTCTAAATTTTATATCGGTCTGATCTTCCTGATCCTTTATGCGCCGATCCTCGTCGTGATCCTGTTTTCCTTCAACGAGTCGGGGAGCCTGAGCCATTTTTCGGGCTTTGACACCCATTGGTATGAGGAGCTCTTCCGCGACGATGAGGCACTCACAGCCCTTAAAAACTCGCTCCTGCTCGCCGCGCTTTCCTCGCTGCTCGCCACGCTGATCGGCACGCTTGCAGCGTTCAGCATCTCGCGTGCAAAGAGCAAATACTACCGCAGCATGATGGAGAGCGTCTCCAACATCCCCATGATGAACCCCGATATTGTAACCGGTGTTTCGATGATGCTGCTTTTCGTTGGCGTTGGCACAATGCTTCACTTGACTGATCTACTCGGCTTCTGGACGATGCTGATCGCGCACACCACCTTCAATCTGCCTTACGTGATCCTTTCGGTGCTCCCGAAATTTCGGCAGATGGACAAAAATCTCACCGAGGCGGCACTCGACCTCGGCTGCACCCCCGCGCAGACGTTTATGCGCGTGGAGCTGCCTTGTATTCTGCCGGGTATTGTGTCGGGTCTGATGATGAGCTTTACGCTCTCGCTCGACGATTTCGTGATTAGTCACTTCGTATCGTCCCCCGATTTCAAAACCCTGCCGCTCTACATCTACAATCAGACCGCGCACGAGGTGAAGTTCAGCATGTATGCGCTTTGCACGCTTCTGATCGTGGTCATTCTGGTGCTTCTGATTGCCGTGAACCTTGCCGGCTCGGCAGGGGAAAGCCGCGCGAAGCGGAAGCCGAAACGAGTGAAGGGAGGCGTGAAGTGATGAAAAAAATACTGGTTCTCACTCTGACCTTGACCGCGCTCCTGTGCCTTTCTTGCATCCTGCTCTCCTCCTGCTCTGCAGTTGAGGGGGAGACGGTGACGCTCTACGTTTACAACTGGGGTGAATATATCTCGGACGGCTCGGAGGAGTCGCTCGACGTCAACGCCGCATTTGAGGAATATTGCCGCGAGGAGCTCGGCATGAACGTTCGTGTCAACTATTCCACCTTTTCGAGCAACGAGGACATGTATGCCAAGATCAGCAGCGGCTCGGCAAGCTATGATGTGATCATTCCCTCGGACTATATGATCCAACGCATGGTTTCCGAGAATCTGCTTGCCCCGCTCGATCTTTCCAAAATTCCAAACTACGCACACGTGGATCCCCGATTCACGGGCGAGAACGTTTACTACGAGGACGATGACCCCGCCACCACCTATTCGGTGCCTTATTTCTATGGGATGATCGGTATCATCCGAAATTCCTCGATCGTGTCCGATGACGACACCGAGCTTGGAAGCTGGGCACTGATGTGGGACGAGCAATATCGCGGAGACATCCTGCAATTCAACAACAGCCGTGATGCGTTCGGTACCGCGCTCTATTACCTCGGCTATGACGTCAACGAGGCAACCGACGAGCAGTGGCGCGAGGCGCTGGATCTGCTGAAGGAGCAAAAGGACGTTGTGCAGGGTTACGTGATGGACGAGATCTTCAACAAAATGAAGAGCGGCTCGGCAGCGGTTGCGGCGTATTACGCAGGCGACTATCTGACCATGTACGAGGACAATGACGATCTTGCCTTTTTCTATCCCGAGGAGGGAACGAACTTCTACGTGGACGCCATGTGCATCCCGAAGAACAGCAAAAACTTTGATCTTGCCTCGCACTACATCAATTTCATGTGCAGCGAGGAGATTGCAGTGGCAAACGCAGAGTACACCTACTATGCGTCTCCGCTGACCACCGTGATTGAGAACGAGGAGTATCAGGAATATATGGCAGAGGTGCATCCCGACGCGATGGAGATTCTCTACGGTGAGATGGCGTCCTCGGTTCCCACGCAGGCGTATCTCAACCTCACTCCCGAGCGTTTGAGTATGCTCAACGGACTCTGGGAGGAACTCAAGGTGGAGAGCAGCATCGGCACAGGCATCTATATCGGATGCGGCGTGATCATCGGTGCCTTGATCCTGCTTGTGGTCTATCAGATCCTCAAAAAACGCCGCTGGTCAAAGCTTTACGACTAAACAGTAAAACAGAAGAGAGAGTAATACGGAAGCAAAATCCCGTAGAACTCTCTCTTTTCTGCATTTTATAAGTGATATTCTTTGCTGACGCAAAGAGTGATATTGCCCCTATGGGCTGTGATATTGTTCGGCTTTTCCTCACAGTGTTATTCTATTCGCCCCGAAAACTCGCGAAGCGAATACCACTCGGCGCAAGCCCGAATATCACTGCGAAAGCAATAGAACTCGCCAGAGGCGAATAGAACTGGTGTGATACTCCGTTAAGAGTATCACACCATTGGGCGAGCTCGTTTCGTGTTTACCGTCTTTTTTATTCTGCTGTGGGAGCGGGAATCAGTCCCTTGTCGATCAGGAATCCTGCCAGCGCGCGTGCGGCGGTCTGGTGTCCCTTGGTGCTCGGGTGGCTTGCAACGCCCTGCGTGTTGAGCGGGAGCTCCTTGGAATAGTAGCCTGCTGCCTCGCCGCCAAGCTCTGCCAAAACCTCGTCTGCCCAGATGTCGCAGTAGCCGGTGTTGTAGCCGCGCATCATGCCGTATACCCAAACGATTTTCACGTTCTCGCCGTGGATTTCGCGGATCTGTTGGAGGAGTGTCTTGGCTGCTGCCTTGTAGTTTTCCTCTTGGGCGGCGGTCATGCTGCCCTTGTCGTTGGTGTTGAGATTGATTACCACCAGATCTGCCTGACGCGTGGGGGTGTATGTTTGAAGCCTGTCGCGGTAGTAGTTGTTGAGCGAATAGGTGGAAAGCATGGTCAATCCGTTGTGGCGTGCCGTGCTCTTGAGCAGACCGATGCCCGAGATCGAAACCATTGAATAATCGGCGGCAAGCTGCTCGGCGCAGAGGTAGGCGTAGGAGCCGGTGGCATTGGGAACGTTCTCGGCAAGTGAACCAACGCCGCAGGTGATCGAGTCACCGATGAATTCAATGAGATAGGGGGCGTCGGCGGGACGGTCGAGCAGATCGCCCTTGAGCTCGATCGAGTTGATCGTGCTGAGCACGCCGCTGTTGGAGGATTCCACCGCCGCCTGTTTGACCAGACGGAAGCTGTGCTCGCCCTTGTCGAGTCCCATTGCGATCAGATAGGAGGTCGTGCCTGCCGAGACCGAGAAGGAGGTGGGCTTATTTCCGTCGACGTAGAGCTTGAAGGTGTAGGAATGACCGGAGGTGATGTTCACCTTGACATTGCCGTGGCAGCGAGCGCGGAATTCGATGCCCGAGCCCGACCAGTCAACCGTGATGCCCTTGTCAGTGGCAATGCTTCTGCCCGTGATCTTGAGTTTGTCAGTGCACTCGAGGGTGGAATAGGTATGCTGCTCATAAACGTAGGTGTCTTCGGTTTCTGCTTCGGTTGTTTCCTCGGTGGCGTCGGCAGTTGTTTCTTCGGTGGCGTCTGACGTTGTTCCATCGACGGTGCTGTCGGTGTCCTGCGGATCGCTTGTTTGCGGCTCACACCCGATGCAGAGGGGGAGGAGCAGAATTGCGAGGAGCAAGGCAATGCATTTGATGAAGGTTGCTTTCATGTGTTATTTTCTCCTTGTGTTGTTAAAATCTGATCGGCAAAGGTGGTAGCGAGGCGGTCGCACCGTTCGTTGTAGGGATGCCCGTCGTGTCCCTTGACCCAAACAAGCGTGACGCTGTGCACGTCGAGCAGATCCAGCAAACGCTCCCAAAGATCGGCGTTGAGGGCAGGGGAGCGGTCGCTTTTTCTCCAGCCGTTGCTGCGCCAGGAGCGTGCCCATCCGCGTGAGATGCCGTCAACGAGATATTTGGAGTCCGAGGTGAGCGTGACCTCGCAGGGCTCGCGGAGTGCGTCAAGCGCCTCGATCGCGGCGGTGAGCTCCATGCGGTTATTGGTGGTGAGCGCTTGTCCGCCCGAGAGCTCCTTTTCTGCCGTTCCGTAGACCAAAACCGCACCCCAACCGCCAACGCCGGGGTTTCCGCGGCAGGCGCCGTCGGTGTAGATGTCAACGTGCTTCATGCTATGGGTGACCGTCCTTTCGGGTACTTAAAAAATCGCAAATCACCGGCGTCTCTGTTTTGCAAAGCCTCGGTGGCCGTTATCATTTTATCATTTTTTTCCTTTTCTTTCAATAGCTTTTCAAATTTTTTTTCTTTTTTTGAAAAATCACTTGATTATTTGTTAACTTTTGTTTATAATAGAGGGGTATAGACGCGAAAAGCGTCGCATTGAGAAAGGAAAATTTATATGACGGACGAAAAGACTTTGCAAAAGGACCCCGAGACCGAGGCGACAGCCAACGTGCCCGAGGCGGAAAAAGCCGCGCCCGAGGAAGCTCCTGCAAAAAAGAAACGTCGCCGCCGCTTCGGAGACCGTTCCGACGGACGAAAGCTGCGCACGATCAACCCCATGAACAAGTTTATGCCCTACATCATGCCGATGCGTTGCGATGCCTGCAACACCTATGCTGATATGTTTGACGTGACCAAAACCGACAAATTCTGCCGCGAAAAGGTAAAGGCGGGCATGACGAATTTCGGCTTTCTGCATGTGATGATTGCAGCTTATCTGCGCACGATCTCGCAGCGTCCCGGCATCAATCGCTTTGTGAGCGGTCAGAAAATCTTTGCGCGCAACGATATTCAGATTGTAATGACCATCAAAAAGACGCTTGCGCTCGATGCTCCCGACACCTGCATCAAGGTGCGCTTCAATCCCGACGATACGGTGGACGAGGTGTATGCTAAATTCAACGAGGCGGTTGTGAACGTGCAGAACCAGCCCGACGATAAGACCTCCTTTGATAAGCTCAACAAGGTGCTCTCGCTCATTCCCGGGCTTCTTTGCCGCTGGACGGTTGGGCTGCTCAACCTTCTCGACTATTTCGGACTGCTTCCCAAGAGTCTGCTCTGGCTCAGCCCCTTCCATGGCAGCATGATTATCACGAGCATGGGCTCGCTCGGAATTCGTCCGATTTATCACCATATCTACAACTTCGGAAATCTTCCCGTGTTCCTTGCCTACGGTGGCAGACGGAGCGTGGTGACCTGCGACCGTGAGGGCCGCGCGAGCACCAAGAAGTACATCGAGCTCAAGGCTGTTACCGACGAGCGCATCTGCGACGGCTATTATTACGCCTCGGCGTTCAAGCTGATCAAGCGCTACGTGGAAAACCCCGAGATTCTCAACGAAAAGCCCGAGCAGGTCTTCGAGGATATCGACTGATCGCGTTTCAAATCCGAAAAATGAACAGAGTGGCGGTTTGTCTCGTTTGAAAGCGAGACAAACTGCCGCTTTTTTTCTTTTCTCCAAGCCCTCACTCAGCTTTCAACAAAAAATCAGGTAAAAAAATTGTAAAATATATATGGAAGTGTTTACAAAAAACAAAAAGTGTGGTATACTGTTATAATAGGGTAGGTATTGCAACCGCGCACCCTGCCCGATTATGCAGACACTTCAATTCGACAGAAGGAGATAGATTATGCAAAAAAAGAAAAAGTCGGCGTTCCGAACCGACCTGCGGCCCCCTCTGATCGCCTCGGCAATCATTGGAATTGTGCTGCTTGCCGCCTCTGCGGTGATCGTGTTCTTCGTGGAGCCTGCCGAGCTTCCGCTCTACGGCGGCGTGCTCTGCGGCATCTACGTGATTTCGGTCGGCTCGATTCTGGTGCCCTATCTGGCACGCTTTCGGCGTATTACGCGTGCAAATGACGCGGCGGACCTGATGTCCACCGAGATCAGCGATATGTTCCGCTACGTGGTTGATATCCCCTACGCCATCGTCAGCGAGGACGGCACCGTTAAGGTGGTCAGCGGCGCTCTGCAGGATATTCTGCAGCTCCGTTCGCCCGTTTGCAATATGCCCCTGACGCAGTTTTGTTCGGTTCCGATCAAGGATATTATCGCCTATGCCGAGAACGGTGCACAGGTCAAGGATATTACCTACAACGAGGACGGCGTTCCGATTGATAACACCAAGCCGATGGTCACCGAGATCGACGGCAAAAAATACGATCTGCAATGCTATATTATGCGTTCTCGCGGCAAGGACTACTATTTTGTGGTCTTTTGCGATATCACCGAGCTCACGGCGATCCGTCGCACGCAATACGAGAACGAGCCGGTTGTGGCGTATATCGTGATCGACAGTCTGCAGGAGCTGGCGCAGTATATCCGCGTGAGCTACCGAACCGCGGTCAACGAGATTGAGATCAAGCTCAAGGAGTGGGCGGCAAGCTTTGGCGGTATGCTCCGCGAATACGAGCGTGAGAAATATCTGCTGGTGTTCACACGCGCGGCGCTTGACAAATGCATCAAAAACAAATTCCGTATTCTCGACGTCATCCGCAGCATTCGGCTTGGCGATAACAGCTTCCCCGTGACCATTTCGATCGGTGTGGGTGCCATCGAGGGTAGCTTTGAGGATAAGGAAAGAGCCGCGAGCGACGCGCTTGATATTGCCCTGCAAAAGGGCGGCGACCAGGCAGCGGTGAACGATGGAAAATCGGTCACACCCTACGGCGGACGCGTCAATACCATGTACGGCTCGACCACCATCACCTCGCGCGTCAACTCGACGCACCTTTGCAAGCTCTTTGCCGAGGCGGGCAACGTTCTGATCATGGGACACCGCTCGCCTGACTACGATTCGATTGGCTCCTGCGTGGGTCTGGCACGTCTTGCCATCTCTGCACGCGGCGGCGATGCCTCGCGCGTTCGCGTTGTGGTCAACCGCGATCACGTCAACTTCCGCATCTGCTATGATATGCTCGCCCATCTGCCCGAATACCGCTCGATGTTCATCAGCGGCGACACCGCGCTCGATGCGGTGCGGTCGGATACGCTGCTGGTGATGAGTGACGTCAACAACGTGTTCAACACCGAAATGCCGCGTTTGCTCAAGTGTGTGAAGAACGTGGTGATCGTCGACCACCACCGCCGTCAGGATCAGCTCTATGAGTTCAAGCCCCTGATGACCTACATCCGCCCGTCGGTTGCGGCGGCAAGCGAGCTGGTCAGTGAGATGCTTGAATTCAGTCCTTACCGCGACGCACTCCTCAAGGAGGAGGCGAACCTGATGCTGGCGGGTCTGATGCTCGACACCAAAAACTTTACGCAGGGCGCGGGCATGCAAACCTTCTCCGCCGTGCATTATCTCTACCGTCGCGGAGCGCACGCCAACTCGGTGAGATCCTTCTTTGCCGAAACCATGACCAATCTGTTCACGGCTTGCGACATCGACAGCAGAACGCGCACCTATCGCGAGAAGATTGCGCTCACCTGGCTCAGCGTTGACCACGCAGCCACCGAGGAGGACAACATTGCGGTTGCAAAGGCGGCGGACAAGCTCATGACCATTGCGGGGATCGAAGCGTCCTTTGCCATTCTGCGTGCCGACAACACCGTCACCATTTCGGCTCGCTCGCATGATAAGATCAACGTGCAGGTTATCATGCAGCGTCTCGGCGGCGGCGGGCACTACGATATGGCGGGTGCGCGCATGAGTGACACCACACTTGAGGAGGCTTGTCGACGCCTCAAGGAGGTTCTCGACGATTACCTCGACAACGAATACGAGAGCGGAAAGCGATAAGGCTGCCCCGTGCGTCGAACCGCGCCCGCTTAACCCAACCATTTGATAAAAACTGAAAAAACGGAGACAATAGAACTATGAAAGTGATTTTACTTGCTGACGTAAAGGGTCAGGGAAAAAAGAATGACGTGATTGAGGTGTCCGACGGATACGGCAAAAACTTCCTCATTCCGCGCAAGCTGGCAAAGGTTGCCGATGCGCAGTCGCTCAATGACGTGAAGGTCAAGGAGGCGGCAAGACTCTACCGCATCGAAACCGAGAAGAAGGAGGCACAGGCACTTGCCGAGCGCCTCAAGAGCATTCTGGTCAAGATCCCCGCATCCTCGGGGGCTGACGGCAGACTTTACGGCTCGATCACGTCCAAGGATATCGTGGAGCGCCTGCAGGCTGATTTTTCGATCACCATTGACAAGCGCAAGCTCGTGCTGACCGATCCGATCAAGGCATACGGCAAATACGAGGTGGAGGTCAAGCTCTATCCCGAGGTTGTGGGCAAGATCTTCGTGCTCGTTTGTGAGAAGTGATTGCCATGCAGGATGAATTGATCCGAAAGCTGCCGTTCTCAATGCCTGCCGAGCAATCACTGCTCGGTTCGGTTCTGATCGACCCGGCGGCACTCAACGAGGTTGCTGATCTCCTCAATTCCGAGGACTTTTATCTGACCGAGCATAAGCAGATTTACCTCGCCATGTGCGAGCTTTTCCGCGTCAACAGCGAGATCGACGTGGTTACTCTGATTGATATGCTCGTCACCAAGGGCATCTACGATAAATCGGGCGGCGAGGACTATATCCGCACGCTCACCGAGGTTGTTCCGGATGCACTCAACGTCAAGGACTATGCCCGCATTGTCAAGGAAAAGAGCCTGCTTCGCCAGCTGATCGCGGCCTGCGGAGAGATCTCCGAGTCGGCGTATTCCGAGCAGGAGTCGGTCGCGGGAATTCTTGACCATGCCGAGAGCCTGATTTTCAATATTGCGCAGGGACGCAACACCAAAAACTTCCGCCATATCCATGACGTGCTCGGAGAGGTTTACAGCCATCTGCACGAGCTGACCACCAACAAGGAGGCAACGCAGGGCACGCAAACGGGCTTCTCCGCACTTGACCGCGTGCTTGCGGGTATGGGAAAGAGTGACCTCGTTCTGGTCGGTGCGCGCCCCGGTATGGGTAAGACCTCGTTCGCGCTCAACATTGCAACCAACGTTGCAAAGCAGACCAAAAAGGCGGTTTGCATCTTCTCGCTCGAGATGTCGGCAGAGCAGCTTGTCAGCCGCGTGCTCTCGAGTGAGGCGCTCGTGAACAGCTATTCGCTCCGAACGGGCGAGCTCACGCCCGAGGATTGGGAGCATCTTGCCGTTGCGTCGGGTGAGCTCGCGGGGTGCGATATTCTCATCGACGATTCCACGGGACTCACGGTTACGGCAATGAAGGCAAAGCTACGCCGCGTGAAGAATCTGGGTCTGGTCGTGATCGACTATCTGGGTCTGATGCAGGGAGACGGACACAAGGACAACCGCGTGCAGGAGGTCTCCGAGATTTCGCGTTCGCTCAAGATCATGGCAAAGGAGCTCATGGTTCCCGTTGTTTGTTGCGCGCAGCTTTCGCGTGGACCCGAGGGTAGACAGGGCAACAAGCCCATGCTTTCCGACCTGCGTGACTCGGGAGCGATCGAGCAGGACGCAGATACGGTTATTTTCCTCTACCGAAGCGAATACTATAAAACCGATGAGAAGTCTCCCAACGATACAAGCGTTGCCGAGATCATCATTGCAAAGAACCGTCACGGCTCAACGGGAAGCGTGAACATGGGCTGGAACGGTCAGTACACCAAGTTTATCACCATCGACAAGGAGCAGGAAGAGGGCTGATGGCAAACCGAGAGCAAATCTGCTGCGATGCCTTTCGCACGCCGTCGGAGCTGTCGGGCATGCCGCCGCAAACGCCCGTTCTGCTCGCGCTTTCGGGTGGTGCCGATTCCCGTGCGCTGCTTGCACTTCTGGCAGAGCAGTCGGTGCGTGACGGCTTTGCATTGACGCTTGCACACGTCAACCACGGCATCCGAGGAGAGGATGCAATCGGCGACCGCGAGTTCTGCCGCCGTTTGGCGGAGCACTATGGGCTTGAGATCGCCCTGCTCGATGCCGACGTTCCCACCCTTGCCGCCGAGCGAGGGAAGGGAATTGAGGAGACTGCTCGTGAGGTGCGCTATGAATTTTTCGAACACCTGATGCGCGAGCGGAGCATTCCTCTGCTTGCCACCGCACACCACGCCGACGATAATCTTGAAACGCTCCTGTTTCGGTTGTGTCGGGGAAGTGGGCTGCGAGGACTTGGCGGAATCGCGCCCTGCCGTCGCTTTGGCGAGGGCTATCTGGTGCGCCCACTCCTCGGCGTGACCAAGCAAGAGATCGAGGTGCTTTGCAGAGATCACGGGCTGGAATACGTCACCGACGTCACAAACGCCGACACCGCGTATGCGCGCAACCGCATCCGTGCCGAGCTCGTGCCGATCATGGAGTCGCTCTTTGACGCGCCGCAGCGGCGCGTGCTGGAGCTTGCCGAGAGCCTGCGCGAGGATGAGGCGTACCTTACGTCGGTGGCAGAGGATTTTTACAGCGAGCATCTCACCGACGGGATGCTGTCCTGTGCACCGCTTGCCGCTCTCCCAACACCGATCCGCCTCCGCGTGCTGCGGCTTTGGGTCGAGCAGGGCATTGGCATTGAGCCCGAGCGCGTTCACCTGCAGGCGCTTGATTCGCTCCTGCACGAGACGCAAAAGACCTTGCTTGAGGTCGCACTGCCGCGCGATTACGTTGCCGTGCGTTGGTTCGGCGCTCTCAAAATTTTGCCGCGCGAGGCGTTGATTGCCGAGGAATATCACATTCCTTTGACGCTTGGATCAATCACCGTTGGTGGCTCGGAGATTGAGATTGCGGTGACGCGCACCGACACGCCGAGAAAAATTCACAATTTGTATACACAGACTTGTATAATTTCATACTCTTTATTTGATATAATAAAAAACAGCGCGTATTGGCGTTCCTATCGGGAGGGCGATCAGATTTTGCGCGGCGGCATGCACAAAAGGATCCGCCGATGCTGGAATGAAATGGGCATTCCCCCACGCCTGCGCAGTACGCTACCGATCCTGTGCGACAGTCACGGCGTGCTCTGGGTGCCCTACGTGGGGCTGCGAGACGGTGTGACCGCAAGTGGAGCGGACGATCAGCTTGAAATTTTCGTTACGGTTCGTTCGGCTCGACCGATCGAGACCTCGTGGAATAAAAAATGAAAGAGGAAAGACTAATGTATTCGTTTGAAAATGACATCGAGATCGTTTTGGCAGATGAGAAAAAGCTTGCCGACATTTGTGATCGCCTGGCACGCGAAATCACTGCAACCTATGAGAATTCGGGACGTGATCTGGTCTTTGTAACCGTTCTCAAGGGCTCTGTTTTTTTTGCTGCCGACCTCATTCGCCGCATCCCGCTCCAATGCGAGATGGAGTTTATGAAGGTGTCGTCTTACGGCGCGGGTACGAACACCTCGGGCTTTATTCAGGTACATCTGGACCTCAAGCGTGACGTTGTTGGCGATGACGTTGTGATCATCGAGGACATCATCGACAGCGGAAAGACGCTGGAAAAGCTTAAGCATCTGCTGTCAGACCGCGGTGCGCACAGTGTTCGCTGCTGCACGCTGCTCGACAAGCCTGAGCGTCGGGTTGTCAAGCTGGATGCCGATTTTGTGGGAATGGAAATTCCGGACGGATTTGTTGTGGGCTACGGTTTGGATTACGACGAAAAATATCGTAATCTGCCCTATGTAGGCGTGCTCAAGCGCGAGGTTTACAGCAAATAAACGTTAAAATATAACCAACGGAGGAAATACATGAAAAAACGCAGTATATGGCAGGACCTTCTCTACTACGGTGCCTTCATCGTGGTAATCATTCTGGTTCTTTCCATGATTTTCAATGGGGGAAGCAGCTCGCAGGAGATCAAGTCCTACGATGAGGTCTTGTCAAAGATCGAAAGTGACCAGGTTACCGAGGTCGTGATCACGAATAAGAACGTGATGGAGCTGACCGTAACGGAGAACGGCGTGGCAAAGCAGTATCATTACAAGCTGCGCAGCTTCAGCATGGACGGCAGGCTTGCCCAGCTGATCGAGCAGAAGGTGCTTGAGGGTAAGATCACGTATTATCAGCCTCAACCGCCGGTTGAAATTCCCGCATGGGTGAGCTGGCTGCCCCTCATCATCGTTGTTTTGATCTTTGTGATCCTTTATTTTATCTCGTTCAAGCAGATCAGCGGCAAGAACGGAAAATTCAATTCCTTTGGCAAGGCGCGCGTCAAGGTGCCGAACGCCAACGATAAGAGTCGCGTGCTTTTCCGCGACGTGGCGGGTGCCGACGAGGAAAAGGCGGAGCTTGAGGAGATTGTGGAATTCCTCAAGAGTCCCGCAAAATTCACCAAGCTCGGTGCAAAAATTCCCCATGGCGTTCTGCTCATGGGCCCTCCCGGTACGGGTAAGACCCTGCTCGCCAAGGCGGTTGCAGGTGAGGCGGGTGTTCCGTTCTACTCGATCTCGGGATCGGATTTTGTGGAGATGTACGTCGGCGTCGGTGCTTCGCGTGTGCGCGACCTGTTTGAAACTGCAAGAAAATCGCCTGCCTCGATCGTCTTTATCGACGAGATCGACGCGGTGGGACGCCACAGAGGCGCGGGCCTCGGCGGCGGACATGATGAGCGTGAGCAAACGCTCAACCAGCTGCTTGTGGAAATGGACGGCTTCGGCTCGCATGACGGCATCATCGTGATGGCGGCAACCAACCGCCCCGACATTCTCGACCCCGCTCTGCTTCGCCCGGGACGCTTCGACCGTCAGATTACGGTCAATTATCCCGACCTGAAGGGTAGAGAGGAAATTTTGAAGGTGCACGCACGCAACAAGCCGCTGGAGTCGGGTGTTGACTTCCGCAAGGTGGCGCAGTCCACGGTGGGCTTCACGGGTGCGGATCTGGCAAATCTGCTCAACGAGGCAGCGTTGCTGGCGGCAAAGAAGAATAAGTCGCTCATCGGTATGGAGGATATCGAGGAGGCTTATATGAAGGAGCTCCTCGGTCCGCAGAAAAAGACCAAAACGCGCACTGAGCGCGACAACAAGCTCGTGGCATATCACGAGGCGGGTCACGCGGTGGTGGCATACTATTGCAAGAATTCCGACCCCGTTAAGCATATCACCATCATTCCTGCGGGCAGAACGGGCGGTGTGACCGTCCGCGTACCGCTTGAGGATCAGCTTGGCTCGACCAAGGGTGAGATGCTCGACGATATCCGCGTTTCTCTCGGCGGACGCATTGCAGAGGAGCTGATCCTGGACGATATTTCCACGGGTGCTTCGTCTGATATTCAAAAGGCAACGCAGGTTGCACGCCAGATGGTTACGCAGTACGGTATGAGCGA
This sequence comes from uncultured Eubacteriales bacterium, assembly GCA_905201895.1. GTDB lineage: Bacteria > Bacillota > Clostridia > Oscillospirales > CAG-272 > UMGS1865. The sequence goes on along the minus strand of CAJKPX010000043.1, from coordinate 375 downwards.
CAAGCTCGGCACGGTGCTCTACGGTTCGGGTCATTCCGAGGTGTTCCTCGGACGCGACTACGGCACGGGTAAGGATTATTCCGAGCAGACCGCTGCCGCGATCGACGGTGAGATCCAGCGCATTATCGGTGACTGCTATGCCGATGCAAAGGCAATGCTCTCCGAGCACATCGACAAGCTGCATTTCGTTGCACAGTACCTGCTGGGGCACGAGAGCATGGACGGCGATCAGTTTGCTGCCGCCATGAAGGACGGTGCCACCGAGGAGGAGCTTGAGGCGATCGCTGCCGAGAAGGCAGAGCGCAGCCGTCGCGACAATGAGGCGCGCGAGGAGGCACAGCGGAAGGCAGAGGCTGAAGCCGCGGCAAAGGCAGC
>CAJKPX010000042.1 GCA_905201895.1 uncultured Eubacteriales bacterium | reverse complement strand
GGACAGGGGGAGAGGGGCTTTTCTTTCAAGAAAAGCCCCTCTCCCCCTGCAAAAATATATTCTCTCACTCAGCGAAGCGGTAGCTGCCGGCGGTGAGGGTGGCGGTGTAGCCAGAGGGCAGGCGGAGGTTTGCACGTACGCCTGCGGGGACGTCAATTTCATAGTAGACGGTATCTTCCTTGTAATACCAATGCACACGGATTTTGCCGTTGCGCGAGTCGATCGAGGCATCGGCATAGCCGAGGTACTTGCTCGGATGCGGAGCGATCGAAACGGTCTTGTAGGCAGGGTCCTCGGCGGTTGGCTGAATACCGACGGCAACACCGAAGATCCAATCATAGACGGCACCGTAAGCATAATGGTTAAAGGAGTTCATTGCGGTACTCCAGAAGCTGCCGTCCTCCTTGATGCTGTTCCAATGCTCCCACATGGTGGTAGCGCCGTGGCAAACCGAATAGAGCCAGGAGGGGTTCTTCTCCTGCATGAGCAGCTCGTATGCCACGTCGGTGTAGCCGTTGTCGGAGAGCACGTGCAGGATGTAGGGCGTGCCCACAAAGCCCGTGGTCATGCGGTTGCCGTTCTCGCGGATCAGCTCGACCAGCTTTGCCGCCAATGCCGCACGCTCGTCCTCCTCGCACAGACCGAACTGCAGGATCAGCACGATGCCCGTTTGGGTCACGCCGCGTCTGACGGTGTCCACGTGGGTGTGCTTGCCGTCGGCAAGGATCTCGGTGAACGGAAGCTCCTCACGGGGCATACCGTTTTCCATGAAATAGGAGCGGAAGCGGTCACGCACGTTCTTGTAGAGCTCGCGGTATTCGCTCACGTCCTCGCCGAGCACCTCACCCGCACGGATGACCAGCTCGGTGGAATAAGCAAAGAAGGCACTGCCGATCAGATCATTGGAGGTGGCACCCACGTAGGAGTCCTCGCCCGCATCCATTGCGAGCCAGTCGCCGTAGTGCAGACCCGTGAGCCACAGATATTCCTCGGGTCCGACACTGTGCATATAGCCGACCCATTTTTTCATCATCGGGTAATGCTCGCGCAGAAGCTTTTTGTCGCCATACGCCAGATAGAGCTGCCACGGAATGATGCAGGCAACGTCGCCCCATGCAGCAGAGATACGCGTGGGATGCCCGGGCATTGCATTGGGAACGGTGCCGCGAACCGAGCCGTCCTTGCCCTGCTCAATCGCCACGTCCCCGAGCCACTTGCGGAAAAACGCGTGCACGTCGAAGTTGATAGCGGCGGTGCGGCAGAACACCTGCGCATCCCCCGTCCAGCCGAGACGCTCGTCGCGCTGCGGGCAGTCGGTGGGAACGTCGAGATAGTTGCTCTTCTGTCCCCAGATAATGTTGTGGTAGAGCTGATTGATCTTCTCATTTCCGCAGACAAAGGAACCCGTGCGCTTCATCTCGGAGTTAACCGCAATGGCGCAGAAGCAACGCGGATCAACCTCGGCAAAGGGATATTCCACGAGGCGGATGTAGCGGAAGCCCTCAAAGGTGTAGGTGGGCTTGAACACGTCCTCATCTCCGCTGCAGATATAGGTCATCTCATTGCGCGCCTTGCGATAGTTGGCGTTGTAGAAGTTGCCATCCTTGTCAAGCACCTCGGCGTGATGCAGCACGATGCGACTGCCACGGGGTGCCTTGATGCGAACCTCCACGTAGCCTGTCATGTTCTGTCCAAAGTCGATCACGGTCTCGCCCGCAGGCGTGCGGATGATCTGAGCGGGTGCCAGGCGCTCCTGCTCGGTGATCCACTCACCCATCTGCGCCACAAGTCGGGTCTTGACAATCGACGGCACTGCCTTGCCTACGTATTCGATCGGCGCGGTCTTGTCAACCGTTTCGCCGTGATAGATCTCGGAGAAGGTGACCTCGGAGGTGAAAACGTCCCACGTGGGGTCGGTTACGAGCTCGTCACGCGTGCCGTCGGTATAGGTGACGTCGAGCCATGCGATGAGAGAGGTGTGATCGGCATAGCAATGGTTGGTGTCATCATGCCCGATAAAGCCAACCGCCCATCCCTGACCGAGCCCGAGCTCGATCGTGTTCTCTGCTCCGAGCAGCGCGGTCAGATCATAGGTCTGATACTGCACGCGATTGTTGTAGCTCGTCCAGCCCGGTGTAAGCACACCCTTGCCAACGCGCTCGCCATTGAGATAGAGTGCGTAAAGTCCCATAGCAGAGGCACAAAGCGTTGCCTTTTTGATCGCCTTTTTGGGCGCAAAGGTCGTGCGATAGGTGAACGCCGCCGCACCCGCATCACGGGGCGAGGTGATCCATTGAGCCGATTTTTTCATCATATCTCTCCTGTCATTTATTTTTTGAAAAAGGTTTACAAAACCCCTTGCATATAGTATATCGGATATGTTATAATAAATCAACCGATATTCTTGCTAAAACAGGGGGCATTTTTATGGTGGACGAGAAAAATGAATTTCATTGGGACAGGATCGCGGCGCATCTGGAAACCGAAAAGTTTTTGCTGGTGCCGCACGTTGGACAAAGGAGCGTGTCGATGCACGATCACTTTTTTCTGGAGCTGACCTATATCCTCGACGGTACGGCGGAGCACAACCTCGACGGACAGATCACCATCCTACGCCCAGGCGACTATCTGATCGTGGACTACGGCAGCCGCCCCTCCTATCGCGCGCTCTCGGAGGGGGGCTACGATAACCTCGACTGCCTGTTTCTCCCCGAGCTTGTGGACCCCGTGCTCAAGGGAACGAAAAATCTGCGCACGCTGCTCGAGCACTACATCCTCTATTTCAACATCGGTGCGCTGGTGCAAAACCCCGCGCACATGGTCTTTCACGATCACGACGGGCGCATTCTCTCGCTTCTGCGCCACATGCAGCACGAGGCAGAGCAACGCGAGGCAGGCTACACCGCAATCGTTCGCTGCTACCTGATCGAAATTCTGCTGCTCACCATGCGTCGCCTGGATGACGCCACCGCCGCCTCCAACGGGCAGGACATCAGCGCCTTTCTCACCGCCTACGTTGCCGATCACTACACCGAGGAGCTTACACTGCAAGCGCTTGCCGCGCGACTCAATTACAGTCTCCCCTACGTGAGCAAGCGCTTCAAGGAGGACGTGGGCGTTTCCTTTGTGCACTACCTGCAAAGCTACCGCGTGATGCAGGGCTGCCGTCTCCTCACCTCCACCCGACATTCGCTCACCGAGATCACCGAGATGGTGGGCTACCGCGACGTCAAATTCTTCTCCTCGCTCGTCAAGCGCATGACGGGGCTCTCCCCCGCCGATTTTCGCCGTCAGCGCAAGGGATAAGGAGACCTCGGTCGCCCACGTTACAAAAAAGACAGAGCATTTACGCCATGCCCGAGGGGCACGCCGATGCTCTGTCTTTTGCATTTTACGTATTTTACACTTCGGAAAAGAGCGGTGTGGAAAGATAGCGCTCACCCGTGTCGGGCAGAAGCGCCACGATCACCTTGCCCGCGTTCTCGGCGCGGTTTGCAAGCAGCGTTGCCGCATGCAATGCTGCGCCCGAGGTGATGCCGCAAAGAAGCCCCTCCTCGCGTGCCAACGCGCGTGCCGCCGCATACGCCTCCTCCTCATGCACGGTGAGAATCTCGTCGCAGATGCTGCGATCAAAATTTGCAGGCACGAAATTGGCACCGATCCCCTGCAGTCCGTGCGAACCCGCACGCCCCTCGGAGAGCAGGGGCGAAGAAGCAGGCTCAACCGCCACCACGCGGCAATCGGGGTTTTGCTCCTTGAGATAGCGTCCTACGCCCGAGAGCGTGCCGCCCGTACCCACTCCCGCAACAAAGAAATCAACACGCCCCTCGCAATCCGTCCAAATTTCGGGCCCTGTGGTGGCGTAATGTGCCGCAGGGTTTGCGGGGTTATCAAACTGCGACGGAATAAAGCTACCCTCAATCTCGGCGGCAAGACGCTCCGCCTCGCGGATCGCACCGCGCATGCCCTCCGCACCGGGGGTGAGCACGATCTCGGCACCGTATGCCGCGAGCAATGCGCAACGCTCGGCGCTCATGGTGTCGGGCATAGTGAGGATCAGACGGTAGCCGCGAGAGGATGCAAGAGCGGCGAGCCCGATGCCCGTATTACCGCTGGTCGGCTCGATCACGGTTGCCCCTGCGCCGATCACGCCGCGCGCCTCTGCGTCGTTGAGCATAAAGAGCGCCACGCGATCCTTCGCACTCCCCGCAGGGTTGAAGGACTCGAGCTTGCAAAGCAGATTGCCGTATCGGCATGCCATGCGGTTATAGCGTGCAGGCTCGATCAGCGGTGTTTTGCCGATCAGATCGGCAATACTGTGATAGATCATGGGTATTCCTCCTTGGTCGGGTAGCCGAGGCAGAAGAGGTTGAACTCGGTTTTAAGAGAGCCCTTTTTCGCCATACTGCAGGAAAATTTCTTGTCATATTGGTATATAACTGCAAAATTTTCCTTTGCCTGACAAAAAATGGCTTCTCTTAAAACTTCGCAGAACCCCAGAGCCTGAAGTTTTATGATGATTTTGGTGTTAGCCGAGCGCAGCAAGGTTGATACCTTGCAAGAGAGGAAAACGCCGAAAGCGCTAAAAATTCAGGCTTTGGGGCGGGTTCATCCTCTTCTGCCTCGGCTAACGGTAGACCTCGCGTTTTCCTCCGACCGTATGCAAAAATTAAGCCGGCCAAACGCCGTTTTTGAGCGACTCAAGCATGATTACGGCGCTGTTGACGTTGGTGGCAAGCGGAATCGACTGCACGTCACACAGGCGAAGCAGAGCCGAAACGTCGGGCTCGTGTGGCTGCGCGGTGAGCGGATCGCGCAAAAAGATGATCAGATGCAGCTCTCCGTTTGCAAGCATGGCGCCGATCTGCTGGTCGCCGCCCATCGGACCGCTTTTCATGCGGTGGATCGGCAGTCCCGTCTCACCCATGATAAGTGTACCCGTGGTTCCGGTTGCATAGAGCTCGTGCTCGCCCAGCACCTCGCGGTATTTTTTCGACAGCTCGATCATGTCACCCTTCTTTTTATCGTGTGCAATCAATGCGATCTTCATGGTCATGCCTCCTGTATTTTATCAATTCAAGGTTCCTATTTATCATACCATCAAAATGCGATTTTGTCAAGATGCCGTGCTCCTGATGCAAAAATTTCATGCCGCTGCTCCGTCAGACAGAAAAGAAAAAACGCAACAGCCGAAGCCGTTGCGTATTTTCTTCTGCGTTCGGTGGGTTATTCCGCTCGCATTGGTATAACTTTTGATTACTTGCTCATTGCGCTGAGCTTCTTGGTAAACTGGCTCTTCTTGTGCGCAGCAGCGTTCTTGTGGATGATACCGTAAGCAGCTGCCTGGTCAACCTTCTTCACAGCTGCTTTGTAAGCTGCCTGTGCGGCTGCCATATCACCCGAAGCCAGAGCAGCCTCGTACTTCTTGATCTCAGTCTTGAGTGCGGTGCGGTGCATCTTGTTCTGGAGAGTTTTGGTTTCGATGATGCGAACTCTCTTTTTCGCGGACTTGATATTCGGCATGTTTGTTCACCTCCCTTAAAATTTTGAAGAAATGATACTTGAAAAGCGGCGCCTGAGAGGGTGCGCTCGGCTTTCATCCATATACTAATATAGTTTACCACACATCGCTCGAAATTGCAAGAGTTTTTTGAAAAAAAGTTTCCAAAAATTTTATCTTTTTTCCCATTTTCTTCGGACAAGCAGAACAAAAACCGATCTTTCATGAGATCCGATGACCCTATTCGAGACAAAACAGGTTGAACTCGGCGAGCCTCTACGCAAGGGTCTTGAAAAAGGGTGAATGGCATCGCAACGCCTCTCGGCAGTACCTATATCTTGAGCTATAAAAACCGCCCTTGACGTCTTTATCCACCTTTGGAAAAGTTCTTGAAAGGGTGGGGGTGCAGGGGGAGGGGAAACTTCTTGAAAGAAGTTTCCCCTCCCCCTGCATTATATCGTTTCAATCAAAATCCGATCTCGGAGGCAACCTTGTAGAGGTTGAGCACTTCTTCCTCGCGCTTTGCCTTGAGCGCCTTCATTTTCTCGATCTGCTCGGGCGTGAACTTGTCGAGGTCGCCGGGCTTGAGCTTGTTCTTATACATACGGTCGGCGATGAGTGCAAACGCGATGTCCACGTCAACCACCTTGCCGTCGATCTGGCACATCACGCGATTGCTCTTGCCCTCAACGAGCAGGTCAACTGCCTTGGTTGCCATTTCAGCCGCAACGGTGCGATCCTTCATGGTGGGCTTGCCGCCGCGAACGGTGTGTGCGGGACGGTAGAACTTTGCCTCCACGCCGGTTTGCTCCTTGATGCGCGCGGTGAGCGTTTCGGAATAGGGCGAGCCGTCGGGATTGAACACACCCTCGGAAACCACAACGATCATGCCTCTCTTGCCGTTCGCACGCAGCGTTTTGATCTTCTCAATTGCTGCAGCCTCATCGAAGGGCACCTCGGGAACTGCAACTGCAACTGCACCCGATGCGATCGCGGAATAGAGCGCGATCTGTCCGCAGTCACGTCCCATAACCTCAACCACAACGAGTCTCTCGTGAGATTCGCAGGTGTCACGCAGGTTGTCGATCATGTTCACCGTTGTGTTGATGGATGTATCCAAGCCGATGGTGTAGTCGGTTGCGGTGATATCGTTGTCGATCGTGCCGGGCAGTCCGATCGAGGGAATGCCGCGGAAGGTCATGTCGGTGGCACCGCGGAAGGTTCCGTCGCCGCCGATGCACACGAGTGCGTCGATCTCATTCTTTTTGCAGGTTTCGATCGCCTTTGCCATGCCCTCCTCGGTTGCAAACTCGGGGCAACGGCTCGAATAGAGCATCGTGCCGCTCTGGCTGATCACGTTTGCAACGCTCTTGGGCGTCAGGTCGATCAGGTCTCCCTTGATCAAGCCTGCATAGCCTCCAACCACACCGATCACGTCGATGCCGAGCGACTCTGCCTTGTTTACGACTGCCTTCACGCAGACGTTCATTCCGGGTGCATCTCCACCCGAGGTCAAAATACCAATCTTTCTGAATTTTGCCATTTGAAGCATCCTTTCTCTTTCCTGCGTCGGGACTCCCGTCGAGGAAATTTTCTCATTTTTTTCTAATCGTTACTATTTTAATATATTTTCATCAAAAAATCAAGACGTTATGCAAAAAAAGTCGCGGTTTTTCGTTAAAAAAATAACGAGAAAAGAAAAAAAGAGGGGACGCACCGAAAATGCGTCCCCAAAACCTTTATCAGGTGGTGTAGTTATCGAAATAGCCCTGCACGAGCACAACGGGGGTTCCCTTGTCGCCCGAGCCGCTGGTCAGGTCGCAAAGCGAGCCGATCAGGTCGGTAAGCTGACGGGGGGTGGTTCCCTGCGCCGCCATGTTGCCAACGAGCGACTCGTTGGTCTTTGCACGGATGCTCTCGGAGATTGCCTTCTTGAGCGCCTCGCCGCTCAGATCCTTGTAGTCATTATCGGCAAGATACTTGAGCTTGAGCTCATTGGGCGTTCCAACAAGTCCCTCGGTGAATGCGGGAGACACAACCGGGTCGGCGAGCTCCCAGATCTTGCCCTTGGGGTCCTTGAACGCGCCGTCACCGTAAACCATGACCTCCACGTGCTTGCCTGTTGCCTTCAGCACGCGTGCCTGGATGTCGTAAACGAGATCGGTGCACTCTCTGGGGAACAGCTTTACCGTGTCCTCGTTCGATTTATTCGAGCCGAGCAGACCGTATTTTTCGTTGCAGCCGCTACCGTTGACGGGAGCGTTGAGGATATCGTCCAGACCGCAAACAACCTTGGCACCGGCAGCCTTGAGAATACGCTTGGTGCGCTCACGGGTGTGAATATCGCAGGTGAGGATGCAATCGGCGTAGTCCAGGATCGCCTTTGCCTGGTTTGCAAACACGATCTCAACCTCGGCACCGCAGGAGCGGATCAGCTCGGAATAATATTCCACGTAGTCCACGCCCGTGAATTCGAGCTTGGTGTCATAGCCAAAGAGCTCGCGGTAGCGCTCGAGAGAGAGCACGTCGCTGTAAGGATTGACCCCTGCTGCGTCGATCTGATCGAGCGTGATCATCGAGTTACCAACCTCGTCGGAGGGGTAGCTGAACATGAGCACGATTTTTTTCGCGCCCTTGGCAATGCCGCGCAGACAGATTGCAAAACGGTTACGCGAGAAGATCGGGAACAGAACTCCGACGGTTCCGCCGCCAAGCTTGCGGCGCACATCCTCGGCAATCGCATCAACCGATGCATAGTTTCCCTGTGCGCGTGCAACGATCGACTCGGTCATCGAGATGACGTCGCGGTCGTGGAGTTCAAAGCCCTCTGCTTGGGCCGCTTCCAGCACACTGTCGGTCACGATTGCGGCAAGATCGTCACCCTCACGGATAATGGGACAACGGATACCGCGCGAAACCGTACCAACTCTGCGTTCTTTTTTGTTCATTTGTTATCAAACCCTTTCTTTACACAAAGCACCGCTCCCGCAGGATGAGCGCGGGCCTTGCAAGTTTAGAACTGTGAACTTTCATATCACCCTTATATTATACCCCCATCGGGTTCAATTGTCAAGAAAAACCGAAAGAGAAACGAAAAATTTTTTTCCAATTCAAAAGTGCGGTCAGCCTTTACTGCCATCCTCCCAAACAGGCGGGTTGGACGGGACCAGATCGCGCCACCGTGTCGGCTCTCCGTTAACATAGATCCAATAGAGAGATTGATTCTCGGTTGGCTCGGCTTGACTGTAATAGAACACGTCGGTTTCGTCAATCATACCGTGGCTTGCCCACCATTGCGCGCGATCGCCCTCATAGAAAATCAGGACGGAGCGGAAATTCATACCGCTAAAGGCGCCTTGGTCGATCTGCTCCACGCTTGTGGGTACAACCACCCAATGCAGGCTCTTACAGTTGGAAAACACCTCGGAAGCAATCGTTTTGACAGTATCAGGAATTCGTACCTCTCGAATCTTCGAGCAAGATTTGAAAACACCTCGCCCCAGCTCACGCAGACCGTTGCCGATGGTCAATGTCTGGGCCGATTTGCAGGAATAAAAGGCGCACTCTCCGAGCTCGGTCACGCTGTCGGGAATCTCGATTGCGGTCAGACCCATTGCTCCTGAAAAAGCCTCCACTCCAATCCGTTCAACCGAATTTCCGAGATGAAGTGCTCGGCTGCAGATAAGCCTGAACGCATAGTCACCGATCACCTTGGTTGTGTCGGGAATGACCAGACAATTCTCAAATGTGCGGCATTCCTCAAAGGCGCTATCTCCGATGCTGAGCAGTCCGTTCGGGAAAGAAAGCGAGGTGATGGATGCGTTTTTCTGAAAGGCACGGTAGAGAATAATTTTGGTATCGGGATGAAAAACCGGCACAGAGGTCTCGGTCGCAGAGGAAGAAAACCCAACTGCAACATGATAGGGATTGTCATGACTACCAAGATAGGAAATCCCCTCATACTCGGTCAGTTCAAAGCCCGCACATCCCGAAAAGGCAAAATCTCTAATCTCGACGAGTGAGTTCGGAAGCGTTGAAACCGTAAGGCTCGAGCATCCCGAAAAGGCATATGCGCCGATCACGGTCACACCATCGCCCAGCGCGAGTCGCTCCAGCTTGGCACACCCCGAAAAGGCAGCCTCTCCAATCTCGGTTACACTGTCGGGGACAGTCAGCTCGGCAAGTGCCTTGCACCCAAAGAACGCTCGCTCTCCGATCTCGGTCAGATTTTCGGGTAACGCCACCGACGCGAGCTTGGTGCATCCAAAAAACACGTCCGTGCCAATTTGCGCAACGCCGTCCCCCAATGTGACGCGCTCCAGCTTGGTGCAGCCAAAGAAGCAGGCATCCCCGAGATTGAGCACGCTGTCGGGGACAGTCAGCTCGGACAGCGCCTTGCATCCGGCAAATGCATGCGCGCCGATGCACACAAGATGCGGCGGGAGCTTGACGGTGACCAGCTCGGAGCAATTATTGAAGGCAAAGTCTCCGATTTTGATCACACTGTCGGGAATGGTGATCTTCTCGAGCTTGCTCGCTCCGCCAAAGCCTCGGTCGGCGATCGCCGTGACCGCTTTTCCGTTATAGACCTCCGGAATCACGATCTTTTTGGCGTTGGTTGCCGAGCCCACCGAAACACTGTACGTCCCGTCGGACAAGGCGTGATAGGCAAGCCCCTTGGTGCCCTTTGGAGCGGTGTCGGTCGGCTCGACCTTCTCCCACACGGGCTTGGCACAAAAAAGCAGAATGACGAGCAAAAAGATGGCGCAGGACAGCGTCAGGAGCGGGTGACGGCGTTTTTGCATGAGGTTCCTCCTTGCTTCGGAAATGTTTTTACCGTGTTTCATGATGCTTCGTTCGTGTTTGACAGATGCTTTGATTGGGTGATACAGCGCATATTACCACGGCTCTGGATCGCCGTTGATATAGTGCCAATGCTTCCAGCTCGTGGGCTCCTCCTCACTGTAAAAGTAGACAAATCCACCGTATCCCACTTCATCACGTTCAAAGTGCCACTCCTCCTCGGTACCGCAGTAATAGACGTGGCTGCGTCCCATCGTCCAGAGCGCATGGTGACCGAAATGCTCCAAGCTGCGCGGAATGACGATGTATTCCAGTCTATCATTGCTGCAAAGAATTTCGAAGCCGATCGACACAACGCCCTCGGGAACGCAGAATGAAGTCAAATCGCAATAGGCAAAGGCCCTGTCCTCGATCTCTATCAGATTCTTTCCAACCGTAACGTTGTTCAGGTTATAGCAGCAGTAAAATGCATACGCGGGGATTCTGACAAGTGCGTCGCCGATGACAACCTGACGAAGCTGATCACAACTGGAAAACGCGTTCTCGCCGAGCGTGGTGACACGATTCGGGATCGACACGCGACCAAGCGCATCACAATTTGCAAATGCATATGCCCCGATCGTGCGCAGATTTTTGCCGAGCTTGAGCGTTTTGAGTGCCGTGCAATGGGAAAAAGCATCATCGCCGATCTCGGTGACATAATCGGGAACGGTGATTTCCCGAAGCCCACATGCAAAAAACGCGCTGTCCCCGATCACACAAAGCCGATCGGGCAACGTGATTTGCAAAAGAAGGTTGCAATGGGCAAAGGCATTCTTCCCGATCCTCGTAACGCTCTCGGGAATTTTGATCTCGCGCAGATCATCGTATGCGTAAAAGGCAGAGTCGGAAATTTCGGTCACGGCGATTCCCTCGTAGCTTGCGGGGACCACGATCACACCGTTTTCATCGGCAACGGCGCTGCCTCGACGCACCGCGTAGGTGCCGTTCGATAGCAGAATAAACTCCAGCCCCTCGGTACCGCGCTCCTCTGCATCAACCGCAGGCGGTTCCTCCCCTTGAGGCGGCTCGGCGGTGGGCGGCACGGGCATGAGTGCGGGCTTGGCACAAAAAGCGCCGAGCATGATCAGGACAAAAAGACAGATGCAAACAGACAGCACCTCCAACGATTTGGACATACGCGCCTCCTTTTTAGCGGTTGAGATCAATGAAACGGACAACGAACGGGGAGTTTTTTCGCACGTTCTCCCCTTTCTTTTATTTTATCATACAGGTGTCAATCCGTCAATAAGAAAACCGCTCTCAAAAAGAAAACAAATTGTAAACAAAGAAAAAAACGCCCACCGTGGATGCGTAATCGCACGGTGAGCGGCTTGCATTTATTTGACGTGGAAGAACTCCAGCTCCTCCCCAATGGGACCGATGCAGAAGGCAATCCGCGCGGGATAGGGCGGGTTGGAGGGGATCACGATATCGGTGGGCTCCATGGTGATCTCATAGCCTGCCGCACGCACGGCGGCAACGCAGGCGTCGGTATCCTCTGCGGCAAGTGCCAAGTGACGCAACGCACCCGCACCGAGACGGTCGGTGCCGTTTGCAAAAATTTCAAAAAGCCCCGCGCCCGTGTCGAGCATGGCGGCGGAATTGTCCCCCTCGCCCCATGTGCGCACGATGGGAAGTCCCAAGATGCCGTTGTAAAACGCCAACGTCCTTTCAAATTCAGCAAGTCCGCAGCATTTGAGTGCCACGTGATGCATGCCCGTGATCTTCGGTTTCCGTTCCATTTTTCGTTCTCCTTTTTCAGTTTTGTAAGATTTCAAAAATTTCAGCCCACAAAAGATTGTGGTCGGAGTGTCCCTCGCTCGACTTCATACCCGCGTCGAGCAGACGCCATGCGGCACCGTAAACAATGTTGTCGATCGGGGAGCCCGTTGGCGCGAACGTGGGATACTGTCCGCGATTGACAAAGCGTTCGCCCGCAATTCGCTCAAATCCGCCAAGCTCGGTGGTGTTGAAGTCCCCCGTGAGCACGAAGAAATCCTCGCTTGCCAGCAGCTCGCCAAGATAGGCAAACTGTGCCTCACGCGCCTCTGCCGTTTCCACCGAAAGGTGCGTGTTGCAAAAGGTCACGCGACGCTCGCCGATTAAAAGGGTGGCAACCCCAACCGCGCGCGGCTCAAGCCCCTCTGTCATAGGAAGCGGCAGAACGCGGAAATCCACGATCGGATAGCGCGAAAGAATGGCGGTGCCGTATTCCCCTCCCCGATAGTCCATGGATTTTGCAAAGGCGCGGTGCCCGTAGCCCGCAGCATCGGCAAGGAGCGAGAGCGTGTCAAGCCCGCCCACACGCGAGGTGCAAATATCCACCTCCTGCAAGCCCACAAGGTCGAGGTCGAGCGCGCGGAGGTCGGCGGCAAGAATCGACATGTCAAGCCCCACGTCGGCACCGTGGCGGATATTGTAGCTGCCCACGCGAAGGGTGATCGGAGCGGCGGTTTGGGTGAGCATTTCGTTCATGGTGTGCCTCCGTGGTCAGATGACGCGGCAAAGACGCCGCCGTTATAGAATTATTGTAACCGCAGAGGCAGAAAATGTCAAGAGCATTTTGGAAAAATTCGGTTGTGAGTCTGCGTTTTTCCAAAATGCGACCCGTGGCGAGAAAAAAAGAGCAAAGATTGCGATGAATTTCGCGTGGGGATGCCAAAAGCACTTGACATTTTGAAAATTTTGTAGTATGATATAATATTGAACAGAAATGCCAAAATCTATGAAAAGGAAAGATGTTACAATGAAAATTCTTGTTATCAACGCAGGTAGCTCGTCGATCAAATATCAGCTGATCGACATGGACAACGAGCAGCTCATCGCAAAGGGTCAGTGCGACCGTATCGGCATTGAGGGCGGTAACTTCAAGCAGAAGGTGGAGGGCCGCGAGGACTACGTTCTCAACGTGCAGATGGCAAACCACGCAGAGGCTGTGAAAATCGTGCTCGATACCCTGACCTCCAAGGAAAACGGCGTGATTGAGTCGCTCGACGAAATCGCAGCTGTCGGTCACCGCGTGCTCCACGGCGGCGAGAAGTTCTCGGGCTCCGTAATCATCGACGAAAAGGTCATCGAAACCATCGAGGAGTGCTGCGAGCTCGGCCCGCTCCACAACCCCGCAAACCTCACGGGTATCCGCGCCTGCGAGCAGCTCATGCCCGGCGTGCCTCAGGTTGCCGTGTTTGACACCGGCTTCCACCAGACCATGCCCGACTACGCTTACCTCTATGCGCTCCCCTACGAATACTACGAAAAGTATAAGATCCGTCGCTACGGCTTCCACGGTACCAGCCACAGATACGTGAGCATGCGTGCCGCTGATATGCTCGGCAAGGCAAACGATCCCACGGGTCTGCGCGTTGTTACCTGCCACCTCGGCAACGGCTCCTCGCTCGCAGCCGTGAAGGACGGCAAGTGCTACGATACCTCCATGGGTCTGACTCCCCTTGAGGGCATCATGATGGGTACCCGTTGCGGCTCGATCGACCCCGCAATCGTTCCCCTGCTCATGAAGAAGGAGAACCTCACTCCCGACCAGATCGACACCATCATGAACAAGAAGTCGGGTATCCTCGGCGTGTCCCAGGTCACCAGCGACAATCGCGACATCGAGGAAGGCGCAAGAAAGGGCAACAAGAGATATCAGCTCATCGAATCCATGATCGTTCACCAGCTCACCAAGCTCGTTGGTAGCTATGCGGCTGCTATGGGCGGCGTTGACGCAATCGTGTTCACCGGCGGTATCGGCGAAAACAACCCCCACTACCGCGCAAGAGTTGCAAAGAACCTCGAGTTCATGGGCGTGAAGATTGACGAGGCAAAGAACGACCTCGCAAAGCGTACCTCCGATGAAAACGACGTTTCTGCCGCAGACTCCAAGGTTAAGGTGCTCGTGATCCCCACCAACGAGGAGCTCATGATCGCAAAAGACACCAAGGAACTCATCTCGAAGTAATTGAAGTTATATGTATAGCAGGGGGAGGGGAGAACTTCTTGAAAGAAGTTCTCCCCTCCCCCTGCACCCCCTTCCCTTTCAAGAACTTTCCCGAAGTTGGGTAAAAGCGATGAGGGGATGTTTTTTGTTTTCAGGGACAGACATTTTTTCAGCCCATATATCTTGGGGAAATGATCATATGAGGAGAGGAAGGCTTCTTTCAAGAAGCCTTCCTCTCTCCTGCTCCCCTTCCCTTTCAAGAACTTTCCCGAAGGAGAAAAGGGACGGTGATCCGAGCTTTGATCCCCCGAGGCGGGGGATTTTTTGTTATTTTGGGGAATTGCAAAAAAATTGAAATCAAGCAACGGTGGGAGAGCGCGATCCGAATTTAACCGATCAGGGTGATCGGGATCATCATGGGATAGCAAATGTTGGCGGCGGTGATCTCCATATAGGCGCGGTTGACCGCCTCCACGCGCTCCCCTGCCACGAGATCAAACTCGAGGGATGCCACACCAAAAAGCCCGTGAACCGGTTGCGGATAGAGCACCGTCAGGTTTTTGGGATGATGTCCCGCGCTCCAGCCATCCGGCAAGATCAATCGGAATTGGAGCTTGTGCGTTTCACGAATATAGGGGTTCGACTGAACGGTAAGCTTTACGTGACGGGTATCTCCTGGGACCACACGGGGCGTTTTGTCCAGCTCTACACGCACATGGAAGGAGTTGTAATGCGTAATCTCGTAGGAATAGGGCGAATAGGCAAAATATTTTTCGGGAGATACGCTGTTGTAATTCTGTGCAAGCTCTGCAGGATAGTCGGTTTCCTCATCGGTGAATACGAACTCCACCTTATTCGCCTGCATCACGCGAGGCAAAAGTGCCGCGATTCGCTCGGTAAGCTCGGTGCAGGTTTTGGGCACACGCTTGCTGTGGCTGTGCATACCGGTGATCGAGGTCGTAATAATACGGTCGCCAACGAAAGCCTTCCAATCATCGGGTAACGCCGCCGTTCCGCCGATGATGCCCAGCGTTGCGCCAACCGTTGCGGCGGTGCAGTCGGTATCGTCGCCGCAATTGACGGCACAGAGCATGGATTTCTTGAAGTCACCCTCGCCGTAAAGCAATCCGATGGTAACAAATCCGAGATTATTCGGTGCTTGAAACCATCCCAGCTTCTCATTGAATTTCACCACACGCTCACGCGTTTCCCGATAATCCACGCCGTTGTCATAGCACTCCATCACAAGACGAACGGTTTTGGCTACGGCGCCGTCCTCGGGAATCTTGGAAAGTGCCGCATCCAACAGAACGCGGATGTCGCTTTCCATGTAGGCAAGGCTTTGCAGGGTTGCGGTAAAGACCTCGGCATGCGTGCCCTCGGCAAGTCCGTGATCCACCATGGCATCGGCGATGGCATATTTGATCGCCACGTCACTCACACCCGGAGCAAACGCCGCCCACACCTCACTGCGAATCCATGCGCCGTTAGAGGTTTTCCAACGCTCGTTATCCACCTCTCCGCTCATCGGAGGCAGGAGCCCCAAGCGCAAATTGGTCTTGCAGGTACCGTATTCGTTACAGTAAAGCGGCATCCACTCCAACCAATAATCAGCCAAAACATTTGCGTTGACGCGCTCAGGTCCCACCTGCTCCATTGCGGCAAGCCAGATGAGCTGAAGGTCCAAATCGTCGTTGGGAAGCGGCTCTCCGCTTCTTGAGGCAAAGCCATGGATATCCAAAAACTCGTGAGTGCCTTCATAGGGAGCGCCCAGCGTTCCGCCAATGTTTTTGCCGAGCCAGCAGGCGTAAAGCTTATCCAAATACGTTTTTTTGTTCAGTTTCAGCATATTCCACCTCAAATAAATTGATTTTACGGTTGCATTATACCATTTTGTGTGATACAATAATAGTAATATATCTTCCTTTTTTGGTAAAATCAATTCAAGGAGGCAAAAAATGTATCCAAAAAAATTAGAAACATATAAAGGAAACGTGTATTATCGGGAAAGCGATTGCTTCCGGGAGAATGCAAGCCATCTGGTACACGCTTATCTTCATAAAAATTACAACCACAAAATGCACGTGCATCAATTCTGCGAAATGAACATCATCGTTATGGGAGAGGGGCAGCATTACATTGGCAATTCTTCTCTCCCGGCAAGCGTTGGTGACGTTTTTATCATACCGCCATACGTCGCACACGGATATTTTTCGCACGGCAGACTTGACATTTTGCACATCCTTCTGCGCACCGATTTCATGCAACGCTACCGCGAGGAGATTTCCAGACTGCCCTGCTATTCCCTGCTTTTTGATATCGAGCCGCAAATACGCCGTTCCTCGGGCGAAGCATATAATCTGCAAATTCCCTCTTACCTGTTTTCAGCCATCCACGAGGAATGCATCCGCCTGATTGAGGCAGAGAATATGGAAGAATATACGTATCAAAATGTATTGACACTCGGTTTAATCGGCAAGCTGGGTGACCTTTTACGCCAAAGCGTGCAAGACAAGAGTTTTCGCTCGCGCGGCGGAGAGCTTTTATGGGTAATGGAATACATCCAGAAAAATCTCGAGCAAAAGCTGACGCTCGACCTGCTTGCTGCAAAGGCGAACATGTCAAAATCTACGTTAAACCGTCACTTTGAAAAAAATCTGCACATCTCTCCCATGCAATATGTGATGGAGTGCCGCCTGGAAAAGGCAAGAGCACTGCTATCGCAGGGAACACTTTCCAAAACCGAGATCGCACACCTCTGCGGCTTTTTTGATATTTCTCACATGAATAAATACCTATGAGCCCATTGAAGCAATAGGTTTCCCCTGCCTCGACCTATCCTTCGGGAAAGTTTTTGAATGAGGGTGGGGGTGCAGGGGGAGAGGGGACCTTCTTTCCTATAGACTTCGCAAACGTAAAAAGAAACTGTTTGCAAAAGTTTTTCACATTATTCCACGGAAAAGTAGCCACCTCGGGAGTGCGTTTTGGGTGGCGGTCCCAAAACGCATTCGGCAGTATCTGTATCTTGAGTCAAAGGACATCACCTTAACGCTTCGATCCACCTTCGGGAAAGTTTTTGAATGAGGGTGGG
>CAJKPX010000041.1 GCA_905201895.1 uncultured Eubacteriales bacterium | reverse complement strand
CCCTCTCCCCCTGCACCCCCTCTCCCCCAAGAACTTTCCCGAAGAAAAGGAGAAAGCGTCAAGGGGGTGTTCCCTTTTTTAAGGCGCAGACGTTGTAATTTCTAACGTCTCCCCCTCTATGAGTCATCCTGAGCATAAAAAAACGCAGAGCGTTTTAACGCAAGCGCTTGCGCGCGTTGCTCCTACGCGAGGCGTTGTGCGAAGTTTTGCGAAGCGTTTAGCGGAGCAAAACCGAGGAGCGAAGCGACGATGGGATCTAAAAAAAATAGCCCTTGGCTTGACCAATGGAGTGTTGCATTTTGGAGAAGAAGCTACCAGATTCTTCACACGCTTGCGCGGTTCAGAATGACCCGTGGAGGGTGATAGAGGTAAAATTTAACGGTCATCTTCACATTTCCAACGGGAGCGACGATAGGGGCTTGGCGATGCCTACCGTCAATCGGCAGTACCTACACCCGGAGTCGAAAAACGCCCCTTGCCGCCTTGTTCCACCCTCGGGAAGGTTCTTGAAGGGGTGCAGGGGGAACTTCTTGAAAGAAGTTCCCCCTGCAAAAACCATATTCCATTCCTACTCCCCCGCAAAGACTGCGGTGTAGGTGACGTCATCGTAGACGTAGAGCTCTTGCGGCTTCATACGCTCATGGTTGTAGTAGACAACGCTACCCTCCCCCTCGCACCACGCAGAGGCAATTCCCTGCCCGTCAAGCAGCGCGTTCAGCGCGGCGATATCGCGCTCACCTGCCACGTAGATCGGCAGAAGTGCCAGAGCAAGCTCGGTGCAGCTGTGCGCATCCGAGATCGAGACCAGCCCTGCGAACGCCGTGCGGTAAAGTCCGTCGGTCGGGTCCACAAAGGGGGGGATGCTACGCGCATCGGTCAGGTAAAAGTAGCGCGCATCCTGCTCTCCGAGCGGATAATTGCGCAGATAAACGATCGACGCCGCACCCGTGTAGCCGAGTCGCGCCACTGCCCCAACCTCGTTGCCCATGCGATCGAACAGGTTGTAGCCGTATTCGTTCTCATGCGGATCAAGGTTGCGCACGTAGCCGTCGTAGCTCGAAATTGAGCCATAGGTGAAACCCGCCACGGCAAGCTCGTTGGCAAGGTAGTCGACGATCACGGCGTTGCGCAGACGGAAAAAGTCGACGAACACAGAGATCGCATTGGCCTTTGCAAAATCGAGATAGTCCTGCGAAACGCACAGACGCACGCGATTTTCACCGAGCAGCTCGAGCGAAACCGACGCAGGATCGGCGGCAAACGCCGCAAGGGTGGCATAATACTCTGCCGTCTCCGCGTTCACGTAGGGATCGAGGTCCCCAACGATCGCCGCGTGGCTGTTGCTGAAAAAGGTGTCGTAGTACGCCGTGTGGAGCGCTGCCATATAAAGGTAACGTCCGGGCGCCTCAACAAATTTGGCAAGCGCGGCATAGAGCGCCGCGTCCACCTCAACCGTCTCGTTGACATTTGCGTTAATCGCAACGAGGTTTTTGTCCTCGAGCACGTCGGCGTCAATTCCAAAGAGGCGGTCGGCGTTCCGTATCGCCTTTGAATAAACCGAAACCAGGCGCTGATACTCCTCCTTGGTGCCGCCCTTCTCCCAACAGTAGTTGAAAATAAAATCGTCACCGCAGAGCGAGGCGTCGGTGGTGGGCTTGATCACCTGCCACCCAACGCTCGGCTCGGTTTCGCTGATCAGGAAGGAATAGATACCGTAGCCAAAGGCAACCAGCGCGATCACAATGAACAGGATAAGCAAAATCCATTGCCTTTTGATATTGCGATCGGATAGCTCGATGCGCTGAACAGGTCGAACACCGCGAGGTCTTCGATCCTTTGCAGAATTGCTCATATCATTCCTCCAAGAAATATGCGGATCAGATCAGCGTCATTGCAAGCAGAATGCCAAAGAGTGCCACGATCGCACCGAAGCAGGCAAGACCGATGAGCGCACCCTTTTTGCACGCCTTGTAGTTGCGGTAGTGCTTGAAATGCTTGAAAATCCAACCGGCAATCAAACCGGGGATCGGGAGCACGAACGAACCCAGAGCATACCATTTGCTGCCCGTGTCGTGCAGAGGCGTTTCGAGGAAGGGATCGTTCTCAAGCGCTGCCTCCTCCTCCTCAAGCGTGGGAGCGGCGGAATCCTCCTCCGCGCCATCCTCGCGGAAGGCAACCGACTGCATCGGAGTGTTTGCGTCGCGAATTGCGCGATACTCCTCAATCTCCTTGCGGTTTCCAAACACGTAGTGATCGTGTCCGATGCAAACCAGCTCGGGCTTTTCCTCACTGTAATCATGAACAGAAGGATCATAGGTGAACAAAACCTTGTTCTTTTCGAGCTTGGGATCGGGAATCGGAACTGCCGAGATCAGCGAACGGGTGTAGGGATGGAGCGGATAATCGAACAACTCCTCCGCCTGTGCAATCTCCACGATATCGCCCTTATAGATAACGCCGATACGGTCGGAGATGAAACGCACGATCGAGAGGTCATGCGCGATGAACAGATAGGTGATGTTGCGTTCTCTCTGGAACTTTTTGAGCAGATTGAGCACTTGCGCACGGATCGAGACGTCGAGTGCCGAGATCGGCTCGTCGGCAACAACCAGCTCAGGCTCCATAACCATTGCTCTTGCCAGACCGATTCTCTGACGCTGACCGCCCGAGAA
The DNA here is from genome assembly GCA_905201895.1 of uncultured Eubacteriales bacterium. Classification (GTDB taxonomy): domain Bacteria; phylum Bacillota; class Clostridia; order Oscillospirales; family CAG-272; genus UMGS1865. The sequence goes on along the minus strand of CAJKPX010000041.1, from coordinate 14,959 downwards.
TTCGTGCGGATAACGGGTGAGATGCTCGGGAAGCAGACCAACCGCCTCGATCATCTCTTCAACCTTTTTCACGCGCTCGGCTTCATTTTTGAAGAGCTTGAAGTTGTAAAGTCCCTCCGAAATGATATAGTCGACGGTTGCGCGCTCGTTGAGCGATGCGGCGGGATCCTGGAACACCATCTGGATGTTTCGGATCACCTCACGGTCGATGGTACGCGAGCTCTTGCCCGAAATGCGAACACCCTTATATTGAATTTCGCCTGCCGAGCAGGGATTGACGCGGATGATCGCACGGCCGATGGTGGTCTTACCCGATCCCGACTCACCAACGAGCGAGAAGGTTTCACCCTTGTAGATATCAAAGGATGCGTTTTTGACCGCCTTGACAGCGTGATCTCCCTTGCCGAAGGTGATGTCAACACCCTTCAGCGAAACGAGGACCTCTCTGCCCTCTGCGTCGATCGGACCGTGCTCGGGCAGATGCGCAGGCTGAGGCGAGAGCTTTTGCTTCTTGCCAAAGATGCGGGAGAAGAAGCCTGCTTTGTTTTCTTTCGTTTGTTTTTCTTTGTTTGCCACAAGCCTTTCCTCCTTTACACCTTATATACCTTCATGAGCTTTTCATGAATGTTCTGGATAATTTCGGGCTTTTCCACCTGCGGAGCTCTGGGGTCAAGCAGCCAGGTTTTCGCATAGTGCGTATCGCTGATGCGGAACATGGGCGGCTCCTTGAGCGTGTCGATCTTGAGACAATAGGGATTTCTGGGTGCAAACGCGTCTCCCACGATCGAGTTGTAGAGGGAGGGCGGCGTGCCCGAGATCGAATAGAGCTTGGTGTTTCTCTGTGCCAGCTGGGGCATCGACGAGAGCAGAGCCCACGTGTAGGGGTGACGCGAATCGTAGAACACGTCCTCCACCGTTCCCAGCTCCACAACCTGTCCCGCATAGAGAACGGCAACGCGGTCGGCAATATTTGCAACCACGCCCAGGTCGTGCGTGATAAACACGATGGTATAGTTGAATTCCTTTTGCAGGTCCTTAAGAAGCTTGAGAATCTGCGCCTGAATCGTTACGTCGAGCGCGGTGGTCGGCTCGTCGCAGATCAGAATCTTGGGCTGGCAGCAGAGTGCAATCGCGATAACGATTCTCTGACGCATACCGCCCGAATACTGGAAGGGATAATCGTCGAAGCGCTTTTCGGCGTTCGGGATACCAACCTTCTTCATCAGAACGAGCGCGCGGCGTCTTGCCTCGAGCGCGGAGCACTGCTGATGCTTGAGAATGATCGAGGTGATCTGCTTTCCGATGGTCACGATCGGGTTGAGCGAGGTCATCGGGTCCTGGAACACGGTTGCGATGCGCTTTCCGCGGATCTGCATCCAGTCCTTGTTGTATTTGATCTTTGCAAGGTTGAGCTTGCATCTGCCGTGGAGCTCGGTTTCGGTTTCACCGAGATACTCCACGCGGAACACCACGCTGTCAAACACGGCATTGCGTGCCGTCTCGTCGTTCAGATCCACACCCATCTTCATTGCCTTCTCCATAGCGCGGAGGAGTGCCTTGAAATAGGAAATGCGCTTGCGCAAACCGTATCTGGCAACCGAGAGATAGATCTCCTTTGCCAGCACCTCGTTGCGCGCTTTGGTCTCCTTGGAGACCTCACCCGCGAGCGCCTTTTCGTACTCGGCACGCAGTGCAGCCATGCGCTCTGCGTAATCCTTCTGATATGCGGTATCGTTTTTGGCAGCCGCCTTGTGTGCGGCAACAGTCTGATCGTGGCGCTGGTGTGCCTCCTTAATTTGGGCATCGTACGCTGCGATCTCAGCGGAGAGCTGCTTGTAGAGTGCCTTTTCTTTCGAGGTGTCAACCGTTTGTCTGCGGTTGAAGAGCTCGGTGCGCTTGAAGGTGAGATCCTCGATCAGTTCGGTGATCTCGGCTTCCTCCTCCTCGCTCAAGGACATCTTCTGGCGCTTTTCAGACTCCAGATCGAGAATCTGCCGATAAATATCGGCACCCAGCTCATAGCGGGAGAATTGATTGAGCTTCTGAATGCCCTCCAGAATCATGCGCTTTGCCCGTGTTGTGAGAGCCGCATTGGTTTCCGCAAGCTCATCGTCATCAAACATCAGGTCACCCTGGCTGATATAGCCGTTGGAATCGAGCATACCCGCAAAGGTTTTGGTGAGAACCGACTTACCCGAGCCCGATTCACCAACGATGGCGATCGACTCGTTTTCATAAAGGTCAAGCGACACGCCGCGGATCGCGGTGAGCGTTCTTCCGCGCACGCTGAATTTCACGTGCAGGTCGCGGACCGACAGCAAAACTTTCTTATCTTCCATGTCAGTCCCCCCTTACATATGCGTTCTCGGGTCGGAGGCGTCACCAAGGTTCTGTCCAACCACGTAGAGCACGACGGTGATGATGGATGCCACCGCAACGGGGCACCAGAATTCCATTTCCCAACCGGGGGTTACCATTGCATTCTGCGATGCCTCGATCAGCTTACCGAGCGACATATCCTTCAGACCCATTCCGATATAGGAGAGGAATACCTCGTAGGAAATATAGGAAGGAATTTCGGTTGCCGCAAGCGTTACGATTACCGAGGTCATGAAGGGCAGAATGTTTTTGGTTGCGATGCGCGTGATGGGAGTTCCCAGGCAGCGCGAAGCAAGGTTATACTCGCGGTCACGGATGATGACCACCTGTGTACGGATAAAGTAGGCAATACCCAGCCATCCTGTGATCGTGAGTGCAAACACCATCGTCCAGAAGCTTGCCGACATGATCAGCACGAGCACCGAGATGAGCAGAATATAGGGGATGTTTGCAATGATGTTGTAGACCTCGGTCATAAAGACGTCCACGGTCTTGGAGAATCCCCAGATCGCACCGATCACAACGCCAACCGTCATGTTGATCAGCGCGCAGATCAGGGCGAGTGAGATCGAGATGCTCGATCCGTACCAGATCGCGTCAAACGTCGACTGACCCGAGCTACCCGAACCGAACACCCAGCTCAGTTCGAAGCCGAATTTTTCGATCGCCTTGGAGGGAGAGAGGTGGGTTGCACCCTCAACACGCAGGTTGATATAGGGCGACTTATCGGGATCGTAGCCGATCACGAGGGGGTAGACGTAGGTGAAAATAATCACCAACGCCAAAATCGAGAGCACGATGATGTTGATCTTCTTTTTGAAGAACACACGGAACACCGACTTCCAATAGGAATAGCGCGGTGCGGTGATGCGCTCGGAGGAAAGGCTGTCGTGGTCCACGCGAGAGAACAGTTCTTCCTCAGACATATTCAATTCTTCTAAACTGATCTTTTCGTTTGCCATATCTATCACCTTGCCTTTGAAACGAACGAAATTCTGGGGTCCACAAGGGTCATCAGAATATCGCCCAGGATAACCGAAACAACCGAGAGCAGTGCATAGAACAGAGCCACACCGACGATAACGCCGTTATCGAACGCGTTGATCGCGTTGGTGAGCAGGTTACCCGTTCCGGGCACCACGTACACGCGCTCGGTGATGATCGCACCGACCATTGCGCCGAGAACGCTTCCGGGAATTCCGTGTACAACCGGAATAATTGCATTTTTCAGAATGTGCTTGCTGAAGATCTCACCCTCAGAAAGACCGCCCGAGCGCGCGAACTTCACGTAGTCCGAGTTCATCTGGTCGATCATGTAGCGGCGGAGCCACTTCATCAGGTTTGCGATCGAGGGCAGCGCAAGCGATACGATCGGCAGCACGTACATGAGCTTGTTCGCCCCTGCCTTGTCCACGTCAAACGTACCCGGAAGTCCCATGCTTGAGCCCACCGCCTTAAACAGGAAGATATAGGCAAGCGAGGGAACCGCCATGATAAAGACGATATAGATCGTGCCGAGCTTGTCGATCAGCGTGTCCTTCTTAAGTGCCATCAGGGTTCCGAGCGGGATGGCGATGATATATGCAAGTAAAACCGAGATGATACCGATTACAAACGAATATCCCATCTTGGAAAGTCCGTTTTTATTGGTTGTCACACTGGTGTAGTTGTCTACGAAACGGTCCTTGATAACCACGGTTCCGTTCTCAAGCGAGCCCGAAACGTAGGTTGCGGTGTGAAGATCATCCGCACCACTCGCCACCAAGCCGGAGGGATAGGTGACCGTGGAATAGGTGTAGGAGCCCTGCGTATCGGTCATCATATTGAACACGTCAATACCCTTTCTGATACTGTAAGAGGTTCCCAAGCGAACGGTCAGAATATTCTGATGGATATAGGGGAATTGCGAATCGAAATACAACAGGTACTTATGCTGCGTACCGTTGCCGATGATTGCGGGAGAAAATTTCTCTCCGCCATAGAGGGGGTCGAAGAGCGTGAAGGTCAGACCTCTCTCTCCGAGATTTGCGTCGTCGGGTGCCCAATGGATATTATCAACGCGGAAAATGCCTGAGAAATAGTTCCACAGGCGAGTGTGCAGCGGGACGTCGCGGTATGCAAACAGTGCGGGCGCTCCACCGGGCTTGAGACGGACGGTGCCGGGCAGCACGTCAGCATCCAGACGGCGGACCTTATAACCCTTGCTTTCATAATATTCGGTGAACTTTTCCACAAATTCCTTTGTGGCAGCACTATCGTCCTTTGCCTTGAAGGCGATTTTCACCGCATTGGCGTAGGTCTCGTCCGAGATCTCACCGCTCTTTTTCAGCTCGACCAGATAGTCGCTGTACGGCACGTAATCCAGATAGCCAAACTCCTCCCATCTGCGCATCTTATAGGTCTCTTTATCGTTACTCTGCATGTGCGAGTAGTTGGAGTCCTGCGCAAAGATCTGGTCTCTGTTCATCAGAGAATAGATCAGGAGCATGACGATTGCCACGACGGCAACAACGGACAAAAGTCCGCGAAGAATGCGGTTTATCAAATATTTTGTCATAATATCAATCTCTCATAATTACCACGATAGGAGGATGAACCAAGGTCCATCCTCCACCGTGTCATTTCATTTCAAATGATACGATTATCTATCAATCAGCAGATTAATAGATACCGATGCACTTCACCATGTAGCCTGCGTAGTCGGGCAGGAAGGTATCCAGGTAGGTCTGGGGATCACCGTAGTCAGGACCCCAACCGGATACGTCGTACATATCGTAGTTAGCCTCTGCACCGGTGTTGGTGTAGTAGCCTGCATAGTACCACTCGTCGGAGGTGGGGCAGTCAACGAGAACGACCTCAACCTTGCCCTCGAGAGCTTCCTCTACGCTCTGCTTGTAAGCCTGAGCGCGGTTCTTGTAGCTGTCGCTACCGGAGTAGTAAGGAAGCTCAAACTTAATGGGGTTCTTCTCGGAGATCTTGATGCCCTCTTTGCCGAGCTCGTCGATTGCGATGTTGAGCTCTTCAACTGCGTTTGCAACGTTGTACCAGCCGTCGAAGCCGTCGGAGGAACCGTTGCCGTCGTCAGCCTTGGGATCCCAAACCTTGATCTTAACGCCGTCAGCATCGAGCTGATCCTGCATGATCTTACCGTAGTAGGTGCCTGCTGCGTAGGTCTTGTCGGTGCCGTTGATCTTAACGGTTACTTCCTCAGCGAGAGCGATGAAGTTACCGGGGGTGTAGCAGTTACGGAGCGAGTTGAGCTTGAGCTCCTCACCGTTGGTCTGTGCGTTGTAGGACGCTCTGTCGGTTGCGAAGGAGATCGCACGACGGAAGTGAACGTTACGCATAGCAGCAGTGGTGCGAGCGTGATCCTCAGCGGACAGCGTGGAAACTGCCTTGGAGGTATCGTTGAAGTTCGTGAAGATGGAACGGTTTACGTTGTAGAACGCCATGAAGGAGGTAGCGTCGGTAGCGGATACATAGTAGTAGGTATCGTACCAGGTCTTGTCGGTGCCCTCAACCTTGTCCTTGCGAGCCTGAACGAGCGCGCTGGGGTTGAGCGAGCAGCCTGCGATGGTGCCGGCCTTCATATCGTTGTATGCCTTGGTTGCATCCTTACCGTCGTTGAAGAGCCACTCAATGGTCTTCACGTTGATGCCCTCAGCATCCCAGTAGTTTGCGTTTGCAGAGAACACGATCTTGTTCTCCTGAGTGAAGTTGGAAACGGTGTAAGGACCGCAGTAAGCGATGTCCTCGGGGGTCTTACCGTAGGTGTAGTCCTCAGCGTCAGCCTTGTAGTCTGCGCCGAACTTACCGCCCTCGGAAACGTAGAACTCTCTGTTCATGGGAGCGAACACGCCGTAGCCCAGCATGGTCATGAAGAACGGGCAGGGAGCCTCAAGGGTGTATACGAGGGTGTAGTCGCCCTCTGCCTTAACACCAACCTGTGCGAATTCGGTAACCTCGCCGGTGATGTACTCGGTAGCATTCTTGATGATACCCTGAACGAGGTACTCAAGACCGCCCTGAGCATCCATCATGTGCTGCATACCTGCAACAAAGTCATCAGCCTTTACTTCGCCGATCTCGTTGCCCTGGTAGTCAACCCACTTCACGCCTTCACGGATCTTGAAGGTGTAGGTCTTGCCGTCAGCGGAAACGGTGTAGCTCTCAGCCAGTGCGGGCTTGAGCTCGTTTTCCATGTCGTACTCATACAGACCGTCGTAAAGGTTTACGATTGCCTCGGAGTCAGCAGCTCTGGAGGTTGCAAGAACGTCCCAGGTCTGGGGGTCGGAAGAATAACCGATCGAGTAGGTGTCCTGGATCTCGTAGCCCTTCTCCTCAAGGTATGCCTTTACCCACTCCTCGTAGGTGCCGGTGCCCTTCTTCTCTGCCCAAGCAGCCTTCATCTCTGCTCTGTCAGCAGACTTGATGGGCGTGGTGCAAACGATCACGTCGTGGTATCTGTAGCTATCGTTACCCCAAAGGGTAGAAGTTGCAGTGTTGGGTGCAACACGCGAGATAGCGTACATACCGCCCTTGGTGGTGAGAGGCAGCATAACAGCCGCGCTCATCAGCTTCGCCTCAGCGATAGCCATCAGAGCCTGTCTCTCAGATACGCTGGTAGCTGCCTTCGCTGCATCGTAGGCAGTTTTGAAATCTCCGAGAATAGCGTTATAGAGTGCCTCGGAAACTTCATCGTAGTCGAGGTCCTTATAGGGGTCAACATACTTCTTGCCGCCGCACGATACGACAGACAGAAGCATAACCACTACCAGAACCAGTGCCAGAAGTTTTTTCATGGTTTTCTCTCCTTTTTTAATTTTGTTTTATTGCAAGCCCCATGAACAGGCGTACAACCAATGAGTTTTCGCGCTCTCGCAAGCAGCGCTCAACGCAGGGTTTAGGATTGTGATTTTTTTGTCACACCACAAAAAACAATGAGCCCTTCTCTGCAATTGCGGAGCAAGGAGGACCTCAAACGAACAAGGGAGCCTTTCGCATACACATAAGAACGGGCATTGTGCGTTGATATTCAACGAAAACGGGAGACACCGCCAAAAAAGCGGGTCGGATATATGTTACGTGTTATTATATCACAACATTTTTTCTTTGTCAACACTTTTCCTTCACTTTTTTCGACAAATCGGCGTCCTTTTTTGAAAGAATATTCAAAAAAACAAAAACAAACGAACATTTTTCAATTTGATTTTGTTCCTTAATATATAGGGCGACAAATCGACGAATGAAAAAATAACCGCAGAACCGCAAAAGCGGACGGACAACGGGGAAGAAAACGAGAAAAATAAAAAGAAATTTTGAAAAAGGTATTGCAATTGAAAAAAAAGTGTGATATAATGTATGGCGTTGCAGTAAAAATGCACACAGGGGTATAGCTCAGCTGGTAGAGTACCGGTCTCCAAAACCGTGGGTCGCGGGTTCGAATCCTCCTGCCCCTGCCATCTGAAATAGTAGTAGACTTTCGAACCGTATGGTTTGGACATCTACTACTATTTCTATTTTTTGCCTTGTTTTTCAAGGATTTTCGGCTAATTATCCTGTATCTTCATTTGGACACAATTTGAAGATCCGCAAAAAACAAAGCAAAAAACTCGGAAAGCCTTACAAAATCAAACCTAAGTGTCCAATATTATTTAGACATTTCCTCCTCATACTGAGACGGACTTCTGTATTTTAGACGCGAGTGAGGTCGTTCGTTATTGTAATAATCGATATATTTTCCAATCGATTCCTTAAAATTCTTTTCAGAACTGTATTCTCTGCGATACAGTTCTTCTTTTTTTAGAGTAGAATAGAAACTTTCTTGAGGTGAATTGTCATACGGCGTTCCCTTTTGCGAAAAAGACTGTTTGACACCCAATGACAATAGATGTTTTCGAAATGTATTTGATGTATACGCAGTTCCTTGATCACTATGGAAGATCAAGCCCGATTTAGGATGCCTTGCTAAATAAGCTTGTTCAAATGTTGATTTGATTAGGCGCGTATTAGGCGTAGAAGAAATTTTGAATCCAACAATTTTTCTGGAATATAAATCCATAACCGTGCAGATGCTGTAATTCCGATGGTTGAATCTAAAAAACGTGACATCCCCCACCCATACTTCATTTGGGGCTTGAGGATTAAACTCTCTCTTGACCAAATTTTCCTTTTTTCGAAGTTCGCGCTTTTCTTGGTCGTACCACTCTTTAGAGTTTCGCCTAATGCTTTGTAGCCCCAATTCTGCCATCAGTTCTGAGACCATTTCTTTTGATGTTCGATAGCCTCTTTGTTTTAAAATAGAATTAAGTGTTTTCGCACCAAAATTTTGCCGGTGATCATGATAGGCTTCCAATATCGCTTGCTTGATTTCCGCGCGGTGTTGTGTATAATAATTATTCTCTCCCTTATTACGTACAATGTGATCGTAAAAGGTAGCTTTGGATACCTTCAAGGTCTCACAGATATATTTAGCTGGATATTTATCGGCAATTTTCTTGATCTCGCGCATTTTTTCTGATAAAGGTGAATGTGGAGTACAACTTACAGATTGTAGAATTTCCAGTTCGATTTGAATTTTTTCGGTTTTTCGTTGCAAAGCACGATAATCCTGTAAAGAAACTGAACTGTTTTCTTTTTCGGCAATTGCTTGGCGATGCTGTTTGACCCAGTAATAAACTGTACTACGTGGGACACTATATTCCCGAGAGAGGATGGTGGCTGATTTTCCGTTAAGATACGCTTGAACAACGATTTGTTTTTCTTCTGTTGTGTAATTCTTCTTCATAGAGATTCCTCCATATCTTTCTATAATGTTAAAGCCGCAACTTGCTATTGCAATTTGCAAAGCTTAACTATTATAACATGTACAGAATATTTTTTTACAGAAACCTATTGCATTTTTTTCCAAAAAGGTGTATAATGTACTCACAACTGAACAAAACGGGAGCTTGTATACAGGCTGAGAGGAAGGTGTGACCTTCGACCGAGAACCTGATTTGGATAATGCCAACGTAGGGATGCCTGATACGAGGATATTGGGAGGAACAAAGGAATTTTTGGAGTTACCGAATCGGTAGCTCCTTTTTTGTTGCAATTTTTTGTGGAGGTGTGAAATGGTAAAGGTAAACGGAACAGAGCTTGATATTGCCGGTAAAACGCTTGCGGAGTATCTTGCGACAACGAACTATGATATGAAGCGAATCGCAACAGAGCTGAATGGCGACATTGTTCCCAAGGCTACCTATGCGGAAACTGTTCTAAAGGACGGCGACAGCATTGAGATCGTCAGCTTTGTGGGAGGTGGCTGAGTGATTCCAACGAAAGAAGAATGGAACAATGCTTTAGAGGAACGCCACGGCAAAGAATTGCATCAGGTGTTCTCATCGGCTACGGTTGCCGTGTGCGGTCTTGGCGGTCTTGGATCGAATATCGCCATTCACCTCGCCCGTACCGGAATCGGCAAGCTGATCCTGATTGACTTTGACCGTGTGGACATCACCAATCTCCACCGTCAGCAATATAAGGCAGATCAGATCGGTAGGTATAAGACCGATGCTCTTGCGGATAACCTGCGTGAGATCGCTCCGTACATAAAGTTTGAAACGCATACAGAGCGAATAACGGAAGAAAATGTTGTAACGCTTCTGAAAGATGCCGATATCATCTGCGAAGCTTTTGACGATGCGGAATGTAAAGCAATGCTTACGAACACCGTACTTTCCGAGCTACCCGACAAATACCTTGTTGCCGCTTCTGGTATGGCGGGTATGGGCGTGACCAATAGCATCAAGACAAGAAGAATTACGAGCAGATTTTATCTTTGTGGGGACGAAATGAGTGAGGTATCGGACAATATCGGTCTTGTGGCTCCCCGTGTCGCGCTTTGTGCGGCGCATCAAGCACATACGGTGCTTCGTATTTTAGCAAAACAATTTGAAGTATAAAGAAAAGAGGAAAATACAATGAACAACGACAAACTTATCATCGGCGGTCACGAATTCAGTTCCCGTTTCATTCTCGGCTCGGGAAAATATTCGATGAAGCTCATCGAGGCGGCAGTTAAGGATGCAGGCGCGGAGATCATCACCTTGGCAGTCCGCCGTGCCAACACCAAGGAACATGAAAACATCCTTGACTACATACCCGAAGGAATTACGCTCCTTCCCAACACCTCCGGTGCGAGAAACGCAGAAGAAGCTGTCCGCATTGCTCGCCTTGCCCGTGAGCTTGGATGCGGTAATTTCGTCAAGATCGAGATCATGCGCGACTCCAAATATCTCCTTCCCGACAACGTGGAAACCATTAAGGCAACCGAGATACTCGCAAACGAGGGATTTGTGGTCATGCCGTATATGTACCCCGATCTGAACACCGCCCGTGACCTCGTAAACGCAGGCGCGGCAAGCGTGATGCCCTTGGCTTCACCCATCGGCTCAAACAAAGGACTTGCAACAAAAGAGTTCATTCAGATCCTCATTGACGAGATCGACCTGCCCATTATCGTGGATGCAGGTATCGGCAGACCTTCGCAGGCTTGTGAAGCAATGGAGATGGGTGCGGCGGCAATTATGGCTAACACCGCACTTGCAACCGCTGGCGACCTTCCCATGATGGCATCGGCATTCAAGCAGGCAATCGAAGCAGGTCGTAAGGCATACCTTTCGGGACTTGGCAGAGTGCTGACCCGTGGCGCATCTGCATCCGATCCCTTAACAGGCTTCTTGCGTGATTAAGGAGAACACTATGGAAAACCAATTCTTTGTAGATTCGGAGCATCTGTCGCCCGAAGCACTTGCGAAAAAGCACCGCATCGAAAACGATCCCACGAGCCGTAAGAACCACATGGAATATCTGCCCGGTATGGAGATCATTGAGTCGGATGTGCGTTCGCAAGTGATGGCGCAGATGAAGTCCTATGATTACAGCAAATATACGGCAAGAGATGTTCGTGCAGCCTTAGAGCATCCTACTTGTTCTATTGAAGACTTCAAGGCACTTCTGTCACCTGCGGCAGAGCCGTTCCTTGAACAGATGGCAGAGCGAGCAAGACTGGAAACAAGTAAGCATTTCGGGAATACCGTCTATCTGTTTACGCCACTTTACATAGCAAATTACTGCGAGAACTACTGCGTGTACTGCGGATTTAACTGCTATAACCACATCAACCGTATGAAGCTCTCTATGGAGCAGATCGAAAAGGAAATGAAGGTCATTGCCGACAGCGGAATGGAAGAAATTCTGATTCTGACTGGCGAGAGCCGAGCGCAGAGCAACGTGGAATACATCGGCGAAGCCTGCAAGCTGGCGAGAAAGTATTTCCGTATGGTCGGACTTGAGATCTATCCCGTCAACACCGATGAGTATAAATATCTCCACGAATGCGGCGCAGACTATGTTACCGTATTCCAAGAAACCTATGACACTGACAAATACGAACAGCTTCATTTGCTCGGACACAAGCGTGTGTGGCCGTACCGTTTTGATGCACAGGAAAGAGCCTTGCGAGGTGGTATGCGCGGTGTGGCGTTCTCGGCTTTGCTCGGTCTCTCGGATTTTCGCAAGGATGCTCTTGCAAGCGCATTGCACGTCTACTATTTGCAGAGAAAGTATCCTCACGCAGAGATGTCGCTGTCTTGCCCAAGACTTCGTCCTATCATCAACAATGACAAGATCAATCCTCTCGACGTTCACGAAAAGCAACTCTGTCAGATCATCTGTGCTTATAGAATTTTCCTTCCGTTCGTTGGAATCACCGTATCCTCCCGTGAGAGCGCGGAGTTTAGAAACGGCATCGTAAAGATTGCCGCCACCAAGGTATCGGCAGGTGTGTCTACGGGTATCGGAGATCACGAAAGCAAATACAGCGGTAAGGAGAGCGACGAGGTTCAGGGCGACGAGCAGTTTGAAATTGACGATAACCGTAGCCTCGACAAGATGTATAAGGATATCGAGGGCGAAGGACTTCAGCCCGTGCTGAACGATTATCTGTACGTATAAGGAGCGAATATGAAAAACTTTGATACGAAACTATATTTTATTACCGATTCCACGGGATTTGAAGAAGCAGAATTTCTACGCCGTGTAGAAGAAGCACTCGAAGGCGGCGCGACCATCCTCCAGCTTCGTGAGAAGAACAAATCCACCATGGAGTACATCGAGCTTGCCGAAAAGGTTCACGAGCTGACGAAGAAATACAACGTTCCGCTGATCATTGATGACCGTGTGGATGTGGCTCTTGCCGTAGGAGCAGAGGGCGTCCATCTCGGAAAAGAGGATATGCCTATTGCGACTGCACGCAGAATCCTCGGTGATGGCTTTATCATCGGAGCGACCGCAAAGACCGTTCCTTGGGCGCTTGAAGCATACGAGGGCGGTGCTGACTATCTCGGAGTTGGCGCGATCTACCCGACAACAACCAAGGTAAAAACCGTTCTCACCTCAACCGAAACCTTGGCTGACATTTGTAAAGCCGTTCCGATTCCTGTCAATGCCATCGGTGGACTCAACAAAAACAATATCGACGTTCTCGCAGGCATTCCCATCGCAGGCATTTGTGTCGTTTCCGCTATTATGAAAGCCGAAAGCCCCCAAACCGCAACAATAGAGCTTAAGGCAAGAGCAAAGGAACTTGGAATCATATGATAAAGGGCGCAATATTTGACCTTGACGGAACGCTACTTGATTCGATGTTCATATGGGATACCATCGGAGAGGTTTATCTCCATTCCCTTGACATCGAGCCGAGGGAAAATTTAGCCGAAACCTTCAAGACCTTTACATTAGAGGAATCCGCCGAATACTATCGTACCCATTACGGCGTGACCTTATCTGTCGCGGAAATCGTGGACAGTGTAAACCGAATGATCGAGGACTTATATAAAACCACAGTTCCACTCAAAAAGGGTGTTGCCGAATTCCTTGCAGGGCTGTCAAAGGCTGGCGTAAGGATGTGTATTGCCACGGTGACGGACAAGTATCTCGTAGAAGCCGCCTTGACTCGCCTGAAGGTCAGACAATACTTTGGCGAGATCATAACTACCGCCGAGGTTGGCTGTGGGAAAAATGATCCCAAGATCTATCGCACGGCTCTTGCTTATCTTGGAACGGAAAAGCACGAAACCCTCGTATTTGAGGACATGCTCCATGCTCTGATGACAGCTAAGAACGACGGTTTTCCCGTCGCGGCGGTCTATGACAAGCACGAGCTAAGGCAGACAGAAATGAAAGAAAACAGTGATTATTATATTACCAATTACGAAACAGTAAAAATATAAAACACAGCGGCAGATTGGGGGCACCACCTTATGTCGCTACATAAAACGATGCTGAAAAACGAAAGGAGTATTCTATGAAAATGAAAACAGCATTGACCATTGCAGGAAGCGACTGCAGTGGAGGCGCCGGTATTCAAGCAGATTTGAAAACAATGACGATGAATGGGGTTTTTGCCATGAGTGCGATCACAGCGCTGACGGCACAGAACACAACCGGCGTCCGATCCATTCAGGAGGCAACTCCCGAATTTTTGAGAGATCAGATCGATGCGGTATTCGAGGATATTCGTCCCGATGCCGTAAAAATAGGAATGGTCAGCTCGGCAGAGCTTATCAAGATAATTGCCGACCGACTTACCTATTACAAAGCGGAGAACATTGTAGTCGATCCCGTGATGGTCGCCACAAGCGGTTCTGAATTGATGAAAACCGATGCGGTATCGGTACTGACAAGAGAGCTTCTTCCTCTCGCTACTCTTGTGACACCCAATATCCCCGAAGCAGAAGTTTTATCAGAACAGACCGTTCACACGAAGGAGGATATGGAACGTGTGGCGAAGATGATAGGCGATACCTACGAATGCGCTGTGCTTCTAAAGGGCGGTCATAGCGTAAGTGATGCAAACGATCTTCTGTATGCAAACGGCAACTACAAATGGTTCAGCGGTAAGCGTATCAACAATCCCAACACGCACGGCACGGGCTGTACGCTTTCGTCTGCAATAGCATCAAACCTCGCTAAAGGATATGACCTTGAAACCTCTATCAGGAGTGCAAAGGATTATATCTCGGGCGCACTTGCCGCGATGCTCGACCTTGGACAGGGTTCAGGACCTATGAATCACGCTTTTGATCTGAACAGCCAATTTGCGAAATAATACTGCTTGAAAGGAATCGAATTAAATGAGAAACTATACCACACAAATGGATGCCGCAAGACAAGGCATCATCACTCCTGAAATGAAGGCGGTCGCCGCCAAGGAATACAGAACCGAGGAAGAGATCAGAGAACTTGTAGCCAAAGGACAGGTTGCAATTTGTGCCAATAAGTTACATACCTGCATCGATCCAAACGGTGTCGGCTCAATGCTTCGCACCAAGATCAACGTAAACCTCGGAGTTTCCCGAGATTGCAAAGACTATGACATTGAGATGGAAAAGGTTATGGTTCAAACCAAAGACGGAAGCCGGATAATTGATGATTACGAAGAACTAAAGGAGTGGTGGAAGAATGAAGAGTAAACCTGTCGTGATGGATCATTTTTCAACGGTTCATACTTCGTTTATTGTAGATTTTTCATTTA
>CAJKPX010000040.1 GCA_905201895.1 uncultured Eubacteriales bacterium | reverse complement strand
CGGCGCATCCCGCCGCCTCGGCACGCAGATGAAGGCCACCGGCGAGGTCATGGCCATCGGCACGAACTTTGAAAGCGCACTGCTCAAGGCCGTGCGCGGCGCCGAGATCGGGATGCGAATGGTCTCACCCCAGGTCATGCCGTAGTCCTCCGAAATGCGGATATAGGAGCCCGCCAGCCGCTCCTCCTTTGGAATGTGATCGTAGCCCTGCAGCATACCGAGCGTGGCGTCGAGTGCCGCAGGCTCGGCGCGGCGCCCAATCGACTCATACCAACGGGTTCGGTACGCCTCTGCCGAATGCGTGAACCAGGTGACAAGCATCCGCCCGTTGCCGAGATAAAGAATGCCTGCATCGCGATCGTCCATGTAGGTATCGTTGATCACGATGGGGGGAGACCAGGTTTTGCCCTCGTTTTTGCTGATATACATCACGGTCTTTCCAAAGGGACAGATGTGGCTGACGCGAAAGCCAGACGCAACGGCGTAAAGCGTGCCCGCCTCGTCGCGCGCAACGGTACCCCAGCCCTGATATCCAAAGATCGAGCCCTGCACACGGTTCACAATGCCGTGAGAGACCTCGGGATAAATTGTTTTCATAGTTGATTCCTTTCCTGAAAAAAACTCATATCAAGTCAGATCGCACAAAGGAAGCGCACGCCCATCGGGACGGCATCTTCGCTCGCTCCCATTATACCACACGCGTGCGTGCTTTGCAAGCAAAAAATGCAACACAAAGCAAAAAGGGGAGGATTGGAACAAAAAAGAGAGGGAATCAAATGCAATTCGCATTCTCCCTCTCTCCTTGCGAGAATCAAGCCGAAAAGCCGCCGCTCACTCCTCAAAGCAACCGTAGGTGCCGAGGATATACGCGCCGATGTCATAGAGCAGATCGACCGCCTTTTGCTTGAGCGCGATCGGCGGATCAAGCAGCGTTGTCACCGTTTCATCCTCCCGCACCCAGGGCTTGCGGTGGTGCGGAATGTTTTTGTGGTGCAGAAGCGTGTAGGACGCCTCAAAATTGAAATATCCGTCATAGCCAACGTCGAGCAGGCCCTGCATGATCTGATCGAAATTGATCGTTCCCGCAAAGGGCCAGCTATGGTGGTGGCAGTCTCCGAAATTGTCCGAGATATGGAGCCCGTGAAGTCGGTCGCCCAACGCCACGATGTTTTGGTACTGCCCCGCCTCTCGCGCCGCGAGGGCGAGATTGCCGTGTGCCGTATCCCAGCAGGCACCAAGCAGAGGATGATCCATATATTCCAAAAACGCTCGCATCTGCGCACCCGTGGAGAAAAGAGAACCGTCGTTATCCCAATTTTCGGTGAGGATCATGATATTGTATTTCTCGGCAAGATCGAAAAACTCGCGGTAGAACATCTTGTTGTAACGGACAAAGGTCTCGGGGGTGAGCTCAGGAGCTGTGCAAGCATGAATCACGATGTGTGGGATGCCCAGCGCATGACAAACCTCGATCGCGCGACGGATTCCGCGCACCTGTCGCCGATATTCCGCATGGTCGCGATCCTCCATTGCGGGCAGGATCGCGTTGTGAAAGCAGGGGGCATGAGAGAGCACAAAGGATGCGCCCGCCGCTGCCGCTGCCTCGCCGCATACATTGGCAAAGCGCTTCCAATCGTCGTCGCGCTCCGAGATCAGCTCGGGTGTGCTCCCCGACTGCTCCAGATTGAGATAGCGGAATTTGGTTGGTCCAAATGCGGCGATCTCCTCCGGCAGCGATTCTACGTAGTAGCCAAAATCCCCTGTTGATGACGATAGCTTCATAGCATAACTCCTTTTTTCTTTGCGGATCGGCACGCGCAGTCATTTCACGCCGATATTTTCCCGTAATACCGCGCATGTCCTTGATAAAACCATTATACCACACGCAAACCAACGTTGCAATACGCTATGCAAAAAAATATAAATTACACAGGGGGAGCACCGAATGCTTTCGGTACTCCCCCTGTATTCCATATTTGGCATATCATCTGCCCCAACCGATCAGAAATTTCGGATAAGCACCACGGTGTTCTCACGTAGGGTGAACGCATTGGGGTCCCATTCGGTTTTGGTGAGCATGTTGTCGCAATCGAGCAGATAGACCGAAAAGCCGCTCGGCAGAGCCAACTTGATCTCGGTATCCGCACCAAGATTGGAGAGCACGATCGCACGTTTTTCGCCGTCAGCCGCCGCGAGCGCATAGAGTCCGTCCGCCTCGCAGGTGCACTCCACCTCGTTTCCGAGCGCATAAAGGTCACCGAACGCGCGGAATGCGTAATACACGTTGGAGGGCTGATAGGTGTTGGGATCGAAAAAGCCGCCGTATGCGCTGAGACAAACGTATCTGGCATCGTAGTACATGAGCATGTCGGTCTTTTTGTGTTGCATCGCAAGCATCATCGCCATCACGTTTGCCGAGGCAAAGGAGGTGCCTCTGTTGAGCTGTTTGCTGTGCGAGAGATTCCATTCGTTCAAGTGCGTCTCGATATGACCGTAGCCATTTTCGGTGAGCACGCGGTCAACGAAATCCGCCTCGGTGGGAACGATATCCACGCAGCCGTAGGTGTGCCAGGAGAAGAAGTCGATGGGCGACCCGTGCTCCTTGATATATTTGATAAAGCCGAGGAAGAAGTTGACACGGTATTCCTCCTTGGACGAGGTATAGCGCTCCCCCTCGCGGCGCTCGACCGAAAGACCGTATTTTTCGGGATCGGCAAAAATACCGTAGAAGCCGCAGGCAGCGTAGCCGCCAACCTTGATTTTATCGCCAAAGCATGCCTTGAGGTGCTTGGAGGCAACGTCGTAGAGCTCGTAGAACTGCTCCGCCGTTCCTCTCCACATCTGGTTGAGGTTGGGATCGTCGCGGTTTTCGGGCTCGTTCCAGATCTCCCAATACTTGATGCCGAAATGAAAGCCGTTTGCCCAACCCTCGTTGTAGTGGCGCACAATATGCTCGCAGATGCGCGCCCATTTCGCATAATCCTTAGGCGGATAAATGCGGTATGCCTTGATGTGACTCTGGTTCTCGATCGTGACACCGAGGCGGAAATAGGGCTCAACGCCGTATTCCATCAGTCCCTTGATCAGCTCGTCGGTAAAAGCAAAATCATAGGACTCGGGATCATTCTCGTCGGCATCGAAATCGCGGAAGATATTGGGAATATCCACGTAGCGGTTACCGCCGAAGGGACCGCCAACGTCATGCAGTCTCGAATAGGGGATGTGTGCATCCTTGAGCACCTGCACAGGGGAGAAATCGAGCTTGTTAAAGCCACCCGTAAAAGGGGGCTGCCCCACGGCGTGCATCGGCTTGATGCGCCCTACGGTTTTATCAAAATCAACGGAAATATTGACCATTTCTACCTCCAAATTTCTGCAACACAGGGAAACGTTGCGTTTGTTTCGCGTTCTCATTATATCATCTCGGCAGCATAAAATCCATAGAGAAAATAACAACAAACCTATAAAAATTTACAGCAGCCGAAAAGGTCCTTAAAAAACGCAGAACACCGCGTGCCGACCTCTGTCCTTTTCCTCATTATAGCCGCGCGAGCGGTGCTTGTCAAGCCCCTCGCAAAAAGCAGAAAATTTTTCTCTCGCCAACCAAAGCAGGAGCGCCCGAATTGAGCGACAGACACATGCGCGCGCAACGATCACGCCTTCAAGAGCAACCCTTCGATCATTTTATTTAGTACTGACCGTCAAACGCAGCCAAAGTCTGCTCAAAATGGGGGTTCTCCAGGATCAATTCCTGCAAAATCCGTCGCCCAAGCTCGGTGACAACCCCGCGAATTTCCAACAACCAATTCACAATTCTCTCATGACTGAATTTTTCGGGCATGCGATTGTAATAGATGAGGAACTGATAAATTGCCTGAATGGTGTCGATATCCTTTGCTATTTTTGCGTTTTCCTCGTCCCGTTCGTACCATGCGTTCCAGGCATCCACGTACTCCGCAAGCACAGACACCCCATTGTAGGTACCCTGCAGAAGCAGACGGAGCATTTCGGAATTTTCCCGAGGCTCATAATCCGGGGTTTTATCGTATTTCGGCACGTCACCCAGGGTGGTTTCCGCCAGGTCGTGGATCAGCAGCATATTGAGTATTTTTTGCTTGTCATACTGCGGATAGGACGGATAGGTGTTCGGAAGAAAGATCAGCCCGATAAAGAAGCAGGAATACATGTGCTCCACAATGCTCTCGGGACGCTCGATGTGCTGCATCACCCATCCCGTGCGGTCGACGTCTGTCGCTCTCAAATAGGTGTTGCAGATCGCTCTTTTCGGGGAATATTGACCCATATTACGCTCAAGATAAAGCCTCAGATCGCGCAGCACCATCTCAAAAAACGAACGCAGCATGGGGTAGATGGCATCGGGAGCACGCAAGCCTGCGTCGATCAGATCGCAGCAGGTTTCGATATACGGACGAAGATTGAAGGAGATCAGCGACCTGTCGATTTCGATTCTCGCCTGCAAAAGCGACGCAATGGTGAAAAGCTCCAAAGAAAAGGACAAGAGGAATTTGCCCGAGTCGATCTGCCCCTGACAGGAGCTGCAAAGAATACGCAGGGTACGCTCACCCACGCGAGGATTATCCTCGTAATCCAGAGCGTTGTGATTGGGAAGATATTTCTTATCACCGTAATACTCAAGATGGAAGCCGCGGTTGATCGAATTGCTCATATCGTCACTCATCAACGAATTGAAATACTCGTGCAGCACCTCCTTATTTCCGCAATAAATCAGACTCACCGAAATACCGCGCAGCAAAAACAGATCCTGCTTTTTTTCCTCATACGTATAAGCACTTCCAAAAAACTGTGCCTGCAGCGTTTTTTCCTTGATCCTCGTTTTTTGCTCCTTGTAAAAGCGATTCAAAAGCTCGATCGCCTGCGCGCGATACACAGGGCTTTTGATGCGTCCCAGGAAAAAGGACATCTCGCTCTGACCCAGGGATGAAAAATCCTGATATCGCTCTCCAAGCAGCACCACGCTCTTTTCATATTTTGGATAGGCGTTGATCTTTTTTACAATAAAGCGAGTGACCGTTTTGGGAAAAATGATTTGAAAAACGGAAATATCACGCGTTGTCTCATATCGGTCCAGAGCATTGCAAAAATAGATCGCCGACAGGCAGTTCAGATAGATGGTAAACTCGGAGATGATCTTGAGAATTTTGACACAGAGCGGATCGTGAAGGTCGATATCCGAGGTGCCGTATGCAAACTCAAAAGCAATTTCCGCACCGGTATGGAGCATGTCACGGTCACCGTCCATATAGTCGAGCAGCTCGGTTTCAAACAGATCCATGATGTTGATGTTGGGATTGTTTTCAAACCCGTATTCATCGGACACCGTGCGAACGATCTTTTCGTTGATGGTTAAAAGTCCGCTGCCGTTGAGAATTCTATATAACTGCTCGGCATCGGTTTCGATATCCTCCACCGTGGAAATATAGGTAATGCATTTTTCCCTGTCATACAGGCTGACAGGCGTCAGACTGACGTTCACCTCGTATTTGCCTCTGGCGAGTCCGGAACGGTTGATCCGCAGCTTGTTGTCGAGCACCACGGGGTTGAAGCCAATGATGATGCTTGCCGATCGGAAGCAGTCAATTTCCTTTTTGATCAGATAATCCAAACGGTTATCATTGATCACAACACCAAGCACACCGTCTACGATAAACAGCGGCACTCTTTCTCTGTTGAACTGCAATCCCCCGAAGAGCTCCGCGAGATAGTCCTCGGCAGATTCTCCGAATTGAACCATCTCCTCCTCCATGAGCTGGAGATGCAGATAGATCGGATCGAAGCGATGCTTGTCCCGATTGCGCTGAAGATAAAGATACAGCAGCTGCAAAAGATAGCTCTTTTGCGTGCCGGGCTCTCCGGAAACCTTCAAAAGATTGGAGTTTTTTCCGTTCACGATCCGATGAAAGATATTTTCGATCACGTTGGTGCAGCTTGAGGGAAATACGTTCTCGCTCATGCATTTGAGCCGAACGGTGAGCTGATTGCAATTCGATGCAAATTCATCATCCGAGTCCTCGCAGTCGAGCAAGCGGACGTCCAAAAATCGTCTGGATACCGTCTTGGGCGAATTCCCGAGGGAATCGGCGTTGGCGGAAAAGGTTACGTGGGAGTCAACAGGGGCACAGGGCTCGCCCATCTTTTCTCGCAGCAACGCGTGCAGCTTCGGGATTCCCTCCTCCCCTCTCACGATGTCCTTTGTGGAAAAAAGCGTGTTGACATGAAACAGCTCTTCCTCGGTGATATCGCCGTAGAGCAGAGCGGAGATCAGGCAGTTGTGCTTCAGTCCGTTTTTTCTGAGGCTGTCAAATTGCTTGATTTCGTCCTTGACCCAATCGGAAATCATTTCTTTATCCTTCGCAACCAGAATAAAATGCTGGCTTTTCAGGATCGCCTCGTTAATCGCGTCATAAAAATCCTCTTTGTTGGATTTCTTATATAGGAAACAGGATATGCCGTTTTTTTCAAGGTATTTGTAAAGCGCCTCTGCCATCGGATAGGAGCTTCTGGAATCGTCGCCCTTACCGCCGTGATAAGAAATAAAAACACTTTTACACATAGCAACCTCACCGTTCGTTTTTAATCACGTTTATTATACCACACATTTACAAAATAATCAACAAATTTTTCCTTCCACCGCAAATGAGGAGCATCTGTTCGGTTTTCGAGAGATATCTGAAACAAAAAGGGCTATCTCAAATTTGAGACAGCCCCTTGCGCCGTCCGAACAGACGGCAGTGCGAGAAGATCGGGTAAATCACAGATGTTCATATTTTTGAGGCGGTAGCCTCTGCGGTGATCAATTGTATCCCGTTACGCTTTCATATTCCATGATGCGATCGTAAATTGCTTTGCACTCTTTGATATAGTGCTCCTGCATGTTTACCCAATTACCGAAATCCTTATTTCGATAGGAGGGGGTGGCACGATATGCCTCATGCACCTTTTTGATCTGGCGGATTTTCGCCTCGATCTCACGCATCAGCGTGACGGCGCGAAAATCGGTTTTGATTTTTTTGTATCGACTCATATTTCGGCGGATCTGCTCCAATCGCTCGATCAGATCGGGAACAATGCGCTCTAAATCCTGTAAAGTTGTCATAATCAGTCCTCCCTGCCGATCCCGGCAATCCATTTTCCTTTTTCAATGATGCGCTCAGATTGCATCAAATCGCGTATTTTAATCAAAAGTTCCTTTTTTGTTGTGCAAGGGCTATAAAAAAGATATTTTTGACAAACTGCTTACGGGATTTGAACCTCACGAGCTTGACCGTTCATTTATATTCAAATTATATTATCGGTCACGCATTTGCCATAGCAAGAAATCAAGTTTTTTAGTTTGACTAAACCAACTGTATTGAGGAAATACTTCATCAAATTCAAGAATTTTTTGATTAATTTCAAATGTAGATAATGCTTGTTCATACCATTGTATAATTTCACTATAGATACAAATAGCATTCTGAAGTTTCTTTTCTCCGCTGCAGATAGGCATTTTCAAATTTAAATTTTGCAAGACAAATTGATCCCATATAGGCATATTATGGTTTAAGGTATGTATTAATTTGCTTGAAAAAGATGCTTCAACTCTTCCTGTTTTGTTGTAAATTTGTTGAAGAACGCCTTCGAAGGTCAAATCCTCGGTTTTACCGTTTTCCATGATATCGTAAAATACATTTTGCCATTCAGAATTGCGTCGAACTCGATAAAAACCATTGAATTTTCTTTGAAAGTCTTTATCTGTTGTAACATTTACAAGAGAAAAAGACTTTATAATTTCTGCGTACTTTTCAACTCCGCGTTTCTTTTTGGAGTCAGCAAAAATTGTTGCTATATTTACAGAAACAATGTTATTCATTATGCGCCTCCTTATTTTTTATTAAAAATAGAGTTTGTGGTTAATATTGTTCGTATTTCTTGCAAATCATTGTTTCCTACAAAAATTTTTTGTTCAAAAATGAACTCATATTTATCTGTGTGTTCAGCTAATGGAAACGGTGTCAAATCTTCACCTCGAAAAAGTATTCTCTCTCCTCGGACATATTCTATACCTGTAGATTTGTCTCGAATATAATCAGCAGCTATATCGGTATAAACCTCTAAACCGTCAATTTTCCAAAGCCCCCAAAGACCTATGTATTCTTTTCCTAACATGTTTTTACTAAAATATACTCGTCTAGTCTTTCCGAAAATGCCTTTCTTTTCAATGTAATCATATTCGACATCGCTACCACCATAAAAACCATAGCGCAACTTTTCCTCGAAAAACTCATTAATATTTTCAATAATATTTTGAGGATAATCTTTCTTTAGAAAAAATTGACCGTCCCCTATTTCATAGGTTACATTTGTTTTTCGGTCAACAATCTTGGAATAAGCACTTGTTGTATAAAAATCATTTTCCATACCCAATACTTTCCAAAACATTTTCATATGATAGCACCTCTCTTTCACCCATATTATAGCATAAATTTGGGAGTTTGTAAAGCGTGATGTTTGCCCTTATGGGCAAGTGATGTTGTGCTATCGCACAGTGATGTATTGCACCGATAGCGCAAAGTGATGTGATGTGTTCCTTCCTCACGCGCCGCAGCGCACATCACAAGGCGACGCCGTCATCACGCACGAAGTGCGCATCACGTTCCGCTTGCGGAACACATCGTTCCAAAAACGAAAAAGCAGTCCAATGGACTGCTTTCGTTTTTTTCATAAGTCTCTATAACGCACTCATTCCAACGCCCCCAAAAAGGGCGTTGGAATGCATGCTTTATGCCTCAGATTATTTCACCTTGGCTCTTTTTTTCTTGATTATGCTCTGCGTTACGAACGTGCCGCCAACACCAAGCGCAGCACCGATGCCGCCGGCAAGAAGCAAGTAACCGGCACTAAACATAGAGCCTACAACCTCAGGCACGCCTGCAGATGCGAACTTTTCATTCTTGGACTGCTTGACGGAGAGGTAAATGTTGGTATCGCCATCGAAGTTGTACTTGTTGAGGTCATAGCAAATTTCCTCACCAAAGCGGTGCACGGGGGTGTAGCCTTCCTTGGGCTGATTGTTGGTATTACTCAGAACAAACGCATCAGCCAGCAGAGGCTTGCCTGCCTCATAGCTCTTGGTGTAATAGAGTGCGATCCAGCGCTTTGCCTCGAATGCATTGAGGTCTGCCGCCTCGTAAATGCCGTCCTCGTTGGTTTCTGCCGCGTAAACAACGTCGTACTTGATGTATCTGTCGCCGTCAACGGTGTTGATCAAATCAACCATGGAGAGCGGGATATCCTCGTAGTCGGGGTGATAGTAATTGACGAAGGTCATGACGATGCTGTACGCGGAGTAAAGCATCAGCGCACCACCGACAACGTAAAGCACACCGGCAAAGATCTTGGCACCGGTGGAGGCAGTAGCAGTTGCAGCTTGCGCTACAGGCTGATCGGTCTTGATCCCGGCTGCCTGCTGTTGTGATTTCACAATGGCAGAGTTCATGTTTTCAAAGTACCTATATTGCTCCTTCACGACATATGACTCCACTCCGCTAAGGTTGGATTCGAATCCTTTTGTGAAGTTTTTCTGCAAGAATGCAAATTTATCGGCAAAAGTAGCGGAGGCACTAATCTCTGTGCTGTTAGCAAAGTACTGATTGATCAGATAATTTGTATAAGATTCGTAACTCATATTTGTCACGATCGGCATATTAGCCGCGTTATGAGTCATGAAGATTCCTTTCGTACTTGCACTCGCCTCAACGATTTTCGAGGTATTTTCCGTCATTTTTACAGTGAGTTTTTCAGCTGCAACCTTTGCAGCTTCCTTGGAAATATCCAAAACAGCGTATCCAACAAGAATTATGGATGCGCCTCCCGTAAACATGAATACGTCTCTTGCAAGCGTAGAATCCTTACCGAAGAAAGCATCCGCAAGGGTGTTTTCATCGGTATACGCATCTGCGCGCTCTGCTGCGCTGGTCAGTGCAAAGGTGCCATAATAAATGGAGCGGTCAACGCCCTCGTACACGTTGAAGGGATTTTCGCTGTACTTCTCTTCCATGGAAGCAAGGATTTCCTCCATAGCTTCCTCAGCATAGTCCGATGCGCTGTAACGAACCACGTCATAGTAGTGGAACACCTTGGTCATTGCCTGCTGACCCTCGTTCAGAGCAGCGGCAAGAGGATACAACTCGGAATAGTCATCCTCGTCAAGTACGTATTCCAGGCAGAACTGATACAGGGTCTTGCCGTCAAGGTACTCAACGTTGCGCATTCTCTGTGCAATGGTATAGTACTCCAAGTAACGGACCTCTGCATCCGTAAAGTCTTCATCCTTGTAATTGAGCTCATCTTCAACGCTTGCAAGCTCCTTGAACATATCAGCAAACACACCGATGGAGGGCGCGATGAGGGAGGCATACATATCCAGATCCTCCGCATCATCCTCGAATACAGTGGGATCTTCCTTCATCTCTGCTGCAGCATCGCCTACCTTATCAAGGTATGCCTTGCCGTCCTCGTTGTAGGAAACACCCATTGCAAGCAGCGAACGAACGTTGTTAAGCACGTGGACGTTACCCTGGAAGAAGATGGTTGCAAGCTCGTACTCATCAATTCCTTCATAGAAGATGTCGCCAAGGCGTTCGCCCTCAAAAGTGGGGATTGCTTCCTTGGGAATGCCGTTGCTTACAACGTTATAGAAGTTAAGCTGACGGAAAGCGGATTCTGCAAGGTAATTCCCTGCGTCGTATGCTTCCACAAAATAGTTGATTGCATCCAGGTAAATCAAACCCATTGCTACGTAATCGTCATAGCTCTGCTTGATCATTTCCTGGTAGTTACCATCACTGTAACCGCCGTTCATCTGCATGACGGCAAGGTCGGTGATCGCTTCTTCAATGTTGGTCGTGGTCTTGTATGCAAGCCATACGCCAATCTCGTCGGCATCTGCGTTGAGGTTCTCGTTCAGGACCTTATACTCCTTGAATTCGCCCTCAGCGATAATTTCCTTTGCCTCGTTATAGTCCTCTGCGTACACAAGACGAAGATCGCTTATATACTCCTCGCCCGTTCCTGCCGCGAAGGTAGGAACGATAGCACAAAAAAGCAAGGAAAATACCAATATCCAGGAAATTATAATTTTATTCACTTTCTTCATTTGTCGTTATCCCCTTTTCTGTTATTATTTTTTTTCTTTTTTTCGATAAACACAATCACTCCTGCAAGAAGCGCAATGCCTGCATAGACTACGATGCGTATCCATGAGTCATTGCCCACCAAAGAGGCAAGCTCGGTTTTTTTCGTGGGCGTTCCGGCAGGAATCACGATCTTATCCAAGACCTTTTCTTCCCCGCATTCCTTGCAAATCAGCACGAGCTGATAAGAGCCGTCCTTTTCTGCAGTTGCTTCAATGCGATTCTTTTCTACGGGATCTCCGTATACGTGATCGGTCACGTCTCGCTTTCCGCAATCGTCACACTTGTGATCACCGTCGCCATCCGCGTCGGGATGCTTGCCGCTCGCCTTGTGGACACCCTGAACGACCTCCATTTGGGTAGCACAGTCTTTGCAGTTGGTCAAAATGCCGTGGTAGCCGTCCTCCTCACAAGTAGCGGGGACGTTGATCTTTTCGATCTCAATTCCGTTGGACGTGTGTCCCTCAGTTGTTTCGCGTGCCATGATCATATAGATGGAATCGCCGCCCGCATCCTTATTCAGATTGATGTATTCATCAGTAAAGACTTTTCCGTCTGCGAGCTTTACGGTCACACGCTCAACACCGCACTTGAGATAGGAATCCACCTGCAGCTTGATATCAAGACCCGTGATGGGGTTGCCTGTGTATTTGGAATCGGCGGTGTAAAGATAGAGATACTTGCCTCCGGCCTCGGCATTGAGGTCCACGTCAGAAACAAGCGTGAATTTCACGGTCTTACCGTCAATGATAAGTCTTCTGGTGGGCTCGAATTTCTTGCCCTGATATACCATGATATCCGTCAGCGCATCTCTGGATTTCGCCACACGCTTGTACGCTATATACACCCAGTTCCCGCCTGCATCCTGATTCAGATCAACGTCAACAAAGCCATCGGGTTCAAACGCTACGAGCTTGGAGAGTGCCTCGTGTCTGGAGTCGCCCTTTGCCACGAATACCTCGCCGATATAGGGCTTGATCTCTTCAAGACTGTCCTCGGTATATCTCTTTACGTGAATGTAGAAGGGCTTTGCCTTTGCATCCTCGGGATCATACAGGGCGCATATATCTTCCATCCATTTATAAAGCTGATCGCTATACATGATCTCGGAATCATAGAAGTCCGAATCGTCCTTTTCCGCAAGCTCATACTGCGCGTAAGCCTGATCATACACGTCTGCAAACGGGTCGGTCAAATTTGCGGATCTTACTGTGTTCCAACCGTTGAGGATAGGAATATCGTCAATGGTAATATCACAGATCGGATCGCTTCCCGAAGAGGTGGAATAGTAGAGGTAGAATCTGGGAAGCAGCAGTTCCCCGCCTCCCTGAATACCGATCAGATTGATCGCCTTGGGAAGTGCGGTCACACCATCAGCAGCCTCGGCAACAAGATTGAACTTTTTATTGTTGACCTCGATCGTTTCCTTGGGCTCTGCCATAGAAAGGATCTCTATCTTGATCGCAATATTGCGGATCGCCTTTTTGGTATCATCGGTACGGCTGTAGCCGATGAACACCTTGTTGGTATTGCCTTCAAAGTATCCTCCGCTGTTGACCATGATGGGCGTTTGCATGATCGTAGTCGCGCCCATCGCCTTCAGTCTGTCAAAGACCTCCTGGTCTTGAATATCGTTGCAGTTGCTTGCAGTTGTCAACGTACCGTTTGCGATCTTTTCCAGTCTGATGGTTTCCTTGTCCATGACGTAAAGTCCGCCGATGTATTTGCCGGTAGCGGTCAGGTCCGCAATCTCTTGTCTGGTATAGGTCTTATCCTTTCCGTAGTTCGGAACCTTATCCGTTCCCTGAAAGTCAGAATCCACGGTGATGTACATCAAGTAGATATACTCGCCGCCTGCCCATCTGTTCAGGTCGGAATTCTTATTTGAATTCCAGTGCTTGGTGCAATTTTTCACCTCAATATGGGTCGTATTGTCATGCCAATGCAGGGTTCTCTCTCCGGTAGACACTTCAAATGCTACCTGCAAGCTCGTAATGGGCTTGGCAGTTTGGGACTCCGTGGTCGTATACAGGTAGATATAATCACCGCCTGCTTCCATATTCAGATCAATATCCGAAACAAGCTCAAACTTGCGTCCCTGATCGTCGGTCAGCGTAGCGGGACTGCCCATATCGTGAGCAGCACGGATTTCCTTGATCGCCTTTGCGGGATTAGCAGTGTAGCTGTAACCCAGGTATACGTACTCACCGCCTGCACCCTTGTTCAGGTCTACGTCAATGTACCCTTCTGCACCTTGGTCAAACATTCTGTCAAGCATAGCTGCCTTATCTTCCACATAGTAATCTACGTAAAGCTTTCCGATATAGGGCTTTTGCTTGTTAAGATCATCCTCCTCGCGCTTGATGTGGAGGTAGAAATAATCATACTTTTGCTTTTCGTCCTCATTCTGGAAGTATTCGAAAATCGTAGCAAAAAGTATTGCAGCCTTCTTCATCGGATGCGATTCGTTCTTTTTGGAATACTCAAGAATCTCAGCAACGAGAGATCTGCCGTTCATGGTACGAACGGTTTCGTAACCATTCATAAACGGTGTGCCGGAAACCTCAAAATCAATGATTTTGTTGCCCGCCTTGGTACTGGTCGTACCGTAGAGATATACACCGGGCTTGGGAGCGTTGTTGTATCCCGTCATGTTAAAGGGGATCTCGCAAAGCAACGTATATTTTACGGTACCGCGATACAGCTCCTTGGGGGGCTCGTCGGTGGAAAATCCGTTAAAGTACAGGAATACATCGGTCAGAGCGTTCTTCTTTTCTGCCGTTCTCGTATATCCGAATCTGATCGCGTTAATCTCGTCATAGCTGTCAAATCGGGTATTATCCCAAACGTCCGTTTGCTGCAGCGATACTCTGTGCGCATTGAAATTGGTCGCCCCCTGACTTGCCAGCTGCGCCAGCAGCATGTCGTTGGTGATATGGTCGTAAGAAAGCCCTGCGTCATAACCGCCGTATGCTCTGTAAAGCGTCAGCTCGTCAATGGCAGTAATGGCGGAAACGTAAGGTCTTGCCTCCACGTCCATGATCGCATAGAATTTGTATTCATTCTCGATCCAATACTCCTTGATGATCGCTGCGTCCTGCAATCCTCCGAATACGTCCGTCACGGGCGTGAAGGTCGAATTGGATGCCGTTACAACGTTTAATCCGTTGTTGTTTTGAATGCACTTGACATTTGCCAACTCAATAGGCTGAGGTCCCTCAACCGTTGTGGCACTCTTCGCCTTGGGCATCATCATTTTGCCCTTGGTTGTATCATACAGGTTATCGGAAACAGGATTGCCTGCAAGATAAAGCTTACCGATCATATCCAAGGAGTCAAGTTCGCTTTGGCTGTTATAGGAGAGGAAGAAGTCATGATATTCCTGATAAGGAGGGGTATTGGGGGTAAATTCGATTCTGTTCCATGCCGAATACCCTACGCCTTCAAAGGAAAATACATTGGGGCTATCCTCGATTGCCGTTGCCTTTAATTCGTAAATTGCACGGTAAGGATTGAAGGTGCCGTGCAACACAACGTTATCTCGCAGCTCACTCTTCTTATCGGAAGAAACAGCGGAATCCATGGTTGCATCATACCCGATCTCCATTAACAGGTAGTCCGATATGATCTTTGTATCGTCTTCCGCATTGTAGCTGTTGTCCTTTGCCTTAAGACGCTCACGCGCAAGCTTCAGACGATTGGGATTATACCTGCTCATGTCGGAGCCCATTAAGCCCAATGTTATGAAGGACACGCCGCCAAGATAAAGCTTTCCGCTTGTGAAGGTGGTTTCGGGAAGGAAGTACACAAAGGTCTCCTCGGTTTCAAAGCCAATGCCATCTCGTGAAACGTTGAACGAAACCGCAGGTCCGCCACCGAACAGATTGACAGGCTCGTAACCCAAAGCAGGCAGGTCGCGACTGTTTGTGCATACAATACCGCCTGCAAGCAGAGGCGTGCCCGCTTCGTCATATTTGGTAGCGTAAAGCGTAATCGCACCGTTGCTTCCGCACTCCGCATAAGTCGCAGCACCGTGCCGGATTTCTCCCCTGGTCGGGCCGTAATCCACGCGCATATCGCGAATTGCGTTTTTCTCATTGGTGGTTACCTTATATCCAAGGTATGCATATACCTTGTCGTTAAATGCAAAGTCGCCGTCATCCCAATCGGGAGAAAGGTTCATATTGATGGGCGTATATCCTGCCGCCTGCAAAAGGCTGATACAGTGCGCATCGCTTTCACCGGACTGAAGATATACCTCAGAAATATAATAGGTCGTTCCGCTTTCAGCAGCAACTTCCATGTCCTGCTTATAGAAAAGATAAATACCGTTAACATCGTCATCCTCATCCCACTGGTTGAGATCATAAGCAACAACCTCGCCAAAGCGTGTAAGAGGCACGTAACCGTCTGGGGTCACACCGCTTCCCTTTTGCACAAGCAGATCCTCTGCCTTGATGGGCTTTGCGTTATCTCCCTGTCTGTCGTAGGATACGAACAGCCCGATCCATTGCGTTGCTTCCTTAGAGTGTGCGTTGAGATCCACAACCTCACCGTCAGTGTCAGTAACTGCTTCGTACAGAGCAAACACGGGACGCTTCATAAATTCGGTGGTGATACCGTCGTCGGAGTTTTGGCTGAACGTGACCTCCTTAACGTCATACAGATACTTGGGCATAGGGTTATCATCCCAGTCGATCTTGCCGTTGATATACTCGTCAATCACCGCAGCGATATAGGAAACGGCAACCGCAAGCACAAACGCGGCAAGCACAATCAAAAGTGCGTAGCCTCCACTGATAATGGAACAGAACTTCATAACTCCCGCAAGAACACCCGAGGCGATAGACTCAGATACTGTCGTGCTGAAAACACTGATCAGCGTGATCACGCCCATCGTGATCTTGGTAACACCCATAATTGCCATGCCCGATGCGGCAATGCATTTTGCCACACGGATGCCGGCGTCCAATATCTCTTCGTGCGAACTTTCCTTATCAAAAAATTCAAGCTCACCGGTAGACGCCATATGGCGCTGCGCAGTTTCGGTAAAGCCGACGATGACTTCTTCCTGAAACAGAATCTCATCAACACCTGCGTAGAGATAAACCGAGCTGGCTTCCTCGGTAAGAGCTGCATAAAGCTCATCGTAGGAATCAAACGATTCGCTGGTTACACCTACGCCGTTTGCAAGCTCTAAGAAGCAACCGTAGGAAAGTGCGGCGAACTCAGCGTCGGTTAAAACGGACACCAGCGGGTAAAGCTTCTTTTCGTTGCCCTCCTCATCAAGGGAGCAGAAGAAATCCTTGAGCGTGCCGCCACTATTGCCGTATTGATATTTGTCAAGCTCATCAAATGCGATCTTGTAGAACTTATAGCGGCTTTCGTCAAGCTTCTTGAGATCTGCCTCTTGAGCGGAAACGAGCTGCGTAGGCTTTTCGCCCTCATACTCGGATTCAAAGTTCTCATTCAATTTGTCGGGAATGATGCCGCTCTTTTCCATGGCGTTATACGCACCGGCATAAAGACTGAGCACGTTCAAAAGCTGCTCTGCGCGGCGTCTGGGCTCGGTTTCGTCCTCAATATAGAAAGTGTCCGCATCATACGGGCCCAACTCGGAGAGCTGCTGCATCCAGTTTTCATTCCTGATCTGAATGCCCATGGTCAAGATCTTTACGATACTGTCCACAAGATCGGGATTGCAGAACATGATGATCTCGGTCAACATAGACTGCGTTACCCCGCCATTGACGATCTGGTATCCCAGTCCGTTTTCTTCAGCAAGCTCAGTCTCACCGTTGACAACGCGGAAGAAGTTGAGTGCCTTATAAGCCTTCTGTGCAGGCACGCTTCCCTCATTGTAAGCCTCGACGAATTCCTCAACCAAATAGTTGAGATCCGCAGTCATGGCGGCAAAAGCAGACTCCTGTGTCGCAAGAGCTTCCTTCATGCTTGTCAGCGTAAATCCGCCCTTCATATTCATCAGCTTCATATCGTAAATTGCCTGAGTCGGATCGGTCGTGGTTTGGTATCCTAACCAAACGCCATTCTGTCCCGTTCCTTCATTCAAGTTCTGATCAAAGAAAATGTACCCATCGGCAACGAGAGCCGCCTTAGCATCTTCCTTCGATCCTTCCTCAAGCTTTACGCTTTTAAGGTAGACCTCCTCTTTTGCTGCCGAAGGATCTTCTTGCGCAAAAGCAACCAAAGGCAATGCCGTCATCAGCGTTGCAAGCATAAGTAAAAATGCAATGAATCTACAGCCAAATCCAATTCTCATATCTATCCTCCGATCTCACTATTTATGATGCACAATATCTGAGATTTTTCAACTCCGCTTCAAGCTGCTCTTTTTTAGCAGGCATTGCAAGATATCCGCTCGGCTTGATCTTCATGACTTCTTTTGCATGTTCTTTCTCGTCACACACAGTAAAGAATATGATATTTTCCTTTGAGTTGATCATTTTGATCCTTTCGCAAATGTTAACCCATCGGTTCCGCAAAGCTCTATCTCGCTGATTAAAACATCACACCCATTCTCATTGTTATAGCAAAGCGCATCTTCGACATTTTTGAAAGCAACAATAACTGCGTCAGGCAAAACCTAGCTTACGTTTTCCAAAAGACCGCTCAGCATAATGGGATGATCGTCCACGCATATTATGTCATTTGCATTCCTACGTCAAAAGTATTTCATATGATTAATTCATACATTTTTCTGCAATTTGAGAATTCTTTTTATAGTATACGAACATTATAACAGCACGTGCGTTACAAAGGTGTTACAAATTTCAAGAAATTTGATAACTCACAAATATTTTTTTGCCTGTTCCATTCGACTATAATTAATTCATACATTTTTTCTGCAATTTGAAAATTCTTTCTATGGTATACGAACATTATAACAGCACGTGCGTTACAAAGGTGTTACAAATTTCAAGAAATTTGATAACTCACAAATATTTTTTTGCCTGTTCCATTCGACTATAATTAATTCATACATTTTTTCTGCAATTTGAAAATTCTTTCTATGGTATACGAACATTATAACAGCACGTGCGTTACAAAGGTGTTACAAATTTCAAGAA
>CAJKPX010000039.1 GCA_905201895.1 uncultured Eubacteriales bacterium | reverse complement strand
CGCCGCAGCGGTAGGCTCCCCTGTGTAAGGGGAGCTGTCAGCGAAGCTGACTGAAGGGTTGTTAGTAAAAACAGTTCCTTATCGCCTATGGTGGAGCTCTCCTTTTGTGATACCTTTTCAACACAAACCGAGACCTGTGATCACGATCAGGATCACAAAAAGGACGGTAAATATGATCAAGAAAACAGTCAATTGGTGTCTGTGCGTGGAAGGGAAGTGCTCCTCCCAACGGATCGAGCCGTAGATCAGACCGCCAAAGAACACAAGCGCATCGAGGATCGCGTTGATCATCAGAAAGATGAGCGGAAATGCGGTTGCCGTGTCATAGAAAATAGATTCAAGAGGGAAAAGTGCAACGGCTTTTGCCGCCTCTGCCAGGGTTGCCAGCAGTGCCGCGGGGAGAAGCCAACCGCCAATGCGCAGATTATGGAGGACGCGCCTGCCTGAGAATATCCCTGCCTCGGATGCTGTGATTTTCTCACACGTGCTGCGATATCGCTCAAAAAACAAGCTGGTGGATTCGCATTTTGTGCTTGCCTGTACGCTTTGTGCAAGCTCGATTGCCACTCGGTTTCGGCGACGCTCGGCGGGACGCTGCCTCGTCGGGTATTCCTCGAGCTGCAGGATGCGAAAATCTGCCTCGAGAAAGCGCGGAGAGAAAAACAGAAAAAATAGGATCACGCCGATCGCAAGATAGGTCTGGAGAAAAAGCAGGGAAGAGAGGATCACGGCAAGCAGGAGCATGCGATGCTTGATGTGGACCCAATCGCAGAGCGCGAGCATTCCGCGCCGCCGTTTCATCTCAAATACAAGCAAGGCGATCAGGGCGGCAGAGAAGAGAAGTGCCCCGCATAGAAGTGTCGTAAACACAAGATGCGGAATTGATTTGATGCTGAATAGGTAGAGATGTGCGGGGATCAAGGGCTGGACCTCCTGTTGATCTATTGGGGGATAACGAACTTATTATAGCAAAGATTACACGAAAAGTCAAGCGTCTTTTTGTAGCGCAAGGGTGCCCGTGCCCCTCTTTTTGCCTCCCAAAACACGGTTTGTGAAAAAAGTCAAGGTGTAGAAAATTCTGTTCTTAATTTGTGAGTATTGCACAAAAACAAACGTTAGTTTTTTTATAATCGGTCAAAGAAAAAAGTCTTTCTCGCGGTAAATATAATTTACAATGTTAAAAAATGGAAAAAATAATTTGAAAATAAACGGGAAAAGTTGAACAAAAAATGCGCATAATCCCATGATTTACACGAATTTCACAGTAAATTAAATTTACCACCCTAAAAAACGCCAATTTATGAACAGAATGTTTCTGAAAGTAATTGTAAACTTTTTGAAACATCTACCTCGCTTTTGGCTGGCTTTTTGAATTTTCTTCGGGTTTTGTGTGACGCTTTGATGACGAAAGATGCTTGACAGATTTTGTTTTTTGTGGTATTATATTATAACAATATGGGGAGAAGTATGTCCCGATGCAGGTCGGCGGCAACCCCACCGGTTGCCCAAGGGCTGCCGATCCGACAAAAGCGCGCTGTTGCCTGCGGCGTGCGGTTGCCGAATCGGACGTCCCGGATCCGCCGGCTCCCTGAGCGGTTGTGCTGGCTTGCACCCCGTCGCGCGCACGCAATGGCGCGTCGGTGTGTCGGTTGACAGAGCTGCGAAAACGAATTCGGGCTGAAAGCCAAGATTATTTGCAGGAGGAAACGCAAATGAGGAAACAGAAGATCACAAGATTGACGTGCCTTGCTCTCGCAATGCTATTTCTTGTGAGCACCGTTGTGGTTGCCGTCAGTGCTGACGAGCCATTCAACGGTGTCACGGACAAAACAATCGAGGATTACATGGATGAGCTCACCACCATTTCCTACAAGGACTACATGGCGGAATACGCATCCTACTTCCTTGATTACGAGAATGCGACGACAAAAACCGTCACGTTCGACGCCACCACCGATCTGGTGTTCACCGATGACGACGGTGTTACCATTGAGATCAAGAACGGCGTTTGGAAGATGACGGTTCCCAACGGAGAGAACGAGCCCATCGTTTATAATTCCGTTGAAGAGGCTGTTGCAGACGAGAATACCAAGTTTGAAAAAACAGACCTGGTGTATCTCGACAACTTCGACGGCAAGCAGGCACTTTATACACCCGCGATCGGTTCGGTAACCTGGTCGCTCGATCTGGAAGCGATGGGCATCACCGATGCAGGACTCTACACCATTGAGCTGGAGTATTATCCGATCGTTGGTAAGTCCTCTGCAGTTGAGCGTGAGTTCGCGATCAACGGCGTC
Organism: uncultured Eubacteriales bacterium; assembly: GCA_905201895.1. Classification (GTDB taxonomy): domain Bacteria; phylum Bacillota; class Clostridia; order Oscillospirales; family CAG-272; genus UMGS1865. The sequence continues at coordinate 16,721 of CAJKPX010000039.1, read as the reverse complement.
ACGCCCTTCTCCGAGGCTCGCTCGCTTAAGCTGGCAAAGCTTTGGTCCTCTTTCCAGGCCGACGGCAAGAGCACGCTCGTTGCAACCTACAAGATTAAGAAAAACGAGAATGTTGCTGACGTGGTAGCAAAGGGAACCGCTGCGGGACTTAACTGCTGGGCGTCCGAGGACGGTACCGCCGTTTACGTTGAGAAGCCTGAGGTAATCTCCGCTGCAGTGAATGCGTTTGTTGACGAATATAAGCTGCGTTTCTTCATTCTCGACGCAGATCGCAATGAGCTTCGTCCAACGATGGTGCAAACCCCCGCATGGATGACCTATACCATGCGTGACGCCGAGGGTTACTATTCCAATAACTTTGGATTTGTAATTGATCCCAAGGCAAATGACGGCAAGGTTGAATTCGTTCTTGAGGCAGTAAACGAGTGCATCGCGGTCTCCACGATCACGCTCGCACCCTACACCGAGGTTCAGTCCTACGAGGAGTACATGGCTGCTCTTAAAAATAATGTAGGAAAGAACGGCGAGGTTCCTCAGGGAACGGGCAAGGTGAAGCTCGAGAGCGAGTACACCGTGCACACCTCCACCAACGTTGTGTACCCGATCGAGGACCGCGCGTCCTCGGCAACCTCTCCCTGCGATCCCTCTCGCGTGCTGCTCAACACGATCGGTACCGAGAAATGGGCAACGGCAGGCCAGTGGGTTGAGTACAATTTCAAGGTTGACGGCTCGGGTCTGTACGATATCTTCACCCGCTACAAGCAGAGCTACCTCGACGGTATGTACGTCTGCCGTACGCTCAACATCTACACCAACTACGAAAGCGCTGAAGCATACGCTGCAAAGTTTGGCAATACCGCAGGCTACTATAACGGTGTTCCGTTTGCAGAGGCAACCGAGCTTCGCTACGATTACGGCACCTCCTGGAAGGTCACCAACCTGACCGCAGGTGTGGATGCCGACGGCGACGGCGAGGCAGACACCTATCAGGTTTACTTCCGCGAGGGCGTGGAATACACGATCCGCCTCGAGGTAACCCTGGGTTCGATGAGCAACATGGTTAGCCAAATCGAGGGTATTCTGAATAGCCTCAACACAGACTACCTCAATATTATTAAACTCACGGGTACCTCGCCCGACGAATACACCGACTACAAGTTCACCCGCGTTCTGCCTGATACCCTCATTGATATGATGAGGCAGGCATACGCACTGCGTGACATTTCGGATTTCCTCAAGCTCACCGCAGAGGTTGCTTCGACCTACTCGGGAACCTGTGATAAGCTCGAGCAGCTTCTCACCAAGATGGCAAGAGACGAGGACCAGATCGCAAAGAACCTTGATAACTTCAAGAGCTACGTCGGTAACCTCGGTACCTTCCTGAGTGATGCAAAGACGCAGCCGCTTCAGATGGACTACATCTCGATTCAGCCTGCAGAGGAAAAGGCGCCTCGTGCAGACGGAAACTTCTTCCAGAACTTCGCACACGAGTTCAACTGCTTCATCCAGAGCTTCTTCCGTGATTACAACAACATGGGTGCTATGGATGATGTGGAGACCAATGCCTCTATCGCTGTTTGGCTGGCATACGGCCGTGACCAATCTCAGGTTATCCGTAACCTCACCACCAACGAGTTCACCCCCGATACCAACATCGCGGTTGACCTCAAGCTCGTATCGGGCGGTACGCTTCTCCCCTCGATCCTCGCAGGCATGGGTCCCGACGTTTACCTCGGACTTGCCGACGCAACGGTTATCAACTACGCAATTCGCGGAGCGCTGACCAACGTTGAGGATATGGAAGGCTTCGATGCGATCGTTGACGAGTGCTTCACCAGAGCGGCAATGCTCCAGCTCGAGATCGCCGACTCCGACGGTGTGGTTCACACCTACGGTCTGCCTGAAACGCAAACCTTTAACATGATGTTCGTTCGTCTGGACATTCTCGCAGGACTCGACATCGAGATCCCCAAGACCTGGGATGAGCTGATGATCGCACAGTCCAAGCTCGAGTCGAACAACATGGAAATCGGTATCACCACCAACTATAAGGTGTTCCTCTACCAGAGCAACGGCTCGCTCTACGCCGATGACGGTATGAGAATCAACCTCGACTCGCAGAAGGGTCTTGCAGCATTTGAAAAAATGTGTAACCTCTTCACGCAGTATTCTTTCCCCTACACCTACAACGCAGCAAACCGTTTCAGAAGCGGTGAGTACCCGATCATCATTGCAGACTACACGGGCCTTTACAACCAGCTCAAGGTATTCGCAACCGAGATCGAGGGCAGCTGGACCTTCGTTCCGATCCCCGGAACCAAGCAGGAGGCTGACGGCTCGATCAACAATACCGCCGACTCCACCATCGCAGCCGTGGTTATGATCTCCGAGATCGAGGATCCCGAGTCTGCATGGACCTTTATGAAATGGTATACGGGTGCCGAGGCACAGACCCGCTACGCAAACGAAATGGTAGCGATCATCGGTGACTCTGCAAAGCATCCCACCGCAAACCGCGTGGCTCTGAAGGAGATGCCCTGGACTCGCGACGAGTTCGAGGAGGTTTCCAAGCAGTTTGAAAACCTGGCAGCAATTCCGAACTACCCCGGAAGCTACTACCTCGACCGTCACACCAACTTCGCATTCCTGTCTGCATACAATGACGATGCAGACCCCAGCACCGAGCTTCTCAGCTATATCAACACCATCAACAACGAGATTACCCGTAAGCGCCTTGAGTTCAACCTTGAGGTTCTTGAGATCGGTCAAACGCTCGCAGAGAAGCGCTCCGACCAGGCTCTCGAGGCAATGAATATCCTGGTAGAGAAGTTTGGCAACTCCAAGAATGCCGCCGCATACAACGAGGCGATCACCGCTGCAAAGTATGCAATTGCAAACGAAAAGGTTGTTCAACTTGATTCCGCATCCGCAATGTTCAGCAAGCTCCTGTCCTACGATTTCATCCCCGATCTCGACGCGATCGCGGCAAATCCGAACCTGAGCAACGTTGAAAAGACGACCCAGACCAAGAAGGTCATTGATAAGGTCATGACCTACTCCTTCTTCAAGAACGTCGGTAAGCAGACCATGGACGCCAAGCTCGGTGGCTATGAGATCGATAGTTTGACCGAGGAGCAGCTCGTTTACTTCATCAGTGAATGTCTGCGCAACATTGCTGACCGTATCACCGAGTACAATCAGTGATGTATGCCCGTGTTGAACAAATCTATATAAGGAGAAAGAGCTAACATGTCAAAAAAATCGGCAGAATATCAGGCTGTGGCGAGAAAAGATATGACATACGGGCAGTGGATCCGTAAGGAGATGAAGCGCAACTGGGTTGCTTATCTTCTGATCCTCCCCTATGTTCTGATCTTCACGATGTTCACCATCGTTCCCGTCATCCTCTCCGCAGTCATCAGTTTCACAGACTTTAACATGCTCCAATGGCCGAACCCCGTATGGCTGGAAAACTACATCAATCTGTTTTTCGCTGACGACGTGTTCCTGATCGCGTGCAAAAACACGCTGATCTTCGCGGTCATCGTAGGACCTGTTTCCTACCTGATGTCCTTCCTCGTTGCATGGTTCATCAACGAGCTTTCCCCCCGTATCCGTTCGCTGGTTACTCTGGTCTTCTACGCACCGTCGATCTCTGGTCAGGTTTACCTGATCTGGGGTACCCTGTTCGATGCCGACTCGGCAGGTTGGGTTAACGCAACGATGATGGAGCTCGGATTGATCACGGAACCCGTTGCTTGGTTTAAGGATGCCGACTACGTAATGCCTTTGTGTATCGTGGTTGCCCTTTGGACCTCGCTCGGTACCTCCTTCCTGTCCTTTATCGCAGGCTTGCAGGGCGTTGACCGCTCGCTCTACGAGGCAGGCGCGGTTGACGGCGTGAAAAACCGTTGGCAGGAGCTTTGGTATATCACCCTTCCGAGCATGAAGCCGCAGCTGATGTTCGGTGCAATCATGGCAATCACCAGCTCCTTCGGCTTTGGTGGTGTCGTAACCGCACTTGCCGGCTTCCCGTCGGTTGACTACGCTGCACACACCATCATGCACCACCTTGAGGACTACGGTGGACAGCGTTACGAAATCGGTTATTCCTCTGCGATCGCAGTTGTGCTCTTTGTCATCATGGTGGGCGCAAACATGATCGTTAAGAAGGTCATCTCAAAGGTAGGTTCGTGATATGGCAAAACTTAGAACAAGAAAACATAAGGTTGTATTGTCCCGCTCCGCGGGTGGTGATGCCGGTATTACCGTACTGCTCACGCTGCTCGGTATCTTCATGATTCTCCCGATGTGCTACGTTCTGATGCAATCGCTCAAGCCTCTGGATGAATTGTGGATGTATCCTCCGAGATTTTACGTAATGAACCCCACCCTGAACAACTTCAAGGATCTGTTCGTTCTGATGAACGACTCCTGGGTGCCGTTCTCGCGTTACATCTTTAACACCGTCTTTACCTCGGTAGGCGGTACGTTCGGACACCTCTTTATCGCGTCGATGTGTGCATACGCATTGGCAAAGATCAAGTTCCCGGGCGGTAAGTTCATTTTCAAAACCATTCAGACCTCGCTGATGTTCCACTCCACGGTTACCGCAATCACCAGCTTCATCCTGATGAGTGCGTTCAAGATGATCGACACCTATTGGGCAATCATCGTTCCCGCATGGGGCTCCACTCTGGGTCTTTACCTGATGAAGCAGTTTATGGACTCCGCGGTTCCCGACACCGTGTTGGAAAGTGCACGTCTGGACGGTGCGAGCGAGCTTCGCACCTATTGGACCATCGCAATGCCGATGGTTAAGCCCGCATGGCTGACCCTGATTATCTATTCGTTCCAGGGACTCTGGAACGCAGGTTCTTCCATTTATATTTATTCGGAGCAGCTCAAATCCTTCAACTACGCAATCGGACAGATCACCGCCGGTGGTATCAAGCGTCAGGGTGCATCGGCAGCCGCAACCGTGTTGATGATGGCAGTCCCGATTCTCGTATTCGTTATTTCCCAGTCGAACATCATCGAAACGATGGGTTCGTCGGGTATGAAAGACTAAGGAGGAGACAATATGAAAAGAATCACATCTGTTTTGCTGATCGTATTGTCACTCTTGATGATCGCTTCGGCAATGACGCTGGGTGCAAGTGCATCCTCTGCATATCAGACCTACACCTATTCGATCGACGGCTCGGCACTTTATTCGCCCGACGCCTATTCGGCAGTGAAGGCAATCGGATATGCCGAGATGGGGCTTGACACCAACTTCAACAACCCCACCGACCTTTTCGTTGACAATGAGGAAAAGGTCTACATCGCAGATGCGGGGAACAACCGCATCCTGATTCTCGACCGTTATTACAAGTTCGACTTCCAGATTTCCACCTTCATCAACTCGCAGGGTAACCCCGATAGCCTTGAGTCTCCTCAGGGTGTGTTCGTAACCGACGAGTTCATCTGGGTTTGCGACACCAACAAATACCGTTTGGTCTGCTTCACGCGCGACGGCGAGTTCGTCAGAACGCTTGATAAGCCCGAAACCGACCTCGTTGAGGGCGTTTATAAGCCCGAGGCAATGGCGATCGACCAATACGGCAGAATTTACGTTGTCTCCAAGGCGAGCGGCGGTGGTATCATCGTTATGGATAATGACGGTGAATTCGTGAGTATCATCGGTTCTCAGGCGGTCACGATGAGCGCGTGGGAGATCATCTGGAGACGTTTCCAGACCGATGAGCAGAGAGAGTACACCGAAACCAAGGTTTCTCCCGAGTACGAGGACATTACCATCACCGAGGAGGGCTTCGTCTACGTTACGATCACCACCATCGCAGAGGGCTCGGTTCGCGGCGCGATTCGCGGCAAGTCCAAGGACGGTAAGTACATGCCCGTTAAGCTTCTGAACCCCTCGGGTGACGAGATTATGAGAAGAAACGGCTTCTGGCCGCCTGCAGGTGAGATTGATTTCTCGACCGCTTCCGATGCAGCTTATTCGGGAACCTCCAAGATCACTGAGGTTGCAGTTGGACCGGAGAAAACCTGGTCGGTCATCGACGCCAAGCGTAACAAGATTTATACCTACGATTTCAACGGCAACCTGCTCTTCGCTTTCGGTGATAAGGGCTCGATGCTGGGAAGTATCTCCACCATTTCGTCTCTGGCATATCAGGACGATACGCTGCTCGTCCTCGATAAGGGCGGCACGTGCTCGCTCGTGGTTTATGAAAGAACCGAATACGGTGACCTGCTCCTGCAGGCAATTGCCGCTGAAAACTCGCTCGATTACAACTACGCAATCGAGTGCTGGGAGAAGGTTCTCCAGAGAAACCAGAACTTTGACGCAGCCTACGTTGGTATCGGTAATGCGCTTTACCGCAGCGGTGACTACGCAGAGGCTCTGAAGTATTACGAGATCGCATACGAGACCTCCAACTGGTCGAACTCCTATCAGGAGGTTCGTAAGGAGTGGATGTCCACCTGGTTCATTCCGATTCTTGCCATCATCATCGCGGTGATCGTGCTCGTGCTCAAGTTCTTCGGCTTTGCAGCCAAGGTCAACAAGCGCGTTTCCACCGACGGTAAGGCTCGCAAGACCTTCTGGCAGGAGCTGATCTACGGCTTCTACGTCATCTTCCATCCGTTTGATGGCTTCTACGATCTCAAGCACGAGCACCGCGGCTCGGTTCGTGCATCCATCGTGTTCATCGTTCTGACCATTGTGGTGTTCTTCTATCAGAGCATCGGTCAGGGCTATGTGCTCAATCCCACGGGCCGGTTCTCCACGATCTTCGCGCAGGCGATTTCGGTTCTTGTTCCGCTTTTCCTCTTTGTTGTTGCAAACTGGTGCTTGACCACGCTGTTTGAGGGTGAGGGAAGCTTCAAGGATATCCTGATCGCATGCTCGTATAGCTTGCTCCCCTTGATCATTTTGATCGCCCCCGCAACGCTTTGCTCCAACTGGGTTACCACCAACGAGGCGGCAATCGTTGAAATGGTCGGAACGATCGCATTTATCTGGGTTGGTCTTCTGTTGTTCTTCGGCACGATGGTCACACATGACTATTCGCTCTCCAAGAACCTGATTACCATTCTCGGTACCGTTGTTGCAATGGCATGTATCGTATTTATCATACTGCTCTTCAGTATGCTGCTCTCCAAGCTGGTCGGTCTTGTCACCAATATCGTCACCGAGATCCAGTACCGGTACACTTAACAGATAGGAGGTTCAGAAATGAAATTGTACAATAGAATACTTTCGACACTCTTAGCTGTTATCATGTTGCTGGGAACGTTCGGCGTGTTCACCGTCGGTGCCGCCGCAGAGGATGAAGAAGCAGAAAAGGTCACGCCCGAAACCTCTGAGGAAATCGAAAGCACCTACGTTTCCACTATTTTCAAAACCCCCGAGGATAAGCTCCGCGGTGAGAATAGCCACATGAAGCTCATGCTCGAGCGCAACGGCTATCAGCTCTACGTGGATCCCTTCAGCGGAGAGATCGCAACCGTGGATGTTGCCACGGGTAAAATCCTGTTCTCCAACCCCTACGATGTTGCAAGCTCGGTGGGATCGGCTCTGACCAAAAAGGAGCTGCTCTCGCAGATCGTTGTTCAATATTGGGACAACGGAATTAAGAACGAGCTCCATAGCTTCGAGGAAGCCGCAATGCGCCAGCAGATCACGGTTATGAACGTGAAGAACGGCGTTCGCGTGGAGTACACGATCGGTCGTGAGGAATCCAGAAAGCTGGTTCCGAGACAAATCTCCGAGGAAAACTACCTCAAGTTCATCTATAACCCCATCAAGGATGCTTGCGATAAGGGTGAGTTTGATGAATTTTACCTGATCAAGTTCGACTCCTACTTTGAGGAGCGCGCACTTTCCAAGCAGAAGTCCGAGCGTGCAAAGGCACAGCTGCTTCAGAGATTCCCGATTTGCGAATTTATGGATATCCGTACCTTCGCGCTCGATGCATCTCAAATGGAGCTCAACTGGTGCGAAAGCTACATCAAGACCTACTGCGAGGACTATTCCTTCGAGCAGATGGATGCCGACCATGAGGAAACCGGCTATGAGGCAACCGACGAGCAGTATCCCGTGTTCAAGATGGCTCTGGAGTACACGCTCGACGAAAACGGACTCACGGTTCGCCTGCCCTGTAACGGTCTGCGTTACGACATGGCAGCATACACCCTTGAGAGACTCTCCGTTCTGCCTTACATGGGCGCGGGCAACAGCGAGAACCCCGGATATAACTTCTATCCCGACGGTTCGGGCTCGCTCTTCGACTATGAGCAGCTGAACACCTCGTCCTCGACCACGCTGTCCAACCCCGTTTACGGTCAGGACTTCGCTTACCACCAGATTCACAATGCGTCTTACCAGAAGACTATTCGCTATCCCGTTTACGGATCGGTGGCAACCGAGGTGCTCTACACCTTCACCTATTCTTCTCCCGAGTATAACGACAAGGGTGAGAAAACCGGTAATATGCTCACCTCCATTGAAACCGTTTCCAACACGGTGATGACCAAGGAGGACATTCAGAAATACGTGGAGGACCTCGACGGCTATGTGATTGATATCAAGACCGAATCCTACAAGCGCGGATTTGTTGCAATCATCGAGTCGGGTGAGTCGCTCGCCTCCATCGAGACCTATCACGCAGGTGCCCTGAGTGACTACAACTCGGTGAAGAACTACTTCAACCCGAAGCCGAAGGACAGCTATGATATTTCCGATGTCATTTCGGTTACCGAGTCCTCTGAGTGGACGGTTGTTTCCGAGCGTAAGTACACGGGTAGTATCACGATCCGCTATCGTATGCTCACCGATGAGGAGGATGCAAAGGAGCAGAAGGAGCAGAACAGCAGCTACACCTACTACGAAACCTCGTGGCTGGGTATGGCAGAGGCTTACCGTGATTACCTTGTTTCCAACGGCACGCTGCAAAAGCTGACCGCAGATGAGCTCGAGGAGAATATCCCGCTCTACCTCGAGGTGTTCGGTACGCTTGAGACCCTTCAGACCATCATGACGGTTCCCGTTAACGTGATGACTCCTCTGACCACCTTTGACAACATTCTGCAGATGTATGATGCACTTTCCGATAAGGGAGTGAAAAACATCAACTTCAAGATGACGGGCTTTGCAAATGGCGGTATGTACGCAACCATTCCTTCCTCGCTCAAGTGGGAAAAGGCAGTTGGCGGCAAGGCAGGTCTTGAAAAGCTGCTCCGCGAGGCACAAACGATCAACTCGCAGGCGGATCAGAATATCGGTCTCTATCCTGATTTCGATTTCGCATACGTACAGAAGAACGAGCTGTTCGACAGCCTGTTCCTGCAGTATGACGCAATCAAAACGATCGACAACCGTTATTCCTCCAAGCGTCTTTACAGCGCGACCCAGCAGTCCTACGTCAGCTTCTTCCAGCTGGCAATCTCGCCCTCGCGCTACAACAAGTTCTACACCAAGTTCCTCAAGAATTACGAAAAGTACGGTCTGACGGGTCTGTCGATCGGATCTCTCGGAACCGCACTTAACTCCGACTTCGACGAGGATGATCCTTACAACCGCGAGGACGGTAAGGAATACACCATTCAGGCATTCCAGGATATGAAGGCAGCAGGCTACAGCCTGATGACCGAGGGCTCCAACGCCTACACCTGGAAATACGTTGACCACATCATCAACGTAGACCTTGACTCGAGCCGTTACGTTAAGTCGAGCGCATCGGTGCCCTTCATCGGTGTTGTTCTTCACGGCTACATTCAGTTCGCAGGCACTCCCTTCAACGAGGAGGGTGATACCAACTATGCGATCCTGAGAGCACTTGAGAACGGTGCAGGCATGTATTTCATCCTGTCCTATCAGAACACCGCAGAGCTGAAGGAGGACCTTACCCTCAGCCAGTACTACTCGGTGCGTTACGATATTTGGGAGGACGACGTTGTTGCTTACTACAATGAGCTCAATGACCTCCTCAAGGACGTACAGAATAAGGAAATCATCGGTCATAACTTCCTGGTTGGCGAGCGTGTTCTCGACCTCGACGAGCTCGAGGCAGAGCTGAAGGATATGCTCGAGCAGGCAGCAGAGGCCGAGAAGAAGAAGCAGGAGGAGGAGGAAACCTCCCGTCTCCTCGAGGCAGCTGACGCATGGAAGCTGGCAGAGGGTGGCGTTGCAAGTATGCAGCAGATCATTCAGAACATGAAGGACATCAACGTCGGTGAGATCGGCTACAACTACGCACTTCTCAAACGCAGTATCACGGAGCTTGAAGCGGGCGTGGCATACTTCCTGAGCTTCCACCAAGAGCAAACCACCGAACTTGAGAAAAGTAGCTATGAATCCTCGATTAACTCGCTCCAGGGTAAGATCACTGCGCTCAAAACCACGGCAATCAAGATTCTTCAGGGCTTTGAGCTGCTGAAGAAGGAATCCGAGAAGGCCGATCAGCTGATTGAGGATCTGCTTGCTGCAAAGGAAGTGATCGCAAACACTACCACGATCAGTGCAGAGGTTCGTGCTGCCATGATCGCAGAGGTGGATAGTGCAATCGCAGGCGCTCGCGCACTTCTCCCGCAGATTGATGAGGAGCTGGCTTGGGCAGAGACCAACAGAGAGGGCTTGACCAAGGATAAGGCTGCTGAAATGGCGTTCAACGCACAGGCACAGTATCTGGTTGCTTCCGACAATCTCGCAAGCTTCCAGCCCGAGCTCGACGCGGTTGTGGAGGAATACCTGTTCACCATTGAGTCGATCTATGAGGGCGGTGTCCTGATCGAGGACGGCGGTGCTGCAGGAGATGACGAGGATGAGCTTACCGATGGCGATAAGTACGTGGTTGACAACAACCAGATCGTAGTTGTAACCTACGGTGACCGCAATGCAACCACCTTCGAGAAGACCGCTTACAAGAGCTTTATTCTCAACTACAATAACTTCGCAGTTCGCGTAACCTACGAGGGCGTTTCCTACACGATCCCGAGCGGCGAATACGTGGAAGTTTACCACAATAACTGAAAGGGAGGTATGAATTCTCATGACAAAGGATTTGAATATGGGATCTGGATCGGTTGAAAAAAGACCGAAAAAGAGAAAGATTGTCTCCCTCGACCGCCGCAAGGCGCGCGCAGGTTGGTTCTTCATCCTGCCTTTCCTGATCGGATTCGTTCTGATCTATCTGCCGATGCTGGTTGATTCCGTCGTGCTGAGCTTCCATCAATTGGAAGCCGGCAGCGTCGGCGGACAAACGGTGGAGGTGTTCGTCGGATGGGAGAACTATTCCGAGGCACTGTTCGGCAAGTATGGTTCTGCATTTGCACAAACGCTTGTTTCGGGTCTCCAACAGCTGGCGTTTGATATTCCCGCAATCCTGATCTTCTCGCTCTTCATGGCTGTTATGCTCAACCAGAAGGCAGCGGGCAGAGGATTGTTCCGCGCAATCTTCTTCATCCCCGTTGTTCTTTCCACGGGTATCATGGAGAGCATTGCCGCAATGGATATCACAACCGACAACATGCAGGATACGGGTGACAACACGGGTGCAGGACAGAGCACCGCATCCGACCTGATCTCCTCGATGGACCTGCAAAAACTGTTTGCAAACATGAAGATCGGTACCGAGCTCGTTGACTACGTTGCCCAGGCAATCAACAATATTTATAATATTGTAAACCGCGCGGGCGTACAGATGCTGATCTTCCTGGCAGGCCTGCAGTCGATCTCTCCCGCAATTTACGAGTCGTGTAAGATTGACGGCGCAACCGCATGGGAAACCTTCTGGAAGATCACCTTCCCGATGGTCAGCCCGATGATTCTGGTAAACGGTGTCTACACGATTATCGACTCGTTCACCACCGACAGCAACGTTGTGATGAAGTATATTTCGGGTGTTTACGCATCTGCGGGCGGTGACGTTATCAGCTCGGCAATGTCGTGGATTTACTTCCTGATCGTTATCCTCATCGTAGCGGTTCTCGCATCGGTACTCTCTGCGTTTGTATTCTACCAACGCAAGAATGATTAAGAAGGAGGGAATAAGATGAACGCTCAAAACATTGATAAAAAGCCCGTTGTCAAACGGGAATCGAAAAACAAAATTCGCGTTGATTTTGACCGCAGTCCGCTCAAAGACAGACTGAAGGCGAAGTTCCTCAACTTCTATTTCCTCTCTCGCGTTGTTCTGTGGATCTTCCGCATGGTGCTGATGATCGGTATTTCCTACATCGTGCTGTTTCCGTTCATTGCAAAGGTTGCAGGCTCGTTCATGTCTCCCGAGGATTTCGTTGACGTTACGGTTCGACTGATCCCCAAAAACCCCACGTTTGATATTTACCGCGCGGTAGTCAACGAGCTGGGCTATTGGGAAGCTTTCATGAACACCTTCACGCTTTCCTTCACCTGCGCCATCCTGCAAACCTTCGTTTGCTGCTTGATCGGCTACGGTTTTGCAAAGTTCAAGTTTAAGTTCAGAAACCTGATCTTCCTGCTGGTTATGCTCACCATGATCATTCCTCACCAAACGCTCGAGCTTGCGATGTTCCTGAATTTCCGTAACTTCGATATTCTCGGCATCGTTCGTCTGCTCAAGGGCGGCGGAATTGAGATCTTTGGTTGGAATATTAAGGAGCTTGGTGAAGGCGTTTCGTCCTTCTTTGAGAGCCTGGATATTCTGCCTCCCGATTTCAAGTGGGGTGAATATCTGACAGCAGGTGGCGTACAGAAATACAAGGTTCAGATGGAAGTTACCCAAAACGGTATCAACCTGCACGGAACCTATTTCCCGTTCATTCTGCTTTCGATCACGGGTCTTGCATTCAAGAACGGACTCTACATCTTCATGCTGCGTCAGTTCTTCCGCGGTATTCCGGATGAGCTTGAGGAATCTGCATACATGGACGGTTCGGGTACCTTCCGCACCTTCCTGCAGATCATTCTGCCTCTGTCGGTGCCCATGATGATCACCGTGTTCCTGTTTGCATTCTGCTGGCAGTGGACCGACGACTTCTACACCATGAAGTTCCTCAACACCACCACGAGCCCCGACCTGCTTGTCAAGTTTATTGATATTCCGTCCTCGTTGAGAATGGATTATGCAGGTAAGGCACTCTATGAATCGGCGATCCGCAACACCTGCGGCTTGTTGATCATTCTGCCTCTCGTGATTCTCTATGCCTTCTTCCAGAGATTCCTGGTTCAAGGTATCGAGCACTCGGGTATCGCAAACTAATTTGCGAAATATCCAAAAAACAAGTGGCTACCGCAATTGCGGTAGCCACATTTTTCAATACTATATCATTCTGTAATTGTTGTGAACGGTATCGCTGTTTTTCTCGTGTATTCCCACCGAAAACGACAATTTACCTCTTGCATTTTCTGTCGCATTATGGTATAATTTAGAAAAAGAACTTTGAGCGTTTCTGTATCAAACGTTTTGGGTTCTTTTTGTCTTTTTTTGAGGTGGTAAAATGGAAATAACGAAGAAACCGATCTTTTACACCGAGCTTTCCTATCTCTTGGGGCTCGCGATTATGGCGTTTGGCGCGGCATTCACCGAGCTGGCAGGATTTGGCATGTCGATGGTGGTTGCCCCGACCTACATCCTCCACCTGCAGGTGTCGCAATTTCTGCCGTGGTTTTCGTTCGGTGTTGCCGAATACTGTGTGCAGGCGGTCCTGATCCTGGTCATCGCGCTTGTGATGCGCCGCTTTAAGCTTTCCTATCTGTTTTCTTTTGTCACGGCGATCCTTTACGGGCTCGTCCTCGACGGGGCGATCCTGCTGCTGTCATCCTTTCCAACCGAGGGGATCGTGCTGCGGATCGTGTGGTTCTCGATCGGAACGGTCCTGTGCTCGCTCGCGGTCTCACTCTTTTTCCACACCTACATCTCGCCCGAGGCATACGAGCTGATCGTCAAGGAATTTTCACAGCGCTTCTCAATCAACGTCAACAAGGTCAAGACTATTTACGACTGCACAAGCACGCTGCTCGCGATCGTTTTGTCCTTTGCCTTTTTTGGCTTTGGCGTGTTTCGCGGCGTTGGAATAGGGACCGTTCTTTGTGCTCTGATCAATGGTTTTCTCATTGGACGCATCTCGGCTCTGCTCGAGCGACTGTTCGTTTTCAAGAACGGACTGAAGCTCGAGAAATACTTTCAGATGTGATCGGGGCGGTCTGCGCGGTGGAGTACAGACAATGAAACGTGAATGTTATCGGATCAACTTGTTCTTCTTGCGTTCTGCGAATATCACGGCGGCGTCACCGTCCTGATACCCCCATTCTCCCTTGATGCAAGCGATCAATCTGTCGTAGGTTTCAATTGCTTTATCGTATTTGTGCATAATTTCATATATTGTTGCAATGCCCTCTAAAGCATCTGTAAAGCGAGGCTTTTGATCCTCTTGCATCTTCCAAGAGCGCTCATAATACTCGATTGCCTTTTCGTATTCACACTTGCAGGCGTAATACTGTGCCGTTTCAAACAAAAAGCCCGGATGATCTGAAAATTCTGACAGGGCGGATTCTATAATGCTGTCGGCTTTCCTTTCGTCATATTCAGCGAGAGCGATGTGTGCTTTGTAAATAGGGATCAAAAACGGTCGATGTGCGGGTAACTCCTGACACCTATGCAAATATTCTGCGGCTTCTTTGGTTCGGTGATCGGCAATCAGATTGTCTATGATATAATAATAGGGCAGGGGTGTTTTGGGAGTAACGGTGTCGCTTTCGATGACCTTTTTGAAAAACTCAATGACGTCTGCATGATTCGACAAATTCCAATCCCAGATATTTGCCCCATCTGCCTTTTGAAGCATCCATTGACATTCCTTGTTTTCGGGAGTCATCAGGATTGCTTCGCGAGCGTATCTGCTTACCTTCCGCAAATCCGACTCCGCACGATGGTGATAGAGGCTTGCGAGAAAGGATAAGATTTTTCTTCTGTCGGCAGATTCGTCAAGCTGCGTTTTCAAAAAGACTTCATAGTCATGAAAAATACTGTCAGGCAGTTCTTCTTCCACGTCCATTCTTTTTTCGATCCGTTTCAGCTTTTGGTCTGTTGTCAAATCAAAAAGCTCGTCAATGGTAACACCAAGCTCACTTGATAAAAGCGGTAACAGAGAGATATCGGGCATTGTAATGCCTGTTTCCCATTTTGACACGGATTGTGCACTAATGCCAAGCTTTTCTCCGAGCTGCTCCTGCGTTGCTCCGACCTTTTGCCGTAGCTGCTTGATTTTATTTCCGATTTCCATATGTAGATTATTCCTCCGTTTCATGTTTCAGGCGCCTGTTACTATTATTATACCACTGAAAACGAAAAAAACAATAACGCATTTTTCACGGTCATTCACCTGTTAGGTGAAAACGGCACTTTTATCCGTTTTTTCGAGGGGAACGCACAAACAAAAATGCAGATCAGCACGGGTGCTGATCTGCATTTTTGTGTCGTGTGGCTGATTTAGATGCACACAGATTTTGCAGAGGGTACAATGCCCCTCGGGCGTGTATGGGCGTTAAAAGATTCCGCGTTCTGCCGGACTTTTAACGCCATGCTTGCAACGAAGCCTATGTAAAAAAATTATTTACTCTGATCAATGCGATATTGCAACATATAGGTTGTGTTATTGTATATAAATTCAAGACCTTTTGTTGTTTCGCTATCTTTTTCTATAATTCGCCATTCAACTTGAAACGGAAATGATCCTGTTTTTGTCCAAGTATCATCTAATAGGGCTTCGTCAATTAAAAATGTCGCTTTGCTCTTTATTTGATACAATGTATTTTTGTTTTGCTCTTTCGTATCAAATTTTACAATACGGAGTTGCTTGCCGCAAATCAGAAAATCAATGAAATATCCCTCGCTTTCAGTTGTGAAGAAATAATCATAGTCTTCATAGAAAGATGATTCATTCTTTCTTGCATCATCAATGTTATAGCTGTATCCATCAAAGGTCGTAGAGCATGAAACAAACAATAATGTAACAGTTAAAGTTAGTGACAAAACAAACAAGAACTTTTTCATTTTGAATTCTCCTTCGCCGTGTTTGTAGGCGATATCGCCTTCTTTTTCTTCATTATACCACAATTTTGTAAACATTTCAAGTGTGGTGGTTCAAATCTGTCCAAAATGCCTTCGCATCTATGGCGTGGCAGAGGCACATTACCCCCTTGGCGATGATGGGAGTTAAAAGGTTCCGCGTTCTACCGGACTTTTAACGCCATGCTTGCAACGAAGTCTATGTATATTAAACACCGCCACTGTGGTGAACAAAGAAGCATACAGCTAAAACCCAAAATAGCACTATCAAAGCAGGAGAAATAATCGTCCATATTAAAATTTTCTTTGATTTTTTTAAATCGGAGGAAAAGCATGCAATAAAATTGATGATTGTTCCAATTAGAGCCATTGGGTTAAATGTAGAACCTAAAGTAAGAATCGCTCCTATTCTAAAGCATATTTCTCCGAATGTTGTCGTATAAAATGCAGTGTACAAAGGCATACATATCACAACTAACAAACAACAAAAGCAGTAAATTAGTTGTAATATTGTTCCCATTTTAAATAATTTCATATAGATCATCTCCTTTCTTCCCTTTATTTTACCACAATTTTGTAAACAATTCAACATTTCGCCGGTTCGAATCTGTCTACAGACCCGAAAAGAATGAAATCGTGCGTTGCACGATGAAATCCTCACTCCAC
>CAJKPX010000038.1 GCA_905201895.1 uncultured Eubacteriales bacterium | reverse complement strand
ATTTGCGGGGTTCAAATCGTGAGCCGTTTCTGACCCCAAAAAGAATATCCCTACGCCACACGCGTGTGTTGGTTTTGGCAGGTGAGATATGGGATTCTGAACCCATACGCGCGCGGATATGCAATGGCATACCTGCACTTTTTTGCGCGCGATTGGCAAATTCTACGAATTTGCGGGGTTCAAATCGTGAGCCGTTTCTGACCCCAAAAAGAATATCCCTACGCTTTGCGTAGGGATATTCTTTTTGGGGTGAGATATGGGATTCGAACCCACGACCTTCAGGGCCACAACCTGACGCGCTAACCAACTGTGCTAATCCCACCATGTATTGAAGATGGCGTGCCTTGAGGGATTCGAACCCCCGACCTACTGCTTAGAAGGCAGTTGCTCTATCCAACTGAGCTAAAGGCACATCAAGGAGCGTGCTCTCCAATCGGAGAGCAGATCCTTTGGAGCGAGTGATGGGAATCGAACCCACGCGGCCAGCTTGGAAGGCTGGAATTCTACCATTGAACTACACTCGCATCAGTCTTGCTCCATAATTACCTGAACATTATATCATATAGTTTTTTCTTTGTCAAGAGGATTTTGAAAAAAAGTTGTCTTTTTCTTTCGTTTTTCAAAACGAGGGCGTTACAAGCTGCGGTTCTGTGCAAAAAGACACGTCGACCGATGAGAGCCGACGTGCCGTCCTATGTTTTAATCGTTATGGGCAAGCGTGGGAGCCAGATTGCGCAGAAATGCATCCGAGAGCAGTGTGTCGAGTGGTGTGCTCCTTGCCGAAAGCGGGAGCTTCTCCTCTGTGATACGTTCCCAGAGAATCTGCCGCAGGGCAGAGAGCAGGGTGGGTTCGATCCAATAGTCCACGCGCGGCAGCTTCCTCTCGGTTTCGATGCGGCGCAATTTCAGATAGAGCGCAAGACCGTCCGACTGATCGTGCCAGAGGTCGGCAAAAATAGAATCAAACTGTGTGCGCACACTGTTGCGGTTGAGATAGTCGAGGGCGTCCGCCTCCACAATTCCGATCTTTTCGCGATGCGGAAACTGCGGCAGAAGCTCGCGTTTGAAAAGCTCAATCACCTCACGGTCACGCTCCACCACCGTCACGCTATCCACGTCGGGCTTTTCCGAGGCGTGAAAGGCGAAATATCCGAGTCCGAGTCCCAGTGTGAGAACGCGCCCGTGGCTGTTTGCGATTGGCACGCGCATGGTTTCGATTTCATTTGGTGTCACCGTCATCCATTCCACGCCGTTTTCGAGAATGGCAGGAAAGTCGAAGCGCTCGTCAAAATATCCAAGCTGCGGAATTTCTCTGAAATCATGTGTCAGCTGCGGATGGGTGCGCACGAAGGGCTCGTAGGGAGCGTAATATTCGTGTCTCATTTCCCATTTTCCCATCTTTTTTTCGGGGAACGCTACCGCTTGGAAGTAGGCGTCGCTTCGATAGAGAGCAGCATCTGCCCGTTGAACGCCCGTGCGGATATAGGTGCGCTCAATGGCACGGTGCTCGCGGTTTTCCGCGGTGTCAAGCCCACAGGCGGCGGCAAAGAGCACCAAAAAAGCCTCCTCTCGGTCGATCTCGCAATCGTTGGCGAGAGAGGTTACCATCTCCTCGGTGAGAAAGCGCGGGCGATGATTGAGATATTGGCTGTATGCGTAGGTCACAAGGCGATTTTGCCGCATGACCTCACGGAGCGAATTTTGGCTTGCTTGCATGAGTCACCTCCTGCTCGGGATACCTTTATTATACTCTTTTTGGGGTGGATTTGCAAGCAATTTTGAAATGAACTCATTTTTTTGTGCAAAAATAATGATATGAATTGACAAGAGGGCGAAAACATGCTATAATGAAATATTCCAAGAGATCAAAAAACGTGAACATTCATGAGAAAGGAGGAGGGAAGCGTGACCGACGAAAAAAAGCCGCAGGATGCCGACAAAAAGAAGCGCGACGAGGAGCTTGACTCGTTTTGGGACATTGATGCACTCATTCCCAAGCGCCGTGCACCGCACTACGCTGCCGACACCGAAACGGCAGAGATCGTGCTGGAGGTGCCCGCGTCGGAGCAGTCGGCACATGAGGAAACGGTGTCAAGACAAGGGGAAAGGGCAATTCCGCCCCGCACCGAGCCCGTTACCTCCTCCGATAAGGTCAAGCGGCGATTTATTCCACCGCACACAGCAGATGAGGAGAGCCGACACCCAACTCCCGAACGCGAATACACGCCCGATAACGCTTTGATCCGTTGCGTGCGCGTTTATCCGTGGAGGAGCAGCTACCGCTACTACGAGGGCTTTGTGCGCGATGCCGAGCGATTGCTCTCGGTGCAGGGTGCCGAATGTCCGCGCGTACCGTTTTTCTCATACGTACCGCAATATTCGCAGATGAGCCGCGCCCAGCTTGAGTGGTATCTCTGGTGGCGCTGCAATCTGCGCCGAGGCAAGCTTTTGGAGACCGATTACAGCTACGTTCTGCTCTACGTCTACGAGCTGATCAATCTCTCCGATCGCACCGATCCGCTCATTGTGCGAGACATGCTCTGCCGCGTTTGGCTGCACTACCGCGCCACCTTCCATCAGCTCGACAGTTATCTGCCGGATTGGATCTGCGATTGCAGCCTGCTCCACGCTCTGCCGCCCCCCGTTTTTGAGAACGCAACAGAGCTGACCGCCGCCATGTCGCATTGTACGCTCAAGGAATTCTACGTTCCAACCGACGGTGACGACGGTTATCTGCGTGCGCTTTTGGCGTTCTGCTCAAACTATGATTACCGTAAAAGTAAATTCTGCGTGGGCGAGAACGTTGCACTTTTTGATCGCACCGTTAAGACGGCGATCCGCACGCTCACCGAGCATACGGGGCGCGACGGCCAGCTCTTTGCCAGGGTGCGTATGGACGATAGCAGGCTCACGCGTGACGCCTATACGGGCGCGCTCTGCTCCTACCGCATCAAGCGCAAGCTCGAGGTGGAATATTGCTCCTTTTCGCGCTCGCATGAGCTGCGCTATCTGATCACCGACGTGGTAAAATACACCGAAAACAAGCTTCGCGCTGCGCTCGGTATTCGTTCGCGCTTGAGTATTTACGCGATTCCAACGGCGATCCGCGAGCTGCTCGACGCGCAGCTTGACGGCATGCTTCCCAAACGCACAAGGGCAACCGAGCGCCGCGAGGAGGCGCCTGCCGAATACGAAAGGCTCTACGATCTGCCCAAAAAAGAATTATCTCTCCGTGATGCCGCCGAGATCGAGCGCGCCTCATGGGATACCACCGAACGCTTGATCGAGGCGTTTGGAGATGCGGAGGAAGTCGCGTTGGATCGGGGCGAGACACCTGCGCCGCGTGATCTCGCGTCCGAGCCTGCTCCGAGCGTCACGGTTCCGCCTGCGGCGCCCCCGTTGGTCAATTTTGCATTCGATCTGCCAACGTCGGACCCCGACGGCGAAGTCTTGGCAGAGGCGTTTGCCCGCTACCGCCCCTTCCTTTGTGCGGTGCGGGACGGAGACCCCGCGGGGCAGGGAAGAGAGGCAGCAAAATGCGGCATGCCGATCGAGGTGCTTGCCGACGAGATCAACGCACTTGCCGCCGATCTCACGGGTGATATTTTATTAGAGGAATGCGATCGCGGCTTTGCCGTGATCGAGGATTACCGTCAGCTGCTGCTCTCGGTGACGGGGGACGCATGAGAGGAAAGGAATGGATAAGATGGAACATAACGAACAACAAGCGATTCCGAGAGTGCCTCGGCGGATTCTGACCGCCCTGCTTTCCTCGGTTTCGGCAGGCGTTGTGCCGCGTGCGGGCGCTCCCTACATTGCCATTGGGCGACGCGACGAGATCGCGGCGATGCTCTCGGACCTCGAGGAGGTTAACGAGGGCGGCGGCTCGATGCGCTTTCTCATCGGGCGCTACGGCAGCGGCAAAAGCTTTTTGATGCAGCTCATTCGCGGCTATGCGCTTGAGCGTGATTTTCTCACCGCCGACGCCGATCTTTCCCCCGAGCGCCGTCTCTACGGAACGGGCGGGAGCGGCGTTGCAACCTATCGCGAGTTGATGAAAAACCTTGCCTCCAAGTCCTCGCCCGACGGCGGTGCTTTGCCGCGTATTCTGGCAAGATGGATCAACGATCTGCAAGCCTCCGTTGCGGCGTCGGGAATTCTGCCCGAGTCTCCGCGCTTTGCCGAGGAGCTTCAGCGCCGCGTGCTCGAAACCCTGCGCGAGCTGGAATGTCTGGTTGGCGGATTCGATTTCGCGCGCGTGGTCACGGCGTATTACCGCGCCTATACCGAGGGCGACGATGACCGAAAGAGTGCCTGCCTGCGTTGGCTGCGCGGCGAATTTGCCACCAAAACAGAGGCACGCCACGATCTGCAATTTGCGGTTTCCACCATCATCGACGATGACAATTGGTATGATTTTCTCAAGCTCTGGGCAGCGCTCTCGCGCACGATGGGCTATCGTGGTTTGGTTGTTTTCATTGACGAGTGTGTCAACCTCTACAAAATTTCGCATCGCGTCAGCCGCGAGAACAACTACGAAAAGATCCTCTCGATGTTCAACGATACCCTGCAGGGGCGTGCCCCCGGGCTCGCGCTCATTCTCGGCGGAACACCGCAGTTTCTCGAGGATACGCGCCGCGGACTGTTCAGCTACGAAGCGCTCCGAAGCCGACTCTGTGACAGTCGCTTTGCGCTCGAGGGCTTCAAAAACCTGATCGGTCCTGTGATCCGCCTGCGCCGTCTTTCGGATGACGAGCTCTTTGCCCTGATCAGCCGCGTGACCAAGCTTTATGCGCAGAATTACGGTCAGGAGCCGCGCATCACCGAGGAGCAAATGGTGCAGTTTTTGCAGATCTGTCTCGGACGCGCAGGGGCAGACAGCATGATAACGCCTCGTGAGATGCTCCGCGATTACATGACCGTGCTCAACATTCTGATGCAAAATCCCGAGGCAAGCTTCGAGCAGGTGGTTGGCAGTGCGGTTACGCTCAAAACCGAG
The DNA here is from genome assembly GCA_905201895.1 of uncultured Eubacteriales bacterium. Taxonomy (GTDB): domain Bacteria; phylum Bacillota; class Clostridia; order Oscillospirales; family CAG-272; genus UMGS1865. The sequence continues at coordinate 14,411 of CAJKPX010000038.1, read as the reverse complement.
CAGGGTGATGACACGCCGCCCACCGACGGCGAAACGGGCGGCGCCACTCCGGGGGACGCCGCACCGAAATTCCGGATTGACGATATTGAGTTTTAACTCTTACGAAAGGAGCGCCCCGTAGCTTTAGGGGTGGCGAGAGAATATGAGTGAGATATTTGAGCGCTTTCCCGACTACATTCGGGAGTTTATCTATGCGCACGGATGGGAAAATTTGCGCGAGGTGCAGGTGGCGGCGGCGGAAACAATCTTTCAAACCGACCACAATCTGCTGCTGACCTCGTCGACCGCGAGCGGTAAGACCGAGGCGGCGTTCTTTCCGATCCTTGCCGAGTTGAACGAGGACCCGCCCGCAACGGTTGGCGTCCTTTATATCGCGCCGCTCAAAAGCCTGATTAACGATCAGTTCTACCGCATGGAGGAGCTGCTCGATCAAAGCGGCGTGCGCGTGACGCATTGGCACGGCGACGTTGCGGCGTCACACAAAAAGAAGCTGCTTGACCGTCCGAGCGGCATTTTGCAGGTCACGCCCGAGTCGCTTGAGTCAATGCTCATCAACCGCTCCAACGATATCGTGCGTTTGTTTGGCGACCTGCGCTTCATCGTAATTGACGAAATTCACATACTCACGGGCAGCGATCGCGGCAATCAGATTCTCTGTCAGCTTGCACGCATCGGGCACCTGATCGGGCATCATCCGCGCCGCATCGGGCTTTCCGCAACCATTGGTGACCCGCAGCTCGCCGCCGATTGGCTCGGGGCGGGGAGCGGACGGCAAACCGACGTGCCGCGGCTTACCGCGGGCAAAATTCGTTGGCGCCTCGGCATGGAGCATTTCTATATTCAAAACTCCAAAACCGAGCAGGCAACCGAGCCCAAGGAGCAAACCGACGGACCTGCCGCAGGTCTTGCCTACGATGCAGGGTACTCCTATATGTACGATTGCGTTTGCGATCGCAAGGCGCTTGTGTTTTCCAATTCGCGTGAGGAGACCGAATATCTTTGCGCAACCTTCCGTCAGATCGCGAAAAATCGCGGTGATCCCGACGTTTTTCTCATTCATCACGGCAACCTCTCCGCGGCGATCCGCGAGGAGGCGGAGCTGAAGATGAAGGACGAGGATGTGCATGCCGTCACCTGTGCAACCGTCACCATGGAGCTCGGAATCGACATCGGCAGGCTCGAGCGCGTGCTGCAAAATCAGTCTCCCAACTCGGTCACGAGCTTTCTCCAGCGCCTCGGCAGATCGGGCAGACGCGGTCAGCCACCCGAGATGATGATGGTGTTCCGCGAGGAGGACCCGCTCCCCAACACCCCGCTGCCGCAGCTGATCCCGTGGGAGCTGCTCAAAGCGATCGCAATCGTGCAGCTCTATATCGAGGAGCGCTTCATTGAGCCGCCGAGCGTGCGAAAATTGCCGTACAGTTTGCTGTTCCATCAGACGTTGAGCGTTTTGGCGTCCTCGGGCGAGCTCACGCCGCGCCGTCTTGCCGAGCGCGTGTTGGCGTTGCCTCCCTTTGTCAACGTTCCCAAAGAGGACTACAAGGTGCTCATTCTTTCGATGCTCAACAACGATTTCCTCGAAATGACAGAGGAGAAAACGCTGATCGTGGGGCTTGGCGGCGAGCGGCTGCTGCGCTCGTTCAAGTTCTATGCGGTCTTTAAGGATAGCGAGGACTACACCGTTCGTTGCGGCTCGGACGAGATCGGAACCATCACAACGCCGCCGCCCGTTGGCGATCGCTTTGCGCTTGCGGGGCGCGTGTGGGAGGTGGAGGAGCTCGACATTCAGCACAAGCTGATCTACGTCAAGAGCGTGGAAGGGAAGATGGAGGTCTCCTGGCCAGGAGATTTTGGCGAGGTGCACACGCGCATTGTGCAAAGGATGCGACAGGTGCTCGCCGAGGATACGGTTTACCCCTACCTCAAAGAAAACGCGCAGAAGCGGCTTGACGTCGCGCGCCACGTGGCACGCAACACGGGTATGCTTGCGCATTCGCTGGTGCACCTCGGAGGCTATTCGTGGTGTTTGTTCCCCTGGCTCGGCACGCGTGCATTCCGCACCGTTCGGCGTTTTCTGGCGCGTCACGCTACCGAATTCGGCATCAACGGCATCGAATACGAGGGCTGCTATTTCATCACCTTCAAGATGTCGCGCGGCAACGATTACGAGCTGATCTCGCGCCTTGCCGATGAGCTCCGGTGCAGTGGGCTCGACCCCGAGGCTCTTGTGTCGAGCGGCGAGGTCCCGATTTTTGAAAAATACGATCACTATGTCCCCGTCGACCTTTTGCGCCATGCCTACGCCACCGACAAGCTCTCGCCCTCGGAGGCATCCGCGCGCATCCTCGAGATCGCACAGGAGTATTGAGAGAGGGAGCGAAAGAAGCTTTTGCGGGGGTGCTTTTTGAAAAAAGCACCCCCGCACCCCCGCAAAAACTTTCCCAAAGGTGTATCAAGGTGTCAAGGGAAAGTCTTTTGACTCAAGATACTCGCGCTGGGACTGAACCCGTACCCATTCTCATACGAAAACAAAGCGGACACCCGATTGGGTGTCCGCTTTGTTTTGCGAAAGAGCGGTGAAAAGGTGTGTAAATCAAGGTAAGAACAGTAAAAAGGTATATTACCATTACTTAGACGGTAGATTGATTTCAAAGAAATCAAAAAAAGGATTTATTATTGTCGATGTATTCTTTTATATTCTTCAATCCGTCATTAAATGATAAAAACGTTTTATCTTGATTTTTAAGTTCTGCAACATAATAGAAGGGCGAATCCATATAAATCCAAGTCGAGCATCTTACTGTAATTTTATCACCATCGCGTATTTCCTCTTTTGTAAGAATTTCACTTAAAGCATCGCAATTATCACCCACCAATTCCAGCCTGATTTCTTTACTGCTTGCTTCGGATGCATCAAAAGCCGATTTGTCTTCAACGGTAACATACAGATAGATACGATCATCAACTTTTTTATAAGAACAAAAAGTGGCGTCGATGGCATAGTAATTGTTTTCATTGTTAAGATGTTCTCGCATAATTCCGTTATAACCACTACAAGCCGTTATGCTTAACAAAACAGTAATTGCAAGCAGAAATAATACAATTCTTTTCATTTTGCATTCTCCTTTGCAGTATTAATAGAAGCAATCAGCATCCTGCGAAGTGAACCACAATCATGTAGGATGGTTTTAGCTGTTTCTTCGGAAATGATGTTTGCCTTTTGTGCAATCTCGATCCAATATTCTGTTTCATAACACTCTTTAAGGGATATTTGCAATTTAGCGATAAAATCGGCTTTGCTGTGGGCATACTTTGCCTCTCTGATATTTGCACCAATGCTTGTTCCGCTACGTTCAAGCTGATTAGCTAAGGAGTAGTGTCCTTTGATACCGCCGGTTACATTCAAAATTTTAACCGCGAATTCGGTTGACATATCTGCAAGTTTATTTTCTGCCATAGTTATCACCTCTTTGCGTTTATTGTATCACAAGTGAAAGGAAAAGTCAATGAAATCGTGCTACGCACGATGAAATCCAAGCAAGCTCGGATGAAATCTTCGGCGTATCGCCTCAGATGAAATTAAATCTGCCTCTCATAACCCCGCGAAGCGGGATTTCATCGCGAAGCGATTTCATCCACCGAAGGTGGATTTCTTCCGCAGAAGGCGGATTTAATTGAAAAAAGCACACATTTGTCCGGTGGACAAATGTGTGCTTTTTTCTGGTGCGGGAAACGGGACTTGAACCCGTACGGTGTGAACCACACGCCCCTCAAACGTGCGCGTCTGCCAGTTCCGCCACTCCCGCGTATTGCACACTATCGCGCGCAACAGGTATATTATACACCTTTTTTGAAAAATGTCAAGCCCTTTTTGAAAAAAAGTTTCGTTTTTTTTCGCTTTTTTTGAGTTTCGTCTTTTTAGGAGATTTTTCTCGTTTTACAGCCTCCGATTTTGGCATAAAAAAAGCGAAAAATAAAAGGCATACCCTTGACAAGTCACCCTTTCTATGTTATAATATATAAAAACAATCTTTAAGCCGATACAGAGATGTCGGGAAGATGACCATATCAAAAGCCTTCGCCATAGCCGGAGGACTGTCTGTGTGTAATCTTGCCGGCTCGGCAAGATTTTTTTGTTGCCGTTTTTCATGGCAGAGCAGGCGGCGGTTTTGCTTGAATTGCTTGGATGGACGTCGGCGACAGAGAGGGGGAGTTCAACCGATGAAGGCAAAAGCGCAGATTATGGATGCAACCGCGCTCTCGCGTGCGATGGCTCGTATCACACATGAGATCATTGAGCGCAACCGTGGCGCATCGGATATTTGTCTGCTCGGCGTCAAACGCCGCGGCATTCCCTTGGCGGCAATGCTTGCCGAGAACATCAAGCGCTTTGAGGGCGTTGACGTGCCGCTCGGTTATCTTGACATCACGCTTCACCGCGACGATATCTCCGAGCAGGAAAAGCGCGGTCTGGATGCCGCCTGCCTCATTCCCTGCGACATTCGCACCAAAACCGTGATCATCGTTGACGACGTGCTCTACACGGGGCGCACCGCTCGAGCGGCTTTGGAGGCGGTCTTTGCGCATGACCGTCCGCGTGCCGTACAGCTGGCGGTTCTGATCGACCGTGGGCATCGGGAGCTCCCGATCCGCCCCGATTACGTTGGCAAAAACGTGCCAACGGCGCATAGCGAAAAGGTTGCGGTCGCGCTCGAGGAGATCGACGGCAGCACGGGCGTTTTCATCTGCGATGCGGATGCCCTTGAATAAAATTTGGAATGAAAGGAATTAAAATCATGAAGAACGTGCAAAACATGAACAAAAACATGATGAATAGCACCGAAATTCAGTCTTTTGCAAAGGCTTTTTTGGTTGACCGTTCCGTTCTTTCCGCCCCGCTTGATCATCTTGTTATTCTTCCCGGCTTTTGCGACGTGCACGTGCATTTTCGTGAGCCGGGCTTTTCTTATAAGGAGACCATTGCATCAGGCTCTCGCGCGGCGGCAAGGGGAGGGTACACGGCAGTTTGTACCATGCCCAACCTCAGCCCCGTGCCCGACTCGGCAGAGCATCTTGGCGAGCAGCTCGCCATCATCGAGCGCGATGCGGTGATCTCGGTCTACCCCTACGCGTCGATCACGGTGGGGCAGAAGGGTGAGAGCCTATCGGATATGGAGAGCATGGCTGCCGATGCGATCGCCTTTTCGGATGACGGACGCGGCGTGCAGAGTGATGCACTGATGCGGAGCGCAATGGAAAAGGCAAAGGTGCTCGGCAAAATGATCGTGGCGCACTGCGAGGTCAACGACCTGCTCCGCGGTGGCTATATCCACGATGGAAAATACGCACGCGAGCACGGACACCGCGGCATCTGCTCCGAGAGCGAATACGCGCAGATCGAGCGCGACCTGAAGCTGGTCCGCGAAATCGGATGTGCCTATCACGTCTGCCACATTTCGGCAAAGGAAAGCGTGGAGCTGATCCGACGCGCAAAGGCGGAGGGGCTCAACGTCACCTGCGAGACCGCGCCGCACTATCTTGTGATGGATGATTCCGATCTGCAGGAGGACGGACGCTTTAAGATGAATCCGCCCCTGCGTGATGCGAGCGACCGCGAGGCGCTTGTGGCAGGTATTCTGGACGGAACGGTTGACATGATCGCAACCGACCACGCACCGCACTCCGCCGAGGAGAAGGCACGCGGGCTGGAGGGAAGCGCGTTCGGAATCGTTGGTTTGGAGACGGCGTTCCCGCTGCTTTACACCAAGCTGGTCAAAACGGGTGTTCTCACACTCGATCGCTTGATCGACCTGATGGTATACAATCCGCGCCGCCGCTTCGGTATTCCGCTCGGCGAGAGCTTTTCTGTGTGGGATACGGATGCGGAATTCACGGTCGACCCGGGCGAATTTCTCACGATGGGTCGCGCAACACCACTTTCGGGCATGCGTCTTTGCGGACGCAATCTGCTCACGGTTTCCAATGGCGAAATCGTTTACCGCGCATGAGCATGGCATTCAGTTGTTTATAATAATTTTCATATAAAATTCGGGAGGCAATCAAAAATGGCAAAGAGAACAGACCTGAAGAAAATTCTGATCATCGGATCGGGACCGATCATCATCGGTCAGGCGGCGGAGTTTGACTACGCGGGCACGCAGGCGTGTTTGGCGCTCAAGGAGGAGGGCTACGAGGTTGTGCTCGTGAACTCTAACCCCGCAACGATCATGACCGACACCACCATTGCGGACAAGGTTTACATGGAGCCCCTGACGCTCGAATATATCGCGAAGATTCTGCGCTACGAGCGCCCCGACGCGATTCTGCCGGGTATCGGCGGTCAGACCGGACTCAATCTGGCGATGCAGCTGGAGAAGAAGGGCATTCTTCGCGAGTGCCGCGTAGAGCTGCTCGGAACGAGCAGTGAGTCGATCGAGCGCGCCGAGGACCGCGAGCTCTTCAAGGAGCTTTGCCAGTCGATCGGTGAGCCCACCATCCCCTCCGAGATCACCTACGATCTCGAGCAGGCAAGAGAGGCGGCTGCCCGCATCGGCTATCCCGTTGTTCTGCGTCCCGCCTTCACGCTCGGAGGTACGGGCGGCGGCTTTGCCTACAACGAGGCGGAGCTGATTGAGATCGGCAGAAACGCATTCAAGCTCTCACCCGTTCATCAGGTTCTGATCGAGAAGAGCGTGAAGGGCTACAAGGAGATCGAATTTGAGGTTATGCGTGACTCCAACGACCATGCCATCACCATTTGCGGCATGGAGAACGTTGACCCCGTTGGCGTACACACGGGCGACTCGATCGTTGTTGCGCCCATTCTTTCGCTGAACGACCACGATCTCAAGATGCTCAATGACAGTGCGATCAAGATCATCAAGGAGCTCAAGATCGAGGGCGGCTGCAACGTGCAGTTCGCACTCAACCCCGAATCGAGCGAATACTTCCTCATCGAGGTCAACCCCCGCGTTTCGCGTTCCTCGGCTCTGGCTTCCAAGGCGAGCGGCTACCCGATCGCTCGCGTGACTGCAAAGATCGCCGTTGGTATGGCGCTAGAGGAGATTCCCGTTGCGGGCGGAACCGCTGCAATGGAGCCCAACCTCGATTATATCGTTGCAAAGTTCCCGCGCTTCCCGTTCGATAAGTTCACCTCCGCGCCCAACACGCTCGGCACGCAGATGAAGGCAACGGGCGAGGTCATGGGCATTGGCTCAACGCTCGACGAGTGCTTCCTCAAGTCGGTTCGCTCGCTCGAAACCGGCGTGTGCCATTTCCACCACGTAAAGTTTGACACCATGACCGAGGACGAGCTGGTTTCTTACTTGGGCGAGGCAAAGGACGATAATATTTACGCTGTCACCGAGCTGATCCGCCGCGGTATGAGTCTGGACCGTTTGCATGAGATCACCAAGATCACCCTCTTGTTCCTTGAGTCGCTCAAGAGAATTGCCGACATGGAAAAGGAGCTCGCGGCAAACAAGAACGATGCCGACGTTCTCCGCGCTGCCAAGATCATGGGCTTCTCGGATAAGTTTATCTCGAGACTCTGGGGCTGCGACGAGATCAACGTTTACGAGATGCGCAAGACGCTCGGACTCAAGCCGATCTTCAAAATGGTTGACACCCTGCATACCGGCAAATATATCGCATATCTCTATTCCTCCTATACGGGTGAGAACGCATCGCGCCTCACCGATAAGAAAAAGATCGTGGTACTTGGTGCGGGACCGATCCGCATCGGTCAGGGCGTGGAATTCGACTATTCCACCGTTCATGCCGTGCAGACCATCAAAAAGGCAGAGTACGAGGCGATCATCATCAACAACAACCCCGAAACCGTTTCGACCGACTACACCACCGCAGACAAGCTCTATTTCGAGCCGCTCACGCCCGAGGATGTGATGAACATCATCGACTTTGAGCAGCCCGAGGGCGTTGTGGCGTCGCTTGGCGGTCAGACCGCGATCAATCTCGCAGAGCCGCTGATGAAGCGCGGCGTTAAGATCGTTGGCACCGACTGCGCCGCGATCGACCGTGCCGAGAACCGCGACCTGTTTGAAAAGGTGCTCCGCGAGCTCAACATTCCGCAACCCGAGGGTCAGGCGGTTACCAAGATCGAGGACGGCTTGAAGGCAGCCGAGCGTATCGGCTATCCTGTTCTGGTTCGTCCCAGCTTCGTGCTCGGCGGCAGAGCAATGCAGATCGTTGCAAACGAGACCCAGCTGCGCCACTACCTCAAAACCGCCGTTGAGATCGACGAGGACAAGCCTGTTCTGGTTGATAAGTATATCATCGGTAAGGAGGTTGAGGTCGACGCGATCTGCGACGGACGCGACGTCTTTATCCCCGGCATCATGGAGCTGGTAGAGCGCACGGGTATCCACTCGGGCGACTCGATCAGCGTTTACCCCACGTTCAGCATTTCCGACAAGGTCAAGGGCACCATCCTGCAGTACGCAAAGAAGCTCGGACTCGGCATCGGTATCGTGGGACTTTACAATATTCAGTTCATCGTTGACAAGAACGAGCAGGTGTTCATCATCGAGGTCAACCCGCGCTCCTCGCGCACCGTACCCTTCCTCTCCAAGGCAACCGGATACAGCCTGGCAGATATTGCCACCGAGGTGATCCTTGGCAAGAGCCTCAAGGAGCAGGGCATCTTCGATCTCTATCCCGAGGAGAAGAAGCGCTGGTACGTTAAGGTTCCCGTATTCTCGTTCAACAAGATCCGCGGTCTGGACGCATACCTCTCGCCCGAGATGAAGTCCACGGGTGAGGCGATCGGCTATGACGATAAGCTCAACCGCGCGCTCTACAAGGCGCTTCAGGCATCGGGCATGCACCTGCAGAACTACGGCACGGTGTTTGCAACCATTGCCGACAAGGATAAGGAGGAGGCGCTGCCTCTGATCCGCCGCTTCTATAACCTCGGCTTCAACATCGAGGCAACCTCGGGAACGGCAAGCTTCCTCAAGCAGAACGGTATCCGCACGCACGTGCTCAAGAAGATCGAGGAGGATAGCGATGAGATCTGGGACGCGATCCGCCAGGGTCATATCGCCTACGTTATCAACACCAGCGACGTGAGCCACATCGGCACGGCACATGACGGCGTGAAGATCCGCAAATATGCAACCGAGAGCAACGTGACCATGTTCACCTCGCTCGACACGGTTCGCGTTCTGCTTGACGTTCTGGAGGAGACCACGCTCTGCATCTCCACCATCGACGCATAAGGAGAGAACATGAAACAGGGAATTTTTACGATCAGGGAAAACGTGGCGCTCACGGCAAGCGTTTTCCGCATGGTGCTCGAGGGTGACACCTCCGACGTCACCGCATCGGGGCAGTTTGTCAATATTCTGCTCGACGGACTCTACCTGCGCAGACCGATCTCGGTCTGCGATAGGACCGAGGGTGTTCTCACGCTGGTTTATAAGGTTGTGGGAAAGGGCACCGAGCAGATGAGCCGCATGACGGCGGGCGAGCAGCTCGATATTCTCACGGGGCTCGGCAACGGCTATGATCTTTCCGAGGCGGGCGATCGCCCCCTGCTGCTCGGCGGCGGCGTTGGCGTGCCTCCCATGTATCTGCTTGCAAAGGAGCTTGTGGCACAGGGCAAGCAGGTGTCGGTGATCCTCGGCTTTAACACCAAGGATGAGATTTTCTACGAGGATGAATTCCGCGCGCTCGGCGCTAACGTCACCGTGACCACGGTGGACGGCTCCTATGGCACGAAGGGCTTTGTGACCGACGTGATGAAAAATACCGACTATACATATTTCTATACCTGCGGTCCCGAGCCGATGCTCCGCGCCGTTTGGAATACGTCCGTCACGAGCGGACAGCTCAGCTTTGAGGAGCGCATGGGATGCGGCTTTGGCGCATGCATGGGATGCTCCTGCAAAACGCTCACGGGATATAAGCGTATCTGCAAGGACGGCCCCGTGATGCGAAAGGAGGAGATCTTATGGCAGAAATGAAGGTCAATCTTTGCGGCATCGAGCTCGATAACCCCATCATTCCCGCAAGCGGCACATTTGGCTACGGCTATGAGTTTGCCGAGCTCTACGATATCAACTGCCTCGGAACCTTCTCGTTCAAGGGCACCACGATCGAGCCTCGCTTTGGCAATCCCACGCCGCGTATCGCCGAGTGCACCGCGGGCATGATCAACGCCGTGGGGCTCCAGAACCCCGGTGTGGACAAGGTGATCTGTGAGGAACTCCCCAAGCTTGCAAAATGCTTCCACAAGCCCGTGATGGCAAACGTCAGCGGATTTTCGGTGGAGGACTACGCAAAAACCTGCGAGAGACTCGACGCCTGCGAGCAGGTGGGTTGGCTTGAGGTCAACGTCAGCTGCCCCAACGTGCACGGCGGCGGCATGAGCTTCGGCACGTCTCCCGAAGCAGCTGCTGAGGTCACGGCAGCAGTTAAGCGCGTGACGAAAAAACCTGTTCTGATCAAGCTTTCCCCGAACGTCACCGACATCGTGAGCATTGCAAAGGCGTGCGAGGAGGCGGGCGCGGACGGCATCAGCCTGATCAACACGCTGCTCGGCATGCGCATTGACCTGCGCACCAAGCGCCCCGTGATCGCCAACAAGATGGGCGGCTTTTCGGGCTCCGCGATCTTTCCCGTGGCGGTTCGCATGGTCTACCAGGTCGCACACGCGGTCAAGGTTCCCGTGGTCGGCATGGGCGGTGTTACCACCGCTGAGGACGTCATCGAGCTGATGCTCGCAGGTGCCACCGCAGTAGAGGTTGGAGCGGCAAATCTGGTCAATCCTTACGCTTCGCGCGATATCGTAAACGATCTGCCTCGCGTGATGGAAAAATACGGCATCCGTTCGCTTTCCGAGATCATCGGTCAGGCGTGAAGGGCGGTGCGGTATGAAATTTGAACGCATTTATCTGATCGAGGGTAGGGAGGACGTCTATCTTGACACCTACGTTGCCGATCCGATCCGTGATTTCACTCGCCGCGCGATCCTCGTGATCCCCGGCGGCGGCTATCGCAACGTTTGCTCCGACCGCGAGGGTGAGCCGATCGCAATGGCGTTCATGCCATACGGCTACAACGCATTCGTTCTGCATTATTCGGTTGACCGCAAGGCGCCGTTTCCGCAGCAGTTGATTGAGGTCGCACTGGCGATCAAGCACATCAAGGACAACGCAAAGGAGTATGACCTCGATCCCGAGCAGCTCTTTGCGGTCGGCTTTTCTGCGGGTGGACATCTCTGCGCGTCGGCGGGTATTCTCTGGAAGCTGCCCGAGATCTATGAGGCGGTCGATATGCCCTATGGCTATAATAAGCCCAAGGGGATCATGCCGATCTATCCCGTGGTTTCCGCAGACCCCGAGATCGCACACCTCGGGTCGATCAAAAATCTTTGGTGCACCGACGAGCCGACCGAGGAGCAATGCGATCGCGTGAGCTTGGAGCGGCATGTGGATGCCGACAGCGCGCCTGCGTTCATCGTGCATTCTCAACACGATCAGATCGTGAACGTTCGCAATTCCTTCGTGCTCGCACAGGCGTATGCCGAGGCGGGCGTTGACTTTGACATGCATATTTTCTCTCACATTCCGCACGGTGCGGGGCTCGGTAACAAAATTACCTGGCACGGGCATCCTGAATTCGTGCATCCCGCGTTCTCCGAATGGGTGCGCATGGCGGCACAGTGGGCGGAGAATATTTCAAATTCCGAAAAATAATTGGTAAATATAAAGGAGCTTACAATGGGAAAAGACGTAATCATCGCGTGTGACTTTGACAGCGCGGAAAAAACATTTGCATTTCTCGATCGCTTCACGGGTAGAAAGCCCTTCGTGAAGATTGGTATGGAGCTTTACTACGCAGAGGGACCCTCGATCGTTCGCGAGATCAAAAAGCGCGGACACAAGATCTTTCTCGACCTGAAGCTGCACGATATCCCCAACACCGTTAAGAAGTCGATGGCGGTTCTGTCGCGTCTGGACGTTGATATGACCAACCTGCATGCGGCAGGCACGGTTCGCATGATGGAGGGCGCGATTGAGGGACTTACCCGTCCCGACGGCACCCGTCCGCTGCTCATTGCGGTCACGCAGCTCACCTCCACCGACCAGGAGAGCATGGAGCGAGACCTGCTCATCCGTGAGCCGATCGCAGACGTTGTGATGCACTATGCAAGTAACGCAAAGCTCGCAGGACTCGACGGCGTGGTTTGCTCGCCCCTGGAGGCAGGCAAGGTGCACGAGCGTTGCGGCGAGAAGTTCCTCACCGTAACCCCCGGTGTTCGCTTTGCAGACGGTGAAATCGGTGACCAGAAGCGTGTGATGACCCCCGCAGAGGCTAAACGCATCGGTTCGGACTACATTGTGGTTGGCAGACCGATCACCGCTGCCGAGGATCCCGTTGCCGCTTACGAGCGCTGCGTTGCCGAGTTTGTTGACTGAACGCTCGGCTTGAGACTGAAAAAATAAAGGAGAACTGTGAAAATGGAAGCATATAAGAGAGAGTTTATTGAATTTCTGGAGGGTGCGGGCGTGCTCAAGTTCGGTGATTTCACCGCAAAGAGCGGCAGAAAGATTCCGTATTTCATCAACGCGGGCATGATCAAAACCGGCGACGATATTGCAAAGCTCGGTGAGTTTTACGCAAAGGCTTATTTCGATAAGCTCGGTGCAAAAAAGACGGTGCTCTACGGACCTGCCTACAAGGGCATTTCGCTTGCCGTTTCGGCGGCTGTGGCGCTTTCCAAGAAGGACCTCAACGTTCCGTTCTTCTTCAACCGCAAGGAGGTAAAGGACCACGGTGAGGGTGGCGTATTTGTTGGCTACGTTCCGACCGCCGGCGAGGAGATTGTGATCATCGAGGACGTGATCACGGCAGGCACCGCGATCCGCGAGAGCATGGAGATTCTTTCCCACCTGGAGGGTGTGAAGGTTTGCGCAACCTTTATCATGGTCGACCGCAAGGAAAAGGGACAGACCGAGAAGGGTGCCATGCAGGAGATCGAGGAGCAGTTTGGCTTCCCGGTATATTCCATCGTCGATGTTTACGACATCATCGAGTATCTTGAGGCAGACCCCAAGAACGAGGAAAACGTAACCCGTATCAAAAATTATCTTGCAGTCAACGGCGCAAAGGCGTGAGCCGCGCCCCATTCTAACCGAACGGAGAGAATCTTCATGAGAAGTCTGATTGATATTTTGGATTTTTCCACGGAGGAGCTGGACCGCTTGATGGACACCGCCGCCGACATCATTGCAAACCCTGCAAGCTATGCCGACGCGTGTCACGGAAAAAAGCTGGCAACCCTCTTTTTCGAGCCCTCCACGCGCACACGCCTGAGCTTTGAGGCAGCAATGCTCGAGCTGGGCGGCAGCGTGATCGGATTTTCGGAGGCGAGCTCGTCCTCCGCGGCAAAGGGCGAGAGCGTGGCAGACACCGCAAAGGTGATCAGCTGCTATGCCGATATCATTGCCATGCGCCATCCCAAGGAGGGCGCACCCTACGTGGCGTCGCGCAATGCAACCGTTCCCGTGATCAATGCGGGTGACGGTGGACACAGCCACCCCACGCAAACGCTCACCGATCTCTTTACCATCTGCCGCGAAAAGGGACGTTTGCACGATCTCACGGTTGGCTTTTGCGGTGATCTCAAATACGGACGCACCGTTCACTCACTGATTTCGGCGCTCTCGCGCTATACGGGAATTCGACTTGTGCTGATCTCCCCCGAGGAGCTTAAAATTCCGAGCTACATCACCAAGGAGATCATCGAAAAGAGCACGATGGAGTGTGTGGAGACCGCCGATCTTGAGGCGGCACTTCCCGAGCTTGATATTCTTTACATGACGCGTATTCAGGGTGAGCGCTTTGCGATTCAGGATGATTACCTGCGTCTCAAGGATAGCTACATCCTCACTCCCGAGAAGCTTGAGCTTGCAAAGAGCGATCTTGCGATCCTGCATCCGCTGCCCCGTGTGAACGAGATCAGCGTGAAGATCGACAACGATCCCAGAGCTTGCTATTTCCGACAGGTTGCAAATGGAAAATACATGCGCATGGCACTCATCCTCAAGCTGCTTGAGGAGGCTGCACAAAATCCTGCGCCTGTTGAGGAGAACGACGGCTTTGAGCGCATCGTCAACCGCTTGGTTTGCCAGAATCGCCGTTGCATCACGAGCGTTGAGCAGGAGCTCGATCAGGTGTTCCGTCTCATCGTTCCCGAAGCAGGCATTTGCCGTTGCCTCTATTGTGAAGCAAAGCAAAGAATGGAATAAGCCTTTTGTATGGGAGCGTGCCTCTGAGGTACGCTCCCATCAGACTATAGACCAAACAAACAGATTTCGCCCGCTCGCCAAAAGTTTTCGCCCGCCTTTTTCAAAAGGCGGCGCGGTGGAGGGCGCGTAGCCCTC
>CAJKPX010000037.1 GCA_905201895.1 uncultured Eubacteriales bacterium | reverse complement strand
CCCTGCACCCCCACCCCTTTCAAGAACTTTCCGAGAGGGAAGGGCGGATTAGATATGGATATTGATTGCACGCCGATGGGTGCTTTTTTTATTTCAGAATAAGAAACGGATAGGAGCCTGCATATGACCCACAAGGAAGATTCGTCGGGGCTCTGCGACCTGAAAACCTATATTTTTTTGTAGATACCGCGATCGTAGCGGCGGTTCAGAACGAGCACGATCGGTAGGTAAAAGAGCATGTTGAGCGTCCAGGAGACCGTGAAGCAGAGCATGATCATGGTGAAGGTTGGCCAGAGCGGATAGATCAGCTGCATCCAGAATACACGGAAGCCAAGCGTGAAAACGATCGAGCTGATGCTGCTGAAAACAGGATAACCGTATGCAAGCAGGGCGTGCCGAAGCACGTTGATTGCGGCTTGCACAAACAAAAACGCAGTCAGGAACCACATGCGTACCATTCCGTAGTCGATCGCGTCGGGCGAGGAATTGCCGATCACAAGTCGGAGCCAGAATCTGCCGGAGATGGCAAGCAGGAGTCCGAGCGTGCCCATGATCAGTACGTTAAAGCCCAGACAGTACCAAAAGGATTTTTTCACGCGCTCCTTCTGCTCAGCTCCGATGTTTTGTCCCATAAAGGTGGTGGTTGCCGTGGAAAAGCCGGTGCCAACCGATTGGATCAGCGTGGTGAGCGAGGCCGATGCACTGCTGCCTGCAACCGCATCAACGCCAAAGCTGTTGAGTGCCGGAGTGATTTGCAGGTTTGCGAGTGGGAAGATCAGGGTCGTGATCGCGTTGGGGACACCAAAACGCAGAATTTGCAAAAAGGATGCAAGAGAGAGGCGAAGTCGGTGAAGCGAGACGCGTGCGGCGTCATCGAAATGACACAGGCGGTTCAAAACAAGCGCACCTGCGATCACCTTGGAGGCTGCCGTTGCGATTGCAACCGCCGCCACCTTTTGCGGCAGGATCAGACAGAGAATAACGTTGAGCACCGCGTTGGAAACACCGCTGATCGTGATATAGGTGAGCGGACGGCGTGTGTCTCCGAGCGTGCGGAGGATCGCGGAGCCGTAGTTGTAGAGTAGGGTCGCGGGAGCGGCGCCAACGTAGATCCGAATGTAGATCAAGGCACCCTCATAGCATTTTTCGGGGCAATTTGTGATTCGGAGGAAGAAGGGAGCGAGCAGGATGCCAACGATTGCCACGACAATTCCAAAGCAAAAACCTGCAACGAGTGCGGTGTCGATGGTCTTTCGCGTCTTTTCCTCGTTGCGTTGACCGATGTATCTTGCCAGCACGATGGAGGCCCCTGCCGAAAGCCCCACAAAGCCGTTGATCACAAGTGAGGTGATGCCGCCGGTTGCACCAACCGCTGCCACAGCAGTGGTGTCCGCCATGTTTCCGAGCACCGCCTTGTCCACCAGGTCAAAGAAATGCTGGATCAGCGTTGTCAGGATCAGGGGGATCGTGTAGGAAAAGATCAGCGGGATCAGCGGCCCCTGCGTTGCGTCTATCTTTCTCTTTGCCAAAATGCAGCCCTCCCATTGCATTCTCAAAAAATCTACGCTAATTATATCACACAGACTTGACAAATACCATAAAGTAAATTATAATAAACCTATAAAAAATTGCAGTACTTTGGGAGGCGGAAAATGCAAATCGAGCTGATCAATCAGTACCATTTGGAAAATCTGACCAAATTTAAGCAGACCGAACTGCGCCGACAATGGGACAGCCTGATCCTGGTTGTGAGCGGCACCTATTCCATTTTGCCCGAAGGGCGGAAGAAGCCGATTCTCTTGCATGAGCGTGAGATCGCCTTTATTCCCACAGGCACGCTGTTCTCGCGCAGCCTTGAGCCTCCCATCACCTATTATCATATTTCCTTTCGCGCCGACGCCGAGCATCCGTTCCGATTTTCGCTTCCACCCTGCAAGCTGGTGCTGCCTGCCGAGCAAACGGCGTCGATTTTTGAGAGCATGAGCCAAGCCTTTCTGATCCCGAACAATCGCGAGCTGATCACGCATATTGTGGAGCATATTTTCGTTGAGAATTACCTCTTTGGAAAAACAAACAGGGCAAGCTTTCGTCCCTTGAGCGAGGAGGTGTTGAGCACCGTTCGCTATATGAACCAAAATCTTGCCGAGCCGATTGATATGGATATGCTTGCCGCACGCGTTTATCTGAGCCACACCGGTTTGATCTGGAAATTCCGACACGAGCTGGGCACCACGCCCTCGCAGTATCTGATCCTGCTTCGCCTGCGATATGCCAAGCAGCTCCTGCTCAATCATCCGTATAGCATCACCGAGATCGCCGCGCTCTGCGGATACACCAATCCCTATTATTTCACAAACGCCTTTCACCGCTATGCGGGCATGAGCCCCACCGCCTTTCGCAAGCATTATCTGGGAGATGAGGGCGAAAATGCACCCCACTGAAAATCAGGCGTTTTGCCTTTCAAAATTGAAAAAGGGACTCTCAAACCGAGAGTCCCTTTTTCAAGGTCTAATCCATTAAGCGTCCTTCTTAACGTCCAGAACCTGCTTGCCATTGTAAAAGCCGCAAACCTTGCATACGCAATGGTTCTTTACGAATGCGTCACATGCGGGGTTGGAACACTTGTTCATGCCGGGCATGGAGAGCTTGCTGTTGTTGGAGCGTCTCTTGTCTCTGCGAGCTTTCGATACTTTCTTCTTCGGTACTGCCATGGTTACACCTCCTCCTGCGTGAACTGTTTATGTTTCACGTCATAATTTACTGATCATCTTCCTCATTTTTGTCAAGCAACTGCTTCAGAACGGCGAGGCGCGGGTCGATTTCCCTTGTGGGGCAACCGCAATCACCGTCGCGCCGAGGCTTCCCGCACTTGGGGCACAAGCCCGGGCAATCCTCCCGGCACAGAAACCGCATGGGGAAGGAAAGGAGCAATTCCTCACGAATTTCCTCATCGAGATCAAGCCTGCCGTCCTTGATTACGGCATACTCGTCCACGTTTTCCTCCAGCTGCTCCTCCGTCAGGGTCCCCTCTGCGGCAACCGTCCGTTCAAACTGAACGGCAAAGCTTCCGCTCACGGGCTCCAAACAGCGCGCACACTCTGCACGGTAAGAAACGCTCACCGAAAGCAGCAGGTGCATATATCCTGCTTCGTCGGTTACGTCTCCCACCACGTGGGCGTCGCCATCGAATTCAGCGCCCTGTGGAAGGTCGGGGGTTAAGAGGTAGTCGATGTGAATGTGATCGACCTCGCCGCGAAGCATGGGTCTCATATCCAAAATCACCGATTTCACCTCTCCTTTCGATTGACATAAAATGCGACATTAATTATTATAACCGCTTTTTTTGCGTTTGTCAATAGTTTTTTTGCATTTCCATCCGATTTTGCGGTGAATATTTCGATTTTTTCCTCTTTTCTCGGAGTTGACAAGCACGCGCGGCTATGATATAATGAAAAAAGTATGAAACACCGACGTCGGAGACGGGGAGGAGCGAGAGAATATGGCGAAAAAAAGGACCGTTGGGATCGTTTGCGAATGCAATCCCTTTCACGCGGGGCATGAATATCTGATCCGCTCTGCGCGCGAGTCGGGGGCGGACGTGATCGTTTGCGTGATGAGCGGCCTCTTTGTGCAGCGCGGAGAGGCAGCGGTTGCCGACCCCTATCTGCGTGCCGAGGCGGTGATTCGAGGCGGGGCAGACCTGGTAATCGAGCTTCCGTTCCCCTATGCGGCGTCGGGGGCTGAAACCTTTGCCGCGGCGGGTGTGGATATCCTTGACCGCGTGGGTGTTGACGAGCTCTGGTTCGGCTCGGAGTGTGGTGATCTTGCAGTCCTTCGCGAGGCGGCGCGCATCTGCGAGATGCCTGTCTTTACCGAGCGCTACGTCGCATCGGTTGGCGAGAGCCGCGGAACGGCACAGGCGTTTTTTGAAATTTTGTCCGAGCTTGCGGGCAAGGAGCTCTCGCTCTCGTCCAACGATATTCTTGCAATTTCCTATCTGCGCGCACTGAACGCGCGTACCTCTCATATTTTGCCCGTCACGGTGAAGCGCGAGGGAAGTGCCTACCGCGAAAGTGGGCTTTCGGATGAGGGCTATCCCTCGGCAAGTGCTCTGCGTGCGCTTTGGCGTCGGGAGGGGACTGTGGCGGTTCTGCCGCATCTGCCGTCCGTTTGCCGCAAGACCTATGCCGCCCTGGAGGCTCCCGCCGATCTCGCTTATGCCGAGCGGCTGATCCTGGGGTATTTTCGCCTTGCCGATCCCGATGCGCTTGAGCTGGTTGCCGAGCTTTCGGGAGGGCTTGGAAATCGCTTGTCGCAGGCATCGGTGCGTGCGAGGACGCTTTCCGAGCTGCTCACACTTGCCGCCACCAAGAAATATCCGATCGCGCGGCTGCAGCGCGGTATCCTCTTTGCGCTTACCTCGATCGGAGCGGAGGAGCTGCACGCGCCTGCCGCCTACACGCGTCTGCTTGCCGCCAACAGTCGGGGACGCGCCTATCTCGCAGAGCGGCGGCGCTCGATGCGGATCACGGTTGTTACGCGCAGAACCGAGTTGCCCGAGTGCGAGGAGGCTCGCCGCCAGGAGGCTTGGGAGGCACGCGCGTGGTCGCTTTGGACGCTTTGCCATCCAACCGCCGACGGCGCCGATCAGCTCTGGCGTCATGTGCCGCGAATGGTGGAGGAGACGTGACGGGACCTGCACCGCGTCCGACTGTCGCCGTCCCGATCTCAAATAAGACCGAAAAAACAAAAAGCCCGCCGTTGGGGGATCGCACTGATTCCCTGCGGCGGTATATATGAAAGCCGCTTGCGCGACCGTTTGCACTAAAAAAGCAAGTATTCCCACGTTCACATAAAAACGCCGCGGAGAATATAAACAGCCGCCTGAGCTGCATACCAACCGCGAAGGAATCTTGCATAAAGAAAGCAAGCCACGAGGACTTGCTGGTTTTGAAAGCGGAAATCCGCTGGTGACCCCTACGGGAATCGAACCCATATCTTCGCCGTGAGAGGGCGACGTCTTAACCGTTTGACTAAGGGGCCGTTTGTTGACGACTCCAATATTATAGCACATCTTTTTTGAAAATGCAATAGGTTTTTGAAAAAAAGTTTGAAAAAATTAAAAAAATTTTTTGATAAATATTTTCTTGATGCTTTTTCAATGATTTTTGTTGAAAAATGCTTATTTTCGTGTTAAAATAAGCATGCTCAACTTCACTTTCCGAGGCTCAAAACAGGGGCTCTCGCGAAAGAACAATCGAAAACGGCAAAAAATGCGGCATCGTCTGCTTTTATTTTTTTTGCCCACGTCCGATATTCCGCCGCCCGATCCCCCCGTTGGGGGGCAGAGAGCGCCTTGGTTGACACTCTCTGCAGGGAGGGTCAGTTGTAAAAGTCGTGGTTTCCAATGGTGAAGGCGTAGGGGCGGTTCCTTTGAATCCAATTGTTGGTGGCAAGTCTGGGATTGACGAAAAAGAGCGCTCTGTTGGAGATCGAATACCCCTCCAGGCAGATCTTTGCCGCCACGATCGCACTCGCCGTGGGGGCTTGATAGATCGTACCGAACGAAACGGGAGAGAATTGCGTTCCGTGCTTGCGATCGAAGATCACGCCATAGATCGTATTGGGATACTGCGAACTGCGCACGCGATTGAGCACCACGTTGCCGACCGCGATCTGTCCCTCGAGTGGCTCACCCTTTGCCTCGGCAGAGATGATGCGCGAGAGCCAATAGAGCTCGCCGCTGTCATAGGAGGCGGGTGCCGCGGCGCGAACCGTACCGATATGTCGAAGCTCCACAGAGCGTGCCTCGGCGTTCCAGGTTACCTCCTCTGCAAAAGCCTTTGCAAGAGGACGGATCGGCACGTAGAGGCGTCCGCCCACGTTGAGCACGCGACCAACGGTATAAAAGCTGCGCCCGTTTGCGGTGATGTAGACGGCACCCGATTGCACCGTGAGGAAAAGCTCGGGGGTCGAAACGGTTGCCGTTGATGTCTTGGCGTTCCATTCGATTTCGCAATCGGCAAACACGTTGCTAAAGCTGCGCAGGGGGACGTAGGTGATCGAATCATAAATGAAGCATTCGCCGTCAAGAATCGGAACGCCCTCCAGATACACCTGCGTGGGAACCGAGCCCGCAGGTCGGTTTGCCTCTGCCGCCGACGCGCCGATAACCGTGCCGCCGACCAGTATCAGGCATGCACAGAGCATCGAGAGCAGGCGCACGGAGAGACGCATTCCTTTGGATTGGGCTTGTTTCATGCCGTTCTCCTTTCTTCAAAATTTCGGCTTGCGGTGCCGATGACCCGTAATGACATTGTATCAGGAAATGAGAGGAGACGCAACCCACAATTTCTGCCGTTCGAGGAAATGAACGGAAGCAGGGGTGGAAATTTCCAAGAAAACTACTAAAAACTGCGAAAAATGATAGGATCAGGCGCCGAAAATGCCGAATATTGGCAGGTGCAAGGATCCGAAAAGGAGACATATGAAGCAATATACGCACCTGATCTGGGATTTTAACGGCACCCTGCTCGACGACGTGGAGGTGGGCATCCGAAGCGCAAACCGCCTGCTCGCGGCTCACGGTTTGCCGCTGATCGACTCGACCGAGCGCTATCGGGAGCTGTTTGGCTTTCCCATTATCGACTATTACCGTCGCCTCGGCTTTGATTTTGAAAAGTGCCCCTATGCCGACCTTGCCGTAGAGTGGGTCGCCTATTATCTGGAGGAGAGTCGCGCGGCAGTCCTTTATCCCGACGTGATGAACTCACTTGAGCGCGTGCGTCGGGCGGGGGTGGCACAAATTGTACTTTCGGCAACCGAGCTCGGCATGCTCACCCGTCAGATCGAGGGGCTCGGAATCGACGCGTATTTTGACGGGATTCTGGGGCTCGGAAACATTCAGGCGTATAGCAAGGAGGAGATCGGTCGGCGCTGGCGGGAGGCACATCCCGAGGCATCGGTCCTGCTCATTGGCGACACCGATCACGATGCAGCGGTTGCCGCCGCAATGGGGGTTGACTGTGCGCTGGTCTGCCGCGGACATCAGTCGCGCGCAAAGCTTGAGCAGCTTTCGTCGGTCGGTGTTTGGGAAACGCTTGATGGGCTGCTCTCCGATATCCTTTGAAAAAGAAAAATATGAAAAAAAGAAGGTCAACCGCCAAAGGAAAATGCAGAAAGCGGTTGACTTTTTGCTTCAAATAGGCTATAATAAAGATGTATAGTCTTTTTTGAAGGGAGAGTTGTTGATGATCCGAAGCATGACGGGCTTTGGCAGACACCGCGAAACGGTGAACGGGCTCGACGTCACGGTTGAGATCCGATCGGTCAATAGCCGTTTTCTCGATTGCAACACCAAGATCAGCCGCGCCTATTCCTATCTGGAGGAGCGCGTCAAGCCCTATCTTCAGCAGAGAGGGGTGAGCCGAGGAAAGGTCGACGTTTGGATCGGGATCGAGGTTCTGGACAGTCGGGACGTCTCTCTCGCAATCGACGAGACCTACCTGCAGGGCTATCTTGAGGTGCTGCACCGCCTGCGCGACGAATACGGTCTGCGCGACGATATTTCGGTGATGTCGGTGGCGCGCAATCCCGAGCTTTTCCGCGTCAGACGTGCGGAGGAGAACGTGGAGCGCGATTGGCAAACCGTTCTGCCTGTGATCGACCGTGCGGTCGACGCTTTTCTTGACGTGCGCGCGCGCGAGGGCGAGCGGCTGGTTGCAGACATGCGCGAGAAGCTCGACGAGGTGATGCGCATCGTTGGTGAAATCGAGCGGCTATCGGCTGCCGACGTTGCAAGCTACCGCGAGCGGCTTGCCGAGCGCATCCGCGAGGCGCTTGCCGACAATCAGATCACGCCCGACGAAACGAGATTGCTCACCGAATGTGCCATTTATGCCGATAAAATTGCGATCGACGAGGAAACGGTGCGCCTGCGCACGCATTTTGACGCCTTTTTGCAAATGCTCTCGGCAGAGGAGCCGATTGGGCGCAAGATGGACTTTTTGATGCAGGAGATGAACCGCGAGATCAACACCACGGGATCCAAATGCAGCAATGCGGTGATCGCACAGCACGTGGTGGATGTAAAATGTATTCTGGAAAAGGTGCGCGAGCAGCTCCAGAATCTTGAGTGACAGGAGAGTGGAAAACATGAAATTTATCAACGTTGGATTTGGCAACATGGTGGCGGCGGACCGTGTGGTGGCGCTTGCAAACCCCGATTCCGCACCGATCAAGCGTCTGATTCAGGACTCCAAGGATGACGGCAGAGCGATCGACGTTACCTGCGGCAGACGCACGCGCGCGGTGATTATCACCGATTCCGAGCACGTGATCCTGTCCGCGATCCAGACCGAAACGATCGCAAACCGTCTGGAGAACAGTGCCGACGTCGAGGATGATCCCGACGCAGAGGGCGAGGAAGAATAAGCGATTGGAGGAGAACATGGAAAACAAAGGATTATTGATCGTTGTTTCGGGCCCTGCCGGAAGCGGAAAGGGAACCGTAACCAAGCGCATGCTCGAGCAGTCGGACGAATTCGGCTTTTCGGTCTCGGCAACCACGCGTGATCCGCGTCCGGGCGAGGTCGACGGCTACGATTATTTCTTCATCACCCGCGAGGAGTTCCAGAGAAAGATCGACAACGGCGAGATGATGGAATACACGCAGTTCTGCACGGGTCACCTCTACGGCACGCTCACGAGCGAGGCGATCCGCGTGCTCGAATCGGGCAGAGACCTCTTGCTCGAGATCGAGGTTGAGGGCGGACTCAACGTCAAGCGCCTCTATCCCGACGCCATTCTGATTATGCTTCTTCCGCCGTCCTATACGGCACAGGAGGCACGCCTGCGCGGACGCGCGACCGACGATGAGGAGAGCATCCTCTCGCGCCTGGAGCGTGCAAAGATGGAGGTCGGTATGCTCGACCGCTACGATTACGTGGTTTACAACGAGGACGGCAAGGTGGACGAATGCATCGAAAAGATCCGCGAGATTGTGCGCGTGGAGCGTATGGCGGCAAAGCGTCACCTTGATATCCCCGAACGCTATTTTGCAAACTGATCCCCGAGGGACGGTCTGCACACATTTCAACACACTACATACAATTATTTTGCAAATAAGGAGAAACCGAAATTATGCTTTACCCCACCATTGATGAACTGACCCAGGGCAAATACAACCGCTACGAGCTCGCGCTTGCAACCGCAAAATGCGCGCGCCTGATCACCGACGAGTACGTTCGTCAGCACGATGCGGCTGAAAAATCCATCACGGGCAATAAGGAGACCGACCGTCCCCTGAATACCATGATCGACAGAGAGCTGCGCGATGAGAAGGCTGTTCGCGTTGCGATCGGCAGACTTTACAGCGGCGAATACAGTATCGACCCCCTGGCAGGCGAGCGCGCAAAGGCAGAGGCTGCCGCAGAGGAGACGGTTGAGGAAAATGCCGAGGCACCCGTTGAGGATGCCGCAAGTGAGGATGCGCCTGCCGAGGACGGCGGCGTTGACGCTGAATAATCAATGGATTTGAGCATAGGTCCGAGATGTGCGGGGGTTTGTCTGCTCGACAACCCCTTCACGATCGACGGCGTTTATGATTACCGAATTCCCGAGGAGCTTCTTGACGAGGTGCACGAGGGCGTGTTTGTCACGGTTCCGTTCGGGACCGCCAATCGCCGTGCCCTGGCACTGGTGCGTGAGGTGCGCGACCATTCCGAATACGCCGAGCTCAAGTCGATCGTGTCGGTCTGCCCCGAGCGGCTCTCTCTTGATCGGGAGATGCAGGGACTCTGCAATTTTATGAAATTGCGAACGCTCTGCTCCACGGGAGACGCGGTGCGCGCCATGCTGCCCGCATCGGCTCTTTCGCGCCTGATTACGCTCTACACCCCCGATCCCGACCATATTCTCACCGACTCCGACGAACCCTCCTCGTCGGATTTGTTCGTATATGATTTCATCCGAGAGCGCGGCGAGGCGTCGCTCACTCTGCTGCGCGAGAAGCTCGGCGCGGGGGTGGAGCTGCGACTGCGCCGCCTTACCTCTCGCGGATATCTGCAAAAGCGCGTTGTTCTCAAGGATGCCTCCGAGGGGCTCTGCGAGCGCGTTTGCACGTTGGCGATCCCACATGCCGATGCCGAGGCGTTGCAGGCGGGAGAGCGTGTTGGCGAGCGAAAGCTCACCTCCACGGCACAGCAAAAGCTGTTGCGCGTGCTGCTTGACGCCGAGGGCGTGCTTTCGGTCACCGAGCTCAAGACGCGCGCCGAGGTCACCGAGGCACCCATCAAAACGCTTGCCTCCAAGGGTGTGATCTCGATCGGCTCGCGCCGCGTGGAGCGCAATCCCTACGCTGCGGCAAAATTCGTGGGACAAACCCCGATCCGTCTCAACGACGAGCAGAGTGCCGCGCTCGAGACGCTCTCCTCGCTTGCCTTCTCGGGCAATGCCTGCGCCGCACTTTTGCACGGCGTCACGGGGAGCGGTAAGACCAGCGTGATGACCGCCCTGATCGACCGCTTGCTCGAGCAGGGGAGAGGCGTGATCCTGCTTCTGCCCGAGATCGCGCTCACGCCGCAGTCGGTGTCGATTTTCTGCGCGCGCTACGGCGACCGCGTTGCCGTGATCCATTCGGGTCTTTCGGCGGGCGAGCGCTACGATGCCTATTGCCGCATCCGTGACGGACATGCCGACGTTGTGATCGGTACGCGCTCTGCGGTCTTTTCTCCCGTGAAAAATCTCGGCGCGATCATCATCGACGAGGAGCAGGAGCACACCTATAAATCCGATCAAAATCCAAAATATCACGCACGCGACATTGCGCGATACCGCTGTGCCGAGCATCACGCGCTGATGCTGCTTGCATCGGCAACCCCGTCACTCGAGAGCTACCAAAAGGCGAAAAACGGCACCTATACGCTGGTGCGACTCACCAAGCGCTATGGCGGCGCACAGCTGCCTGCGGTCGAGATCGCGGATATGCGGCGTGAGGTGGGGGAGGGCAACACCTCTCCGCTCGGACGTCGCCTGATCGAGCGGCTGGTCAAGACCGCATCCGAGGGGGAGCAGTCGATCCTGTTTCTCAACCGACGCGGCTACAATCATTTTCTCAGCTGTCGAACCTGCGGCGAGGCGGTGCGATGCCCCTCCTGCTCGGTTTCGATGACCTACCACACGCGGCGCGGGACCTACGCCGAGGGCGATATGGTTTGTCATTGGTGCGGACGGCGCATGCCGCTCCCCAAGACCTGTCCCTCGTGCGGCTCCGAGCATCTAGCTCGCATGGGCTTTGGCACGCAGCGCGTGGAGGAGGAGCTCGGGCGCCTTTTGCCGGACCGACGCATTCTGCGCATGGATACCGACACCACCTCGACTAAATTTGCCTATGATGAAATGCTTGGGGAATTCCGCGAGCACCGCGCAGACGTCCTTCTGGGCACGCAAATGGTGACCAAGGGACACGATTTTCCCGACGTGACGCTGGTTGGCGTGCTGCTTGCCGATGCGTCGCTTTATCTGGACGATTATCGCGCCTCCGAGCGCACCTTCTCGATGCTCACGCAGGTGATCGGCCGCGCGGGCAGAGGCAACCGCCCCGGCGTTGCGGTGATCCAGACCAACAACCCCGACAGCGAGATCATCCGTCTCGCCTGCGCGCAGGACTATGAGACCTTCTACGAGCGCGAGATCCGACTGCGCAAGCTGCTGGTCTTTCCGCCCTATTGCGACATCGTGCTGCTCACGGCAGTGGGCAGAGAGGAGGGCGAGCTGCTGCGTGCGAGCGGTCTGCTTGCCAATGAGGTGCGGCAGGCGGTGGAGGGAGACTACCGCGACGTGGCGCTGATCTCGTTCGGTCCCTTCGAGGCGCCGGTTTATCGCGTGGACAACAAATATCGCATGCGCATGGTAATCAAATGCAAGCTCAATCGCCGTTCGCTGGAAATGTTTGCGCATATTCTTTGCTCGTTTTCCGCAAAGGTTGGTAGGCTTGTCACGCTTTCGATTGATTTCAATCCGTCCAATCTTTAACGGTAGTTTTTGTTCGGTTTACATTCAATTTATCATTTCAGTATATAATAGCGTGGGAGCGAGAGGCTTCCGCGGAAAGAGGTGTCATGATGGCAAAATTAAAAATTGTGAAGATGGGTGACGAGATTCTGCGCAAGGTCTGCCGCCCCGTGGAGAAGATTACGCCCCGCACGGTCACGCTGCTCGACGATATGATTGAGACGATGCGCGATGCCAACGGCTGCGGTCTGGCAGGTCCCCAGGTGGGAATTCTGCGTCGCATTGCGGTGGTGGAGGTTGAGCCGGGCGAGGTGATCGAGCTGATCAACCCCAAGATCATCGCCTTTGCAGGCGAGCAGGAGGAGCAGGAGGGCTGCCTCTCGATTCCCGACCGTTGGGGCATCACGCGCCGTCCGCGCCACGTTACGGTTCGCGCGACCAATCGCTACGGTGAGACCTTTGAGGTGAGCGGCAGCGACCTTTTGGCACGCGCGCTCTGCCATGAGATCGACCATCTCGACGGCAAGCTCTTTATTGATCACGTGATCAGGGAAGTGGAATGATGCGGATTTTGTTTATGGGAACTCCCGATTTCGCGCTTTTTTCTCTGCGCGCATTGGTGGAGGCGGGCGAGGATGTGATCGGCGTGGTCACGCAGCCCGATAAGCCCAAGGGCAGAGGATACACGCTCACGCCGCCGCCCGTGAAGGTCTATGCTACCGAGTGCGGCATTCCCGTTTATCAGCCGAGCACCCTGCGCGGCGAGGAGTTTGCCGCACTGCTCTCTGAGCTCGATCCCGACCTGTGCGTGGTCGCGGCATACGGCAAGATTTTGCCCGCAAACGTGCTTGACTATCCGAAATTCGGGTGCATCAATATCCACGGCTCGCTTCTGCCCGAATATCGCGGCGCGGCTCCCATGCAACGTGCGATTCTCGACGGCAAGCGCGAAACGGGTATCACAACCATGATGATGGACGTGGGGCTCGACACGGGCGATATGCTGCTCACCGAGGCGGTTGCAATCGAGCCGAATGACAATTTTGAAACGGTGCACGATAAGCTCGGTGCATGCGGTGCGCGCGTTCTGCTCCGCACGCTTGAGGCACTTCGTGCAGGGACCCTTGTACGCCATAAGCAGGACGACAGCCTAGCCACCTATGCGGCAAAGATCGAAAAGAGCGATTGCGTGATCGACTTTTCGCGCGATGCCGAGACGGTTCATAATCAAATTCGAGGACTGTCGCCCATCCCCCTCGCCTTTACCTACACGCCGGACGGCAAAATGCTCAAGGTGATTGCCGCCGAGCCGACCGCATGGCAGGGAGAGGCAGATGCGGGCAGAGTGGTCTCGCTCGACGGAGGGCGGATCACGGTTGCATGCGGCAGAGGCGCGATCGCGCTGCTCACGGTTCTCCCCGAGGGCAAAAAGCGCATGGGCGCCGCCGATTTCATCAACGGCAGACGTGTTTCTGTCGGTGACCTCTTGGGTTCTCTCTGACCGATATTCCGATCCGATACCAAGGAGGATTTTTATGCTGTTCGGATTTTTTTACTACGATTGGACCATTCTGATCGTGCTCCCCGCAATGTTCTTTGCCATGTGGGCGCAGGCACGGGTGCAGTCAACCTTTGAAAAATACGGGAAGGTGTCGATCCGCTCGCGCATGACAGCCGCAGATGCGGCACGCCGCATGCTCGATGCAAATGGGCTGCACGACGTCAAGATCGTTCGTGTTTCGGGACA
Source organism: uncultured Eubacteriales bacterium (assembly GCA_905201895.1). Taxonomy (GTDB): domain Bacteria; phylum Bacillota; class Clostridia; order Oscillospirales; family CAG-272; genus UMGS1865. Next base: position 5,858 of record CAJKPX010000037.1, on the reverse strand, counting down.
CCTGACCGACCACTATAATCCCCGGGACCGCTCACTCTATCTTTCGCAGAGCGTGCACGATTCCAACAGTGCCGCAGCGGTTGGCGTTGCCTGCCACGAGGCGGGACACGCCCTTCAGCACGCGCGCTCCTATGCGCCGCTTCACATTCGCATGAGCCTTGTTCCGATCTGCAACATCGGCTCGGGTCTCGCCATGCCGCTCTTTCTGATCGGTCTTTTGTTCGCGGGGGATTTCGGATATATCTTTATGCTCATCGGCATTGCCTGCTTCTCGCTCGCAACGCTCTTTCAGCTCGTCACGCTGCCCGTGGAGTTCAACGCCTCGCGCCGCGCGATGGAGGGCATGCGCGATTGTGGTCTGCTCTATGAGGATGAGCTCCCTGCGGCGCGCAAGGTGCTCTCGGCTGCGGCAATGACCTACGTGGCGGCACTTGCTACGTCGCTGCTCTCGTTGCTCCGCTTGCTCGTGATCGCAAACAACCGCAGGCGGTGAGCGGAACCGCCCCCGAAGCGTCAACACACCAAATTACGAGAGGGTGCGCGGGAGATCCCCCGAAAAAAGGGAGCCCGCGCACAACGGTATTCTATGACAGTTCGCAAGCTTGCGCTCGATATTCTGAATCAATGCGAGAGTGCCGAGCGTTATTCCAACATTGCACTCGACACCGCGCTTCGGCGCACCCCCTGCTCGGATGCCGATCGGGGACTTTTGACCGTGCTTGTTTACGGTGTTCTGGAGCGTCGCCTGACGCTTGATTATTGGATTGCGTCACTCTGTGACCGCACTCCGGACGCGATCGACCTCGAAACGCGCAATCTTTTGCGCATGGGGCTCTATCAGCTTGCTTATCTTGATCGCATCCCCGACCATGCCGCCGTCAATGAAACGGTCTCGTTGGCAGGGCGGCGCACGCGAGGCTTCGTCAACGCCATTCTGCGCGCTTTTTTGCGTGCGGGGAAGAAGATTGCGCTCCCCGACCGTGCGTGCGAGCCGATCGCTTATCTTTCGGCGGCGTATTCCTTTGCGCCCGCGATCTGCGAGACCTTTGTTGACGCCTTTGGCATTGACGGGACCGAGCAGCTCCTCGCGGCTTTTGCCAAGCAGCCGCCACTCACGCTCCGTGTCAACACGCTCCGTACCTCACGAGAGGCGCTGCTCGAGCGTTTGCGCGCCGACGGCTTCGATGCCGCCGAGTCTCCCGAGAGCCGCGTGGGGATCACACTCCCCTCGGCACCCGTTGCCGCGCTTGCAGGCTTTGAGGAGGGCGACTTTTTCGTGCAGGACGAGGCATCCCAGCTCTGCGTGGAGGCACTCGACGCACGCGAGGGTATGACCGTGATCGACGCCTGTGCCTGCCCTGGCTCCAAGTCCTTCGGTGCGGCGATTGACATGAACAACCGCGGACGCGTGATCGCATGTGACCTGCATGCCAACAAGCTCTCACTCGTGCGGAGCGGCGCCGAGCGCCTCGGCATTTCGATCCTCGAGACCGAGGCGAGAGACGCGCGCGACACGAACGAGGCGTGGCTCGGACAAGCCGACCGCGTGCTCTGCGACGTCCCCTGCTCCGGCTTTGGTGTCTTTGCCAAAAAGCCAGAGCTTCGCTATAAGGACCCTGCACGAAGCGAGGCTCTGCCCGATATTCAGTTGGCGATTGCCGAGAGTGCTTGCCGATACTTGCGCGTGGGCGGTAGGCTGGTCTATTCCACCTGCACGCTTCTGCCGAGAGAAAACGGCGAAAACGTGGCACGCCTGCTTCGGCGCCATCCCGAGCTCCGCTTGCTTCGGGAGCGCACGCTCCGACCCGACGTCGACGGCACCGACGGATTCTATTTTGCGGTGCTCGAGCGGGTCTGAAAAAACGAACGTACAGAAATTGACAGCGCAAGGAAATGCGCTTTTGACACATACTGAAAAAGGAGATCACATGGAATCTGCCGAAAAAAGAGAGCTGCTTTCCCTCATGCCCGACGAGCTCGAGGCTTGGGTACTGTCGGTTGGCGAGGCGAAGTACCGCGCCAAACAGATTTTTCCGCAGCTTCATCGGGGTATCTCACCCGATGCGATGACCAATCTGGGCAAGAAATTGCAGGAAAAGCTCCGCGAAAGCTTTTCCTGGCATCTGCCCGAGGTGGAGCAGAAGCTGGTGTCGGCGCTCGACGGAACCGTGAAATATCTGTTCGCGCTTGCCGACGGAAACTGTGTGGAGAGCGTTGTGATGCGCTATGAGCACGGCAACACGATCTGCATTTCATCGCAGGTCGGATGCCGCATGGGCTGCAAATTCTGCGCATCCACCATTGGCGGTCGCGTACGCGATTTGAGTGCGGGCGAGCTGCTCGGTCAGGTAATTGCCGCGCAAAAGGACCTGGGTGAGCGGATATCCAACATTGTGATGATGGGCATTGGCGAGCCGCTTGACAACTACGAAAACGTCCTGCGCTTTTTGCGTCTGGTCAACCTGGAGAGCGGTTTGAACATCGGCTACCGCCACATCTCGCTCTCCACCTGCGGTCTGGTGGACGGTATCGAGCGCCTGATGGAGGAGGACCTTCCCATCACGCTCTCGATCTCGCTGCACGCCCCCGACGATGAAACGCGATCTGCGATCATGCCGATCAACCGCCGTTGGGGTGTTGACGCCCTGCTCGACGCCTGCCGCGCCTATTTTATCAAAACGGGACGGCGTATTTCATTTGAATATACTCTGATCGCGGGCAAGAACGATTCGGTGCAGAACGCGCAGAAGCTGGCGCGCGTGCTCAACGCAAAGCTGCGCTCGCGCACCGAGACCATGCCGATCCACGTCAACCTCATTCCCGTCAACGAGGTCGACGAAACAGGCTTCAAGCATTCCTCGCGCGATGCCGTTTCCGCCTTTGCGCGTGTGTTGGAGTCCAAGGGCATCCGTGCCACGGTGCGCCGCAAGCTGGGATCGGATATCAATGCCTCCTGCGGTCAGCTGCGACGCGCGGCAATGAAGGAAAAGAACGGAGTCGATCCCAAGGACACGGCAACCGACCCTGCCTGACCCGACCGCAGCGCCTTCTTACATATTGATTGTAGGAGGGTCTGTGCTATGGATGCGTCAAAACACAAAAAAAACAATCGCCGATGGGTGAGGGGAGCGTTATTTTCCTTGCTCTTGCTTCTGTCAACGGCTTGGACCGTGTGGGACAGTCTCTTTCTGCCGCGCGGAATTCGCTCGACCTCGGTGGAAATTCCCAATCTGTGCGGCACTATGCTGGACACGCTCGAGGTTCCCGATTGGACGGAGGTTGAGGTGGAATACCGACACGATGCCAATGCGGCGGCAGGCGTGATCCTCTCGCAAAGCCCAAAGGGAGGCAGCTGGAGGCAATTGACCGAGGCAAATCCGCATTGTCGTCTCTTGCTTACCGTCAGCCTTGGTGAGGAGAGCGTCACGGTCCCTGACCTGATGGGAGAGGACGGTCGCGTGGCAGAGGGTCGCCTGCGAGAGCTGGGGCTTGCCGTTTTGGTGCGCCGCGTGGAGGGGGCATACCCCGAGGGCACGGTGTTTGATATGGAGCCGCGTGCGGGAGCGGTTCTGCCAATCGGCGCCGCGGTGACGCTTGTGGTGAGCGTGGGTGCTCCGCGAGAGAGCGTGCGTGTGCCCGAGCTTCGCGGTCTAACTCGGAGTGAGGCGCTGGTGCAGCTTTGGCTGTCGGGTCTCTCGCTCGGTGAGGCGGTGGAGCTTTCTCCATCGGGAGGGGATGCTCGCGTGATACGGCAGAGCCATCCTGCGGGCACGCTTGTGCTCGGTGGCACACCGATCACGCTCTATATTGGAGCCGACGAAAATCAATTGGAAACAGAAGCAGAGCCTTGATGCTTTGGAAAGGGGAGGGGAGACGTCCGATTGTGGATATCCCATTGAGAAAATATGACGTATACGGGATATGGACGGGTGATCAGAGGCGTGGGCGGCTTGTTCACGGTGCAGCTGGAGCGGTGCGAGGACCGAGCGCCGATGCCGCTGGACGGGCTGACCGTTGTGGCACGCGGACGCGGAAATCTGCATCGCAAGGGCGCGTTGCTTGTGGGCGACCGTGTGGAGGTCGGCTATGGAGAGGGCTCCTTTTCGGTGTGTGACGGCACTGTGACCCCCGCCACCGACGGTGCAGGCATTTCGATCGACCGCATCTGCGAGCGCAAAAACGCCCTGATCCGCCCCCCCATGGCAAATCTTGATTTCATGTTCGTCACCCTTGCCGTCACGGCGCCCGAGCCCGATCTGTTCACGGTGGATAAGCTGATCTCGATTGCCGAGTTCAATCGCATCGAGCCCGTGATTGTGGTCACCAAAAGCGACCTGGACCCCGAGGCTGCCGAGCAACTTGAGACGCTTTACCGACGCGCGGGCTTTGCAGCCTTCCGCACGGGACTGGGCATGGAGGAGGGCAGAGAGGCACTTCGCGCATACATCAATGAGAACCTCGGTGGCAGGATTGCGGCGTTTTCGGGAGCGTCGGGTGTTGGAAAATCTACCATTCTCAATGCACTGTTTCCCAAGCTGATGCTCGAAACGGGGGAGCTCAGCCACCGCATTGAGCGTGGAAAAAACACCACGCGCCGCGTTGAGCTCTATCCGCTCTCGGATGCGTCGAACTGCGGCTTTCTTGCCGACACTCCTGGCTTTACCATGCTCGATTTCGAGCGCTTTGACTTTTTTGAAAAGGACGATCTGCCCCTGACCTTCCGCGAGTTCATTCCGCGTATCGGCTCCTGCCGCTACACCAAATGCTCGCACACCAAGGAGCAGGGCTGTGCGATCGTGGACGCCGTGAGAAGCGGGGAGATCGCAAAATCGCGTCATGAAAGCTTCGTTGGCATTTATGACGTGCTCAAAAAGAAAACCAAGTGGTAATTTTTATATAAAAACGGATGAGCCAAACGCAATCTGCGTTTGGCTCGTTTTTTATTTTTCTCTCACGTCAGCTCGGCAAGATAGCTTTCGGGTTTGTGTGCGTCAATCGGGGTGTAGCGATCGGGAGCGCCCACCGTGATCAGATTACCCACGTGGCAAAAGCCGAGCGAGCGGGGCGGCAGATGTGTGACAAGATCGTCGAGGTTGCGCACCACGCAGAAGCGGTCCCATCGCAGGGCAAGCTCGGGCGGTACACATCCAAAGAGCACGCGCGGACACCCAAAGCCAAAACCGCGCAGACGCTCGCGCAGATCGGGGCGGTGAAACCAGACCCATTCGTGGCAGAGCACCGCGAGTGCGGCACCGTGACTGTAGCCCACAACCGTGACCTCTTGCACAGTGGGGTCGGCAATGAGCGCCTCGAGATGCGGTCGCACACTTTTCCACACGCGCAGAAAGCCTGCGTGACATTCCCAATTCGGTTGCATGTCACGGTAGGGCACCGCTGAAAATTGCAGGTTATGCAGCCAATCAAGCACGCCGTTGCTGTGCTCAAAGTATAAAAAAAGCGCGTCTCCTTCGCGTTCAAATGCCCAGCTGCCGCCAAGCGCGTTCTTTTGGTAGTCGGCATGGAGACAGGACTCAAACAAAGCTCGCAGCATTCGCATCCCTCCCATCAGAGGTATTGTATGCGAGAGGCGGACGAAGGGTGACAGAGGCGGCGTGGACGGGAAATTCTGCCTTTCATAGGAATCCCCATATAGAAGGGAAGACGGTGACCGCCGATGCAGGTGACGGTAGGGGTGTTTGCAAACGGTCATGACGGGAAAAACAACCCTTCCACCGATGTCGCGGTCTAATTTGCTTGCAAATTTCTTCCCCTTGCACAGAGGAGGCTTTGAAGAATCACTTGCGTTGAAAAGTAGGGGCGATCATTGATCGCCCGCCATAAATCTTGGGAAAATCAAT